>OMVQ01000024.1 GCA_900314555.1 uncultured Eubacteriales bacterium | reverse complement strand
TAGTGCAAGTAAATGCCGTCATCTGCAAAGTCTATTACGGTGCAGCTAATCAAACGCGCTTCGCTTGAACGGTGATTTACTGCACCGACCTTTTGCACCTGACGGCATATAACTTGCACACGATACGTCATAAATCAAGTGTGTGTCATAGACGGATAAATCGGTTTAAGTGTATGGCATTGAATGAACTCAAATAATCAAAAGAGCCGAAAAAGATATCTACAAATTAGCAATTCTTACAAAAGTTTCGATATTTATATATGCAAATTTACTTAATACAGATAATTTAATTCTAATATGTATGTGAGAATTTTGAATAATTTATCATAAAAGGTAGTTTTGGATTTTCTATGTAGTTAAAATGCAAATGTATAAATTAATGTCCCGATAACCCCTGTGCCAAATATAATTGTTATTGCATTTAATTTGAATTTTCTAAGTAACACCAATGCTCCGGCGAAGAGGAAGAATTCAACATATCTGAAATTATCTAATGAAATATTATGTTTATCTGCCTGAAATAGAGCAAGCAGAAGTATTGATAATCCGGCGGAAGCGATTAAGGATACTACCGCAGGTCTTAAAGCAGAAAGAATAGTCTGTACTGCACCTAAGTTCCTATATTTATAATAAAATCTTGCAAGTATTGAGCAGATAATAAATGATGGGAGTATACAGCCGATTGTACAGATAACTGCGCCTGGAAGCCCTGATAATTTCGTGCCTACAAATGTAGCAGCATTGATGGATATTGAACCGGGTGTCATCTCTGCTATAGTAATAAGGTCAGTAAATTCAGACATAGTTATTAATTTATGAATTTCCACAATCTGATTCTGAATTAGTGGAATAGCAGCATATCCGCCGCCGACTGAGAATAAGCCGACCTGAATAAAACTTATAAACATTTTTAAAAGTAACATTATTTAGCACCTCTTTTCGTAGTATCAGCTTTCAAATGTTTTGATTTAATGGTATCTGACAAAGCATTTATAATGCCGATTATCAGGCAGGTTAATATAATAATCATTGCACTGATATCGAAAAACCACACCGCAATAAATGATATAATCATAAGACCTATGTAAAGAATTTTCCTGGTCTTGCAGACATTTTTAGCAAGATTAAGTACCACATCAAATATTACGGCGGCAACACCTGCACGCATTACCTGAAGTGAAATTGCAATTGTTTTGTTGGTACAGAACTGTTTATAGAAAACTGCCACAATGGAAATGATTATCATAGGTGGGAGTGCTGTACCGATTATTCCGATTATGGAACCTAAGACACCCGCCATTCTGTACCCGATAATTACAGAGGCATTAATGGGAATAGGTCCCGGAGATGATTGTGAGATGGCTGTTATATCAAGCATTTCATCTTCATCGAACCATTTTAACTCCTCAACAAATTTTTTCTTCATAAGTGAAACGATGACAAAACCACCGCCAAATGTAAATGCACTTAAAGTAAACATTGATATAAATAGTTGCCAGAGAATTTTCGGCTTTGATGATATATTTTCTGTAGACATATTATAATCTCCATTCCGCAGGCATATATGCCGGAGGAATCGCAAGGCGAATATCAGATTCGGCTTTGCGATAAAAGCTAAATGTGACACCTGCGGCACATTTAGCAGTGTTAAAAATAATCGCATCAGCATTATTTTTAACACTATGCTCCATTCCGTTATTTTTTCCGAAAACAATAATACAGCTATTGACTTAATAAGTAAAATATATAATAATTATAATATATATAAGTAAAAACCTATATAATCAAAGATTATCATAGTGACTAAAATGCTTGAAAGGAGGGAGACAGTGACACTAAGGCATTTAGAGATTTATGTAAAAGTTGTAGAAACAGGGAGTATGAGTACCGCCTCGAAAGAATTGTTTGTTACACAACCGACAGTCAGTGGTGCAATATCCGAGTTAGAAAAGGAATATAAGGTTTTATTATTTGAACGTCTTAATAAGAGACTCTATATTACTAAAGAGGGCGAGAAATTATATCTGTATGCCAGAAAAATGTTAAGTATTGCAGAAGATATGGAACGTCAGCTTGGTTCAAATGAAGACAATTCGCCGATAAGAATTGGTGCAACTGTAACAATTGGTACATGTATGCTGCCGGAATATATTAATAAATTTTCAGGACATTCGCCTAGCGTGGACATTTCTAATACCAGAAATATCGTGCAACTTGTGTTATCAAATAAGTTAGATATCGGGCTTGTCGAGGGACGGGTGACAAGTGAAGACATACGTGCGATTCCGTTTATGAAAGACGAGATGATGTTTATATGTAAGAAGAATCATAAGCTGGCGGTAAGAAAAAGTGTTAATCTTGAGGAAATTCTTAGATATCCTCTGGTTCTAAGAGAGAAAGACAGTGGTACGAGAACAATCATAGATGAGGCAATCGAAAGTAAAGATAATCTAAAGGCAAATGTAATATGGAACTGTAATAATACGCAGGCAATTATAAATGCGGTATTATCAGAAATTGGTGTAACGATTTTATCATCAAGTCTGATAGCCGGCTATGATGAACTATGTGCAATAAGAATTAAAGATGTTAAAATAGAAAGAGATTTTCAGTTAATAATGCATAAAGATAAATATGTGACAAACAAATTGCATGAATTTATGGATATTGTGTTGAATAAGTAGTGAAGAAATGCAGGATAATATGCGGAATGGAGACCATTGTGAAAAATCAGATTGATATCTGATTTTTCACAAAGCTATTTGTGTCAGAGGTGCCACAAATAGCATCTATCGCAGAGCCAAATCTGACATTTGGCTCGCGATTCCTCCGGCACTTTGCGCCTGCGGAATGGAGATTATTATGAAAAATAAAAAAGTTAAAACTACAAAAAAATCATCATATATTGATTGTTATTATATGAACACTAATGAAATAAGCAGTAGAGATTTATATGAGGCTATCAGTGAAGTAGCGAAGAATATGATAGAATTCTGGGAAGCTGCTAATGTTATAGAAATTGAACTTGGTGAGAAAGCAAGTATAGATATAGAAAAACTTCCTATGTTCCGAGATGAGGATGATAAGAAATTCCTAGAGACTCATAATGTAAATGTTATATATGGTATTAAAACAGATTTAGAACACCGAGAAGATATGGAGAAAATATTCAGAGACGTTGTTGGACAAATTGGCGGTTTTGTCTGCTCAGATTCAGATGATTTTATGCCGATATTTATAAAGTAACTGATAAAAAGAACATATTAAGGACGTGAATTAAATGCAGGATAAATTGAGAAAAACAATGGGTGAAATCTGGCAGTCTATTAAAGAAAATAAGAAAAAAGTAATTTTAGCAGCTATAGTTGTAGTTGCTCTTGTTGCTGTTATAACCATTCTATTATTAAACCGACAAAGAAGTGTAACGGCATCAGGTGGTAATGCATCGGGTGGTGAAAATGCGGTCAAAAATACGGAGATTAAAACGTCTAAAGAGTCTGATGAAACTTCTAAGGCTCCGCAGGAAGATGATAGTTCAAAAAATAATGATGAAGAGGATAATGAAGGCGATAACAAGGAAAATAATAATGAAACAACAGCACCACAGTCTGATAACAATAATAATCAGGTAGTGGGAAATGTTGTAACCAATCCAAGCGGAAAGTTGAAAGTAACAGGTTCTAAGCTTACTGATGCCGCAGGAAATGCCGTACAGTTAAGAGGCATAAGTACACATGGAATAGCATGGTTTCCAGATTATATTAATGCCGAATGTTTTAAAGAATTACATAATAATTTCGGGATAAATGTAATCAGACTTGCAATGTATACCGCAGAATATAATGGTTATTGTACAGGCGGAGATAAGAATTATCTAAAGAATCTGATTGATAATGGTGTAAGATATGCAACAGATAATGGAATGTATGTGATAATTGACTGGCATATTTTATCAGATGGTAATCCTAACACTTACATAGGCGAGGCAAAACAGTTCTTTAACGAAATGGCACCTAAATATGCTGCAAATAACAATGTGATATATGAAATCTGCAATGAGCCAAATGGTGGTACAAGCTGGCAGGATATTAAGAATTATGCAAATGAAATTATTCCTATAATACGTCAGTATGACAAAGATGCAGTGATATTAGTAGGAACACCTAACTGGTCGCAATATGTAGACCAGGCACTTGCTGATCCGATAACAGGATATGAAAATATTATGTATACATTTCATTTCTATGCAGCAACACATAGAGATGATATGAGGCAGAATGTGCAGAATGTTGTAAATGCCGGACTACCTGTATTTGTATCTGAATTTGGAATATGTGATGCTTCAGGAAATGGTGGTATTGATGAGGAGCAGTCAGGTAAATGGATTAAGATGCTAAATGATAATCAGATAAGTTATGTTATCTGGAATCTGTCTAATAAAAATGAAACATCTTCACTCATAAGTTCAGCTTGCAATAAATTCAGTGGATTTACGGTAAATGACCTTAGCGAATGTGGTAAATGGTTCTTAAAATTGATGACAGGACAGTTGAGTTTGCCTGAAAGCTCAGGAAATATATCAAATAATAATCAGCAATCACAGAATCAGTCAGGTAATAATGGGCAGTCACAAAATAACGGTAATTCGAATAACAACCAATCGAATAATAATCAATCAAATAACAATCAGTCGCAAGGCGGTAACCAGACAACTTATGGTATGGTAAATGTAAGCAATTTAGCAAAGGTTGTGAATTCGTGGCAGGCAGACGGCAAGACATATTATCAATATGAGATAACAGTTACGAATAATTCAGGCAAGACTTGTGGAAGCTGGAAGACACAGATAACTTTTAGCGAAAATGTGGAATTAAAGGATAAATGGAATGGTAATTTTGAGGTAAATAATAATGTCATTACAATAACATCAGTAGATTATAATGGAACTTTAAAAAATGGTGAATCAACTGGTAATATTGGAATAATAGTGGGTGGAAGCAGTAATTTAACGACAAATTAGTATTTAGCAATAATAAATGTTACATTTTGAACTAAAGATTTACCTTCATGCTAGATTATGATATAATTTGGTCATTAAATGTCGAAAATGAACTTTGAAAACTTAATATAAAATAGGGATAAATTAATAAAAATACAAAAGATGCAAAAAGGGTACAGATGATAAAGGTCAGGAATTAAATAAAATATAAGGAAGCAGGGTGAATATAAATGCTAAGGATAGCTATATGCGTAAACGACAAAAAAACTTATGATTTAATAAAAAAACTATATGAATGTATAAGTGAAGATACGATAAAAATATACATATTTAATATTAAAGATGAAAGTATAAATAATTTTAATCAGGCTGATTATGACAAGATATTCTTTGTGCATGAAAATGCAACAGAGAGTATAGTGCAGAAAATACCTGAAGGAGAATTTATAAATCCTTCGTATATACAGGAGATTAATCCGGAGAATATAGAGTATATCAAGGTAGATAGTGTATATACATATATAAAATATAAGAATATAGAAGAGTTATATATGACAAGACGTTCAATAAGAGAGTGGCAGGAAGATGATAAATATGAGAATTTCATCCGTATTAATAAGAAATATTTAGTGAACCTGAAATATATTAAAAGTATAAATAAACATACTGTTTTATCAGGAGGAGAAGTTCTGGTTACTAAAAGAGGATATATAAAGGAATATAATAGGATATTAAAAGAATACAGAATAAGAAAATATAAAGAAAGAATGAATAATACACAGGATATTTAGAGTAATAATGTCATGGTTAATTATATTGAACGAGAAAAATACACTTTATAACAAAAAAATACACTTTACAACAAAAGTGATGCAGGGATAAGAGTAAACTTATATAATGTAGGTATACGTATAAGATAATACTAACGAGTTAGTTAATTACATTGGTAAATGCAAACGAAAAATGAATTTAGGAGGAGAGCATATGGGAAAATTATTTAAAAACAAAAAGATTAAAAGAGTAGTTTCACTCTTATTGATGCTTGTAGTATTAGGAACAAGTATGGGATTAGAAAGATTTGTACAAGTTATTTGGGCACAAACAACCTACATTAAGATTTACCTGAAAGATAATACGGTTGAACATTGGTTAGGAAATGATAATGCAGTTATGGAATTGGTAGATAATACATCAGGACATGTTCACTATAGAATGACGAAAGAAGATAGTGAAACATGGAGTGTTAAGGTTCCGGATACGACATATAATGTTACATTTAACCGATTAAGTCCTGATGGTAATACACAATGGAATTCATGGAGTGCAGGAGGAAGAGATAGTAATAATGTATATTTTGCAGATGGTGGAGAATATGGTCATTGGGAAGTAATGGAAGATGATAATGAAGAAAAATATTTTCATGCCGGAGACATTGTATATTTGGATTTGACACAGTTTGCTGCATGGAAGAGTAGCGATGCATTATTGTATATTAACTTTACAGGAGCATCTAAAAAGGAGAATAATGGACAGGATATTAATCTTTCAAAAGCAGATAAATCACAATACAATCCAAAGAAAGTTGATATGGAAGTTACAGAAAATATATATGCATACGTTGTAGGCTTTGAAGATGAAGGTTCAACAGAATTACGTTTTTGGAGAGGAAATAATTCTACATTATGGAATTGTTCAATAGTATTGAGTTATGATGATTATGTTAACGGAGTGAATTGTGTAAAGGTTAAAAATTGGGATGATAATGGAATATTAATAATATCTGAAAATAATATGGATATTATAATTGATAGTGATGATGATGGAATTACTGATTATTATGAATCAATAGCGGGAACAAATAGATTCAATAAAGATTCGGATGGAGACGGATTGACAGATTATCAGGAAATCTTTTTTACAAAAAGTAATCCATTAATTTATGATTCTTTAGTTTCAGGAATATCAGATGCTGATGTTGATAATGATGCCGATGGATTGAATAACGGAATTGAGATGGAAATAGGTACAAATCCTAATAAATATGATAGTGATGAAGATGGATTATCTGATTATGAAGAAATAAATGTGTATTTAACAGATCCTAATAATGCAGATACAGATGGTGATACATTAAATGATGGCGATGAAATAAAATTAAAATTTAGTCCATTATTAAAGGATACAGATGATAATGGAATTTTGGATTGTGACGAAAAAACATTTCAGAATTTAGAAATTAATATATCTAATGAGGATAGACAAGATATTTCAAAGGTGTCAGTTGAATTTAATGGTACGGGATATATTAACAGCACAACAGAGATTGAGGATTTATATGGAAAGGATAAATATATATCAGATACAGTAGGTTTGGTTGGTGTACCAGTTGATATAAATAGTAGTTCAAAGTTTGATAATGCAAAGATTACTTTTTTTATGAATAAATCGTATTCTAGTGAAATGTTAAAAAAATTAATAGTATTGTGGTATGATGAGAAAAATGACAGATTTGTAGAACAAGAAACACATTATGATGAGATGAATATGAGTGTTTCAACAGAAGTAAATCATTTTAGTAAATATATGATTGTTGATAAAGAGGAATGGTTTGAGGCATGGCACAATGAAATTGAATATCCTAACGACAATAAGAAAAATTTTGATACTATTATATCGATTGATTGTTCTGGAAGTATGAGGACAAACGATCCGAATTTTGAGTATTCAGTTAAAAATACATTGTATCCAGGGTCTAGTTATCAGATAACTACATGTTATAGAAAGCTGGCATCGAAAAATTATGTTAAAGCCCAAGGAAAGGATGATCAAACAGGAATTGTATTGTTTACTTCAAATGCTAATGCTGTTTGTGGATTGACAAATTCGGAATATGATCTTATGAATGCCATAGATAAAATATATTCTAGTGGAGGAACAGACTTTAATAATGCTATAAATGAATCGATTAGAATATTAACCAATGCAAGAAATGATTCAGAAAAAAGGATATTACTTGTTAGTGATGGAGAAGCAGAAGTAAGTAGTTCAATGATTAATTTAGCTATTGAAAAAAATATTAAAATAAATACAGTATATATTGGAGGTCAGAATAATAATGCATTATTAAAAAATATAGCAGATCAGACAGGTGGAAAATATTTTAAAGCAGTTACTGCAGATGAATTAATTAATATATATAGTGAAATTATGGTAGATCAAAAAATTGATAGCACTGATAGTGATAAAGACGGAATACCGGATGTATTTGAAATATCAGGAATGAGATTATCGAATGGAACGATTATTTATACTGATCCATTTAATGCAGATACAGATGGTGATGGTCTACTTGATGGTGAAGAGATAGGCGTTATGCCAACGTTTTGGTTAAATATAATATTTGACAAATTTGATATACCTTCAGAAATTGGAGCATATATTTTTGAAATGAAAAGTAATCCTAATATTAAAGATACAGATGGTGATGGTTTGGATGATAAAATAGATAATGAACCTTGCAATTCGAAAGTTCATGAATTTTTAATTTATGAGACTGATGCTACTGATTACAAAGCAAAAAACTGTGAGTTAGAGAATCGACCAGAAGATTTTAAGTATGCTGATTTATCAAAGAATGAATTGATAGATCTATCCTGGATAAATTGGACGGATTTCTTTGGTGTAAGTAAAAATGATTATATTAATAGTTGGAAACTATTAGTATGGACACTATCAAAAGGAAAAATGGTAGATGTAGGAATGGATATGATTGATCATTTCTTAGATGGAACAGGAAGTGATTACTATAATGAAGATTTAATAGATAAAATTAAAAACCATGATAATTCTAAATCTTATGTAAAAAAAGTCAATGAAATCTTAGTCAATATATTAAATGAAAATAATGGAAATGTAAGTGAATTACAATATCGTGATAGTGATAGGGATAACAGTATTATGGTAAATAGAATGAATGGAGTAATTTATAATCCGTATTTTAATGATAAGACAAATGGACTAGGTATTTGTGTTGACGGTATTTATGGAGCGAAAATTGAAATGACTTCATTTAAATATAATAAAGATAAAAATCAATATGAATACACATTAAAGTTTACTTATTATGATATTTATGGACTAGATTATTCAGATTTAACAGATGGATATGGATATGGTACAAGTTTTGGAATTCTTTTTGGATTTAGAAGCTGGTATATCTTGCAACATTGGTCAAAATATAATGGGGACTGTCAACCATTTTTTAACTATATGACATTTGAAGAATCTTTTGTGGAGTATGTAAAATGAAAAAAAGGAAAATAGTTATTAGTCTGTTAATTCTTCTCATTATCTTTCTTCTTATTAAGACTTTTTTGTTTAGAGAGACACTATATATAAAAGATTTTGATTCAGTATCTAAAGACTATACATTAATAAAGGATATGCTTTTTAAGTATTATGATAGAGAAAATAATTCTGAAATGTTAATTTTAGTTATTGATGACAAAACATATGAGTTAAAAGAAAATGATATTGGTAAAGAAGTTAATATGAGTGAAGAGGAAAAAGAATCTCTAAAAAAAATATGTGAAACTTCATATAAGGGACACTATGATTATTTGTGGGTAACAGATTACTATATTATATTTTGGCAAGATGAAACGAAAATGTATGGAGTAATTTATACCAGAGATTATAAAAAATCAAAAAAAGAAATTAAATCCTGGTATGGTGACGGAATACAGTTCAGAAAAATTAAGAAAGGCTGGTATGAAATAGGTCATTTTGGAATATAAATTTTTGAAATTATTTGTTACCTATAACTCACATATGAACACAAGAGGAGAGTTTCAATCACGAAACTCTCCTCGATTTTTTTGAATTTAATCACTATAAAATATAATCACTAATCTTCATTAACATTAGCACGTATTGTAATTCCATTAACTTCAATATGGTCATTGACGGCAATAACAAGACATTGACGGCCATCAATAACGCGGGTTTCGACCAAGTCTGTTCGCTCAGGATTGACTTTGATTACAACATCAGGAGTTTCAATATTGAATTTCCTTACGTTTGTTACATTTGAAGCTAAGAAAGTAGGAGATTGCTGTTCTTCAGCGACCACATCAAGCTGTTTTTCTAAAACCTCAAGTTTTTCATTAGGAATATCACTTTCTTCAAAGACGTGTTTAACTTCATTGGTTGTAAGAATTAGTGGTTCAGGTTCGTCTTTGGTTTCCTCTATCATTTCATTAAGAGTTTCGTGAATGGTTTTGATTGTATTAAAGTCACAGTCTTCACCGAGAGTATTCATAATAATATTATTGAATGCTTCTTTCTGGCTTTCGGCTGTCATTGGTGCATTTGTACCGAAAATATTATCTACAAAAGAATACTGTAATTCTTCAGGGTTCTTTGAATAGTATAAAAGGCTGTGGATATCAGTATTTCTATCATTAAATGCCGGAAATAAGAATGCATTTGCGGGAGCAGCAACAATCCAGTCTCTTACACGTTCACCGATACTGTTTGTGTCAGCATCATAACTGAGTCCTGATTTGGCAAGGTTAACAGGACAGATACTGCAGAGAATGTAATCATAGACATTATCAGAAGCATCGAACATCTCTGAACCATCAGAAGATTTACCGGGAATATCATAGATACCATGAATAAGAATTATGTAGTAATTCGAAGCATAAATATAATTCTCTACAACTTTTTGATAGAATTCATCTAATAGTTCATCATCTTCAAGCCCACTGTCTTTGAGTTTAAGAAGAAATTCCTGCTTTCCGCCTACTTTCTCTTCATCAAGTGGAAATTCCATATTAAGAAGATTTTTACCGATTGAGCCTGAAAGTGAGTGTTTAAAAATGTCAAAATATTTAAAAGCCTCCTCTTCAGAAAGCGAATGAAAAGCCTCCTTAGATTTGAACTTGATTTCTTTTTCGCCATCAATATAGCAGCCGCATATTCTTGTAATAACGGAATTCTCAGGGTTTAATGTTTTCTTAATTTCAGATATTTCCTTTTTATTCATACAATTCAGATAGTTGTTATAATTCATATGGTTTGATAATTGAATTAAATAATTGAATTAGATACAACTATCTAATCCTCCTTTCGATAAAATGTTTTGTGAATTTTAAATATAGTTTCATAATAACATAAAATCATTATTGATAAAAGACAAATAATTACTTTACTAATTTAATAACCAAAACTATAATAAAACATAAATTGTAAATAAACATACATCAAATATATATCAATATATTAAGATGTCGGGGTCAAAAGTCCACGAATTTGATGCCTACGAATTGTTCCGTGCTACGCACTCCCACAATTCGCCCCGATATTCGCATATCGTGGGATTATCATCCTACGATATGCGAATATCGGGGCGGGCTTCAAGGTCTTTCGCCCACCTATGAGCAAGCTCATGTGGGTTTAGACCTTTTGACCATGGTATTAAAAAATAAACCAGGTAGATGTTAATTGCAAAATAATGGAAAGAAGATGAAAAAATGAAAATGTCACAGAAGAATCAGGGAATTATGTACATAATTATGGCAGCATTTTTCTTCGCATGTATGAGTTTCTTCATAAGGAAAGCCGGAGATTTACCGACTATGCAGAAAGGCTTTTTTAGAAATGTTGTTGCGATGTTTGCGGCTGCAATAATGCTTTTAAGGACGGAGGATAAATTTAAGATAAAGAAAGGAAGTATTCCATCATTACTAATGAGGGCAATATGCGGAACTATCGGTTTGATATGCAATTATTATGCCATAGACCATATGAATATTTCCGATGCCAATATACTTAATAAACTTGCACCGTTCTTTGCGATAATTATGTCGGCTTTAATACTTAATGAGTATGCCAACAGATTTGAGTGGAGTATGGTTATTGTAGCCTTTATCGGTGCATTATTTGTTGTAAAACCAAGTCTGGATATAAAATGTATTCCTGCTGTGGTAGCTGCAATTGGAGGTCTGGGAGCAGGAACAGCATATACATTTGTAAGAAAATTAGGTAAACAGGGTGAAAGAGGTCCGGTTATAGTAATGTTTTTCTCAACATTTTCATGTATTATAACATTACCATTTGTGATTTTTGATTACCACCCAATGACACTAATGCAGTTGATATATCTTTTGATTGCGGGAAGCTGTGCGGCAGCAGGACAGTTTACGGTTACACAGGCCTATACTAAAGCACCTGCTAAAGATATTTCAGTATTTGACTATTCACAGGTATTGTTCGCGGCGATATTAGGCTTTTTATTCCTGGATCAGATACCTGATATATATAGTATTCTCGGATATATTATTATAATTGGTGCTGCAATTATTAAATGGAAACATCGTGATTAATTATAAAAATATTCATTAATTCATCATCAATTCATCATCACGGTTATGATAATGCGAAGTATATTTAAAGTTTTAGAATATTTTATAAAATACTAGCCTGCTTTAAGAAAAAGTGTTATCATATGCAATATCTAATTAATTAAAAATATTTAAGGAGAGACCAATGATAAATTATTTTTTTAGCAGTCTGGATTACGGTTCAGTTGCATTTGTCGGAATATTGTTTGCATTTGCAATGACTTGTCTGATGCTTAGTAAATGCACAAGAATTTTACCAAAGGATATGGGACGTGCTTATGCGCATGACGGTTCGCTGTCGGCAGGTAAGCCAAGAGGAGCAGGTTTCTGGTTCGTTCTGGTGTATGTTGTATCGACACTTATTTTTGCCAAAATGAATGTTGAGATATTAATTTATCTTATATTAGTTGTGGCAGCGATGCTTACAGGCTTCCTTGATGACTGCGCGAAGTCACCATGGGGAGAATATAAAAAAGGAATTTTAGATTTAATAATTGCAATAATGTTAGCAATTACATTTTTGAATTTCAATGATAACAGAATATTTATTGCATGCGCTGATAAATATGTGACAATTAACCCGGTTGTATTTGGAATATTGATAGTAATTCTTGTATGGGCTTCAATAAATGTAACAAACTGTTCAGATGGTGTGGACGGCTTATCAGGAACACTTACAATTATTACATTATCATCTGTCTATGTTATAGATTTAATAAAAGGTATGGACAGTAAATTTTCATATACAATTTTACTGTTTATTATAAGCATTTTAGGTTATTTATGGTTCAATGCCACACCAAGTAAAATGTTAATGGGTGATGCAGGTTCAAGAGCAATGGGATTATTCATAAGTATAGCAGTTTTGAAGATGGGTTCACCTATTTTATACTTATTAGTTGCAGGCGTATTGATAGTAGATGGTGGTTTAGGATTAATTAAAGTATCATTACTAAGATTCTTAAAGATTAAGATTCTTACAAATGTCAGAACACCAATTCACGACCACGTAAGAAAAGTATGGAACTGGTCGAATACACATACGGTATACAGATTTGCAATAATCCAGATAGTATTGTGTATAGCTGCGGTATATTTAGTTATACATTAGAGAATAAATGAGCTATAGGACAAAATGTGTTGATGACTAATTCAAGACATCAGACGTTCTGTCCTATAGCTCAATAAATGATTCATAAGGATATGTAACTACACATCTTTATCAATAACAGCTCCTTTTAAATCATCAGCCGTAAGATTTAATTCATTTACAACCTGGGTAAGTGACTTCTTAACATCGTCCATAGTAGAACCCTGTTTGCTGTTGACTACTTCATCAAGTGTAGAGTCTAATTTATACATTTCTTCTAAATCGTCATCTTTATTATCAGCTTTTTCATTACGTTCGGCTTTGGCAGCTTCAATTCGCTGTTCAAGTTCTTTTTCAGCTTCTTTCTTATCTTCAGCTTTCTTTTCTTCCTCTTCGAATTTCTTATCAATGCTTTCTTTGGAATCTTCTATCAGCATACCGATAATTTCTTTGCCTGAAGCTTCCAGTACTTTGTCGGCATTTTTCCGGGCATCGACCATATCATGAGATTTCAAACGCTCAATATGTATACCACGTACAATCGCATTTTCAGAGATGATTTCCTTTGTACAGTCCTTAATCTCCTTTTTATAGATACCTTTATTAGCTTCTAAATTAAGCATTTCTTTCTGGTAATCAGTAAGCCCGCGTTCATGAAGATAAGAAAGACGTTCCTGTTCTTCATCTGACAGGGTTATGTCTGAATTACTAAGTGAATTTTTCTCTTTTAATAATAATTTATAGTCAGCCTGTTCTTCGCTGGCATCATCGATGTTATAACCTTTTTTGACAATGTCCATCTCTTTATTAATATTGTTAATCATATCATTTGCTTCGTTAATCTGGTCATTCAATTCTTTGACATGATTATTTCTTGATTCAATTTCATCATCTATTTTCTTATCACTTTTAAATGCATTTTCCAAAATATTAAGTGCAATATTCTGTGCTTCCTTGCGTTTATTATCAATGTCAGAACCAAGGTTTAAGTCGCCTGCAAATATTGAACCATTATCTCTTGCAGAGGCTGTATTCTTAGTATCAGATGTATTAGCTGTATTATCATTTTTCTTATTTACATTATTCTGATTGGTTGTATCAGATATAATGGTGGAAGTATTTCTATCAATTTTCATAAATTCTCTCCAATCTTTAGATGAAATCTTATATAATATATCGACGAATGCATAAGAAAAATTAACATTTAAGACAAAATATGATATTATGGGATATAGTGTTAAAAAAGCCGGAATATATAATTATAATACTGTTGAAGTTACATCTGTTTTAAAGTAAAAGCATTTGTGGTTTTTGCTAATGGTATTATATAGTTTTGATTAACGGATTAATTATGAGTAAATGCATAGAAATGGAGAAATACAATGAATATTCTATCAGTTGATAATATAAAAAAGACATTTGCAGATACACCGTTGCTTGATGGGGTATCATTTTATCTGCAAGAGAATGAGAAAGTCGGAGTAATAGGAATAAATGGAACAGGAAAGTCTACATTACTTAAGATTATTGCAGGATATGAAGAAGCAGATGAGGGAAGTATTACTAAGGCTAATAATATTGTGATGAGATACCTGCCACAGAACCCTGAATTTAAAGAAAATGAGACGATAATAGAGAGTATATTAAGGCAGAACGTATCTAAAGTCGAGTCAGAATGGGATATAGAGAGTAATGCTAAGACAATGCTTACGAAACTTGGCGTAAATGATTTTAATGCGGTTACATCGACTTTATCAGGAGGTCAGAGAAAGAAAGTTGCTTTGGTATCTACATTGTTATCGAAAGCAGATATTCTTATTTTAGACGAGCCTACGAACCATTTGGACAATGAAATGTCAGGCTGGTTAGAGGATTATCTAAAGGCTTATCGGGGTGCGATTATTATGGTTACGCATGACAGATATTTTCTTGACAGTGTAACAAACAGGATTGTTGAAATAGATAAAGGTAAAATCTACAGTTATCAGGCTAACTATTCAGGTTTTCTTAAGTTAAAATCTGAAAGGGAAGATATGCTTCTTGCAAGTGACAGGAAGAGAAAATCTATCCTTAGAAATGAATTAGAGTGGATTATGAGAGGCGCAAGGGCGCGTTCTACGAAGCAGAAAGCCAGAATAGAAAGATATGAAGAATTAAAAAATATGAAGTCGCCGACTGCGATGGAGAATGTAGAGATGAGTTCCGTATCATCAAGATTAGGAAGAACTACAGTAGAACTTCATAATGTTTCTAAGGCATATGGTGATAAAGTTCTATTTAAAGATTTTAGTTACATTTTCCTTAAGAATGACAGAATTGGTTTCATAGGAGATAATGGTTGTGGAAAGACAACATTAATGAAGATAATTGCTAGAAGAATTGAGCCGGATAGCGGAGAATTAGTTGTCGGTCAGACCGTTAAGATAGGATATTATTCACAGGAGATAGAAAATGATGAATCGGCAGGAATTGCCTATATGAATCCTGCGATAAGAGTAATAGACTACATTAAAGAAACTGCTGAATATGTCAAAACTGTTGACGGAACAGTAACAGCATCGCAGATGTTAGAGAAATTCTTATTTACACCTGAGAAACAATATAGCCTTATCGGAAAGTTATCAGGTGGTGAGAAACGAAGACTTAATCTCTTAAGAGTTCTTATGGAAGCACCAAATGTTCTTATATTAGACGAGCCTACTAATGATTTAGATATCACGACACTTACAATATTAGAAGATTATTTAGATAAATTTAACGGAATTGTGATAGAGGTATCACACGACAGATATTTCTTAGACAGAACAGTTAAGAGAATATTTGCATTTGAGGGTAACGGAGTTATTAACCAGTACGAGGGTGGTTATAGTGATTATGTATTAAGAAAAGAAATGAGTGAGGTTGAAGCGGGAGAAAATGCTTCAATGGGAATTAAGGGCAGTGGAAAGAATAAGGATAGTGTTTCACTAAAAGGTAATGAAAAGTCAAAAGCTACAAAGGGTGGCGAAGATTCGGATAAAGATAGTATCAAGAATGGTTCTAATTCGTCTGACAGAAATGCTAATCGTAAGCCAAGGTTCTCATATAAGGAACAACGTGAATATGATACGATAGAAAGTGAAGTAAGTGAGTTAGAGGATAAAATCAGTAACTTAGAAAAGGAAATTGAAAGTAATGCAACTGATTTCGTGAAATTAGGTGAATTGACTAAAGAAAAAGAGCAGGCAGAAGCTTTGTTAGAAGAGAAAATGGACAGATGGGTTTATTTAGAAGAGTTAGCAGAAAAAATTGCCGCAGCTAAAAATTAATTAGAAAATGCAAAGAGCAACCAATAAAAAAGCAATTAGAAAATATAAAGAGCAGCCAAATTAAAAATTAATCAGAGACATATTCTGATATAAAAAAGAGATACAGAATAGCCTTGCAAATAATTGGTAAAATGTTATAATATCAAGGTGTTTAAAAAATATCAGGCAGAAGGGAAGAATTATGAATAGACTGTTATTATTAGGCAATGAGAAGTTTGGTATTGACTTGTTTAAGACATTAACTTATTCGGAAAATATTAAGACTTATGTAGTATCTGAACGTGAAGTACAGCTTAGACGTGATGATGATTTCATTAAGATTGAAGCGGTCAATAATATTGTCAATGAATATGATGAAGAGGAGAGAAGCAAGATACCTTATGATAATCCGAAGATAGTAATGATAACATTTTCGGCTATGGAGTTTGTTAAGGAGATACTTAGTGATGACAGATTACCGAAAGGATTATATATGGATGATTTCAAACATATAAGACCGTTTGAAGAAGTGATAGAAAAATTGTAATTATATAAATGTCTGTGCAGTAATGTTCAGGCATTTTTTACAGAAAGGAAAGGTTTAATGCAGGGAACATTTTGGGCATTGTTGCCACCGGTTATTGCTATTATATTGGCATTATGGACTAAGGAGGTCTATATATCATTAATGCTTGGTATTATTACGGGAGCATTATTTTATACAGATTTCAATGTCATAAAGGGTGTAGAGACAACATTTGATATTATGGGGGAGAAAATCGGAGGAAATGTGGATATACTTATTTTCCTCGTACTGATTGGTATAATTGTTGCTTTAATTACAAGCTCAGGGGCATCTAAAGCCTATGGAAACTGGGCAACTAAGACTATTAAAAGTAAACGCGGTGCATTACTTGCGACAAGCTGTCTGGGGGCGCTTATATTTGTAGATGATTATTTTAACTGTCTTACAGTAGGAACGGTAATGAGACCTGTTACTGACAGATATAAAGTTACGAGGGCAAAGTTAGCATATATAATTGATGCGACAGCAGCACCTATATGCATAATTGCACCGATATCAAGCTGGGCGGCAGCCGTTGGTTCATCACTTCATAATGACAGTAAGATAGATGGTTTTTCATTATTTCTAAGGACAATTCCATACAATATGTATGCGTTATTTACTATTATATTTGTGTTGTTTATTATAATTACAGGAATAGATTTCAGTAAAATGAAGAAATACGAAGAAATTGGTAAAGAAGAGAAAAACGATACTTCAGAAGAGATAGAAGTTGTCGGAAATGGTAAGGTTAAAGATTTAGTTCTTCCGATTGCATTTCTTATAGTTTCGTGTATTGTGGCTATGTTATATACAGGTGGCTTATTTAAAGGTGAAAGTGTTATAGATGCATTTGCTAACTGTAGTTCATCAAGAGCACTTGTGCTAGGTTCGTTCTTTACGATTATCTTCACATTTTTACTCTATGTACCACGTAAAGTAATAAGCTTTAGTGACTTTTGCAGCAGTTTTACAAATGGCTTTAAAGCAATGACACCGGCAATATTAATTCTGTGTATGGCGTGGACATTATCAGGAGTATGTAGTGATGACTACCTTAATATCGGTGGTTTTGTAAGCAGCGTGGTAAATACGGAATCAGCAGTAGGTGGATTGTTACCTATGTTATTCTTCTTGATTTCTGTAGGACTTGCTTTTGCAACAGGAACATCATGGGGAACTTTTGGTATACTCATTCCAATTGCCATAGCAGTATTCGGAAATGGCAATATGCTTGTAATATGTGTGGCATCGATTCTGTCAGGAGCAGTATGTGGCGACCATATTTCACCTATTTCAGATACGACGATACTTTCATCAGCAGGTGCTGACTGCAAACACATAGACCATGTTTCAACACAGATGCCATATGTGTTACTTGTAGCTGCATGCAGTTTCGTGGGATTTTTAGTATCAGGTTTACTTAAAAATGGAGTCATCGGATTAGTGGCAGGCTTAATATGTATGGTTGCAATGATGAGTTATATATATGTTAAATATGGTAAAAAGTCAGAGCGAAAAGAAAAATAAAAGCATTGCAGTAAATAAAGAATTAGAATAGCAGATAAAATAAAGTATCAGAATAGTCGGTAAAAATTAACTCAATAAATAAACTTAAAAGTTGAGAAATAAACTTAAAGGTTTCAAATTTTACACAGATTTTACATTAGCTAAATATAGAATTAAAATATGTGGTTTATAATCAGCTACAAAATAGGCAATTGCCTGAATGTACAAAGAAAGGAAATGATGAAATGGCATTAATATATATTGTTGAAGACGATAAAAATATTAGTGAAATAGAAGCATTTGCATTGAAAAACAGTGGACATACGGTTATGGAATTCGATTGTGCAAAATCATTCTATAAGAAACTTTCAGAGAAGAACCCTGATTTAATTCTATTAGATATAATGTTACCTGACGAGGACGGTTTAGAAATTCTAAAGAAGATAAGAAGTGTTCCGGAAACTAAAAAGATACCTGTAATTATGGTTACAGCTAAAACTACTGAGATTGATAAAGTTAAAGGGCTTGATATGGGAGCAGATGATTACCTTACTAAACCATTTGGTGTAATGGAACTCATCTCAAGAGTAAAAGCATTATTAAGACGTAGTAAGGGAATGGAAGATGATAAGTTCCTGTCGGTCGGAGATATATTTGTGGACGGTGAAAAACATATGGTATATGTAGGTGATGAACCATGTGAACTGACTTACAAAGAATACGAGCTTTTGAAATTATTAATCCAGAATCAGGGAATCGTGTTAAAGAGAGATATTATTATGGACAGAATATGGAGCCTTGATTATGAAGGCGAATCAAGAACTTTAGATGTTCATATCAAGACACTCAGACAGAAATTAAAAGATTCCGGAAGCAGAATCAAGACCATTAGAAATGTAGGTTATATGTTAGAATGAAAAAGAAGATTAATATACAGTTTTTATTGATTGCAATTCTTGCGATAGGTTTTACGGTTGCCACTACTTCAATGGTATTCTATGAGTTATTTAAGAAAGAAGTAATGGATAGTTTAAAGACGTATGCACACGTTATAATTGATTCTGATTCGTATAAGAATATGGAAAATGATAAGGAGTTATCATTAAGAGATGAGCTTAGAATAACACTTATAAGACCTGATGGAACAGTTGAATTCGACACGAATGCTGACATTGGTGGAATGGATAATCATAGTACAAGACCTGAGGTTGAACAGGCATTTAAGAAGGGTGAAGGAAAGGCTATAAGAGAGTCTAAGACAATGGATAAAAGCACCTTTTATTATGCTGTGCAAATAGATAACGGTTCGGTTCTAAGAGTAGCTAAAGAGGCAAGCAGCATTTACAATATATACAGGTCATCATTTCCGATAATTGCGGTTATAGCAGCAATTCTATTAGTATTCTGTATTATTTTATCGCATTTTCTAACGAAGAGTTTAATGCGGCCTATAGAGATGATGGCAGATAATATGGACAGATGTTCAGATATTTCGACTTATAAGGAATTAAAACCATTTCTTAACACAATCCAGAAGCAGCATGAAGATATTGTTAAGAATGCACATATGAGACAGGACTTTACAGCAAATGTATCCCACGAATTAAAGACACCACTGACATCAATTTCCGGATATTCCGAATTAATTGAAAATGGAATGGCTGATAGTGAAGATGTCGTAAGATTCGCAGGGGAGATTCATAAAAGCTCTAACAGATTGTTATCACTTATTAATGACATAATAAGATTATCAGAGTTAGATACAACAGACAGAGATGTCCAGTATGAAAATGTGAATTTAAGAATTACGGCACAGGATTGTGTAGAGATGCTTAAACTCAATGCCCAGAAGAGAAAGGTAAGTATAAAATGGGAGGGCGAAGATGCCATTGTATGCGCTAACAAGCAGATGATGGAGGAATTAATCTATAATCTGTGTGATAATGCGATAAGATATAACAATGAAAATGGTACAGTTACCGTTTCAACATATATGGACGATAATAAGTCGGTTGTATCTGTTAAAGATACGGGAATAGGAATACCTAAAGAATATCAGGAGAGGATATTCGAGAGATTTTACCGCGTGGACAAGAGCCGTTCGAAATCAACAGGTGGTACGGGGCTTGGACTTGCCATTGTTAAACATATAGTTGCACAACATAAAGGTGCTAAGATATATGTGGAGAGTGAAGCAGGAATCGGTACAGAGATAAAAGTGGTATTTGATAGAAAGCAGATGTAATGGTTTGTATTACGAGGCAGGAAATCAAACGCGCTATGCATGAATGTGATTTCTTGCCTCGACTTTTTGCATCTGGCGACATATAACTCCCACACAAGGTACCTCATAAATCGAACATATATCATAGATATACGTTCTGTTGTGAAATTATGAAGCCAAGTGAATACAAAATTATTATAAGAATAGGTTAAAATCAAATGTATAGACAATTACGAATAACAACATAAAGTGTATACACAACTAACGGTATTGTATAAATAACAAAAACTGTCTGACAATTTATCTTAAATTTCTTATTTACAAATGAAAAACATTGTAGTATAGTAGCAAACATAAATTAACATCTAGAGTCACTCATCTAGGAATAAAAACTGAATAAGGAAGGAATTGCACATGAATCAAAATGAATTATTCAAGAGTGCAGAGGACAATGGATTATACAGTCCGCAGTTCGAGCACGATAATTGCGGTATTGGTGCAGTGGTCAACATTAAAGGTAAGAAGACACATGCAACAGTTGAGAACGCATTAAAGATAGTTGAAAATTTAGAGCATAGAGCAGGCAAAGATGCCGAGGGAAAAACCGGAGACGGTGTAGGAATCCTATTACAGATTTCACACAAGTTCTTTAGCAAAGCGGTTAAGTCCCTCGGTATTTTTTTAGGCTCAGAACGAGAATATGGTATTGGTATGTTCTTCTTTCCACAGGACGAGCTTAAGAGAAATCAAGCTAAGAAGATGTTTGAAATTATCGTGGAAAAAGAGGGACTTGAGTTCTTAGGCTGGAGAGAAGTTCCTACAAAGCCGGATGTACTTGGTACAAAAGCAATAGAATGTATGCCATACATTATGCAGGGCTTTGTAAAGAAACCTGAAGATGTTAGAAAAGGACTTGATTTCGATAGAAAGTTATACGTTGCAAGACGTGTATTTGAACAGAGTAATGATAATACTTACGTTGTTTCATTATCAAGCAGAACTATCGTATATAAAGGTATGTTCTTAGTAGGTCAGTTAAGATTATTCTTTGAAGATTTACAGGATAAAGATTATGAATCAGCCATTGCAATGGTACATTCAAGATTTAGTACGAATACAAACCCAAGCTGGCAGAGAGCACATCCTAACAGATTAATGGTTCATAACGGTGAGATTAATACAATTCGTGGAAATGCTGATAATATGTTAGCGCGTGAAGAGACAATGAATTCTGAATATCTTAAAGGCGAGATGCACAAGGTTATTCCTGTTGTTAATCCGGAGGGTTCAGATTCAGCACAGCTTGATAATACACTTGAATTCTTAGTAATGAGTGGTATGGAGCTTCCACTTGCAGTAATGATTACCATTCCTGAACCATGGGATAATAACCATACATTAAGTCAGGCAAGAAGAGATTTCTATCAGTATTATGCAACTATGATGGAGCCATGGGATGGTCCGGCATCAATACTTTTCTCAGATGGTGATATTATGGGAGCCGTACTTGATAGAAACGGTCTCAGACCATCACGTTATTACATCACAGATGATGATACTTTAGTGCTTTCATCAGAAGTCGGTGTATTAGATGTAGACCCAACTACAATTATTGCCAAGGAACGTTTACATCCCGGCAAAATGCTTCTCGTAGATACAGTTAAGGGAAGAATTATAGATGATGATGAAATCAAAGAAAGATATGCATCAAGACAGCCATATGGTGAATGGCTTGATAATAACCTTATCAAACTTAAAGATTTAAAGATACCTAATAAGAAAGTAGAAGAATATTCTACAGAGGAAAGAAAGAGATTACAGAAAGCTTTCGGCTACACATATGAAGAGCTTATGACATCGATTCTTCCAATGGCAAAGACAGGTTCAGAGCCAATTTCAGCAATGGGCTGTGATAAACCACTTGCAGTATTATCTGACAAGGTACAGCCATTATTTAACTATTTTAAACAGTTATTCGCACAGGTAACCAACCCACCAATAGATGCGATTCGTGAAGAGGTAGTTACATCAACTACAGTATATATCGGTGAGCATGGTAATATCCTTGAAGAACAGCCTGAGAACTGTCAGGTACTTAAAGTTAAGAACCCAATTCTTACAAGTACAGACTTATTAAAGATTAAGAATATGAATGTGTCAGGCTTCAAAGTAGAAGTAATTCCAATCATTTATTATAAGAATACTTCACTTGAGAAAGCAATCGACCATTTATTCGTAGAAGCAGACAGAGCGCATAAAGACGGAGCTAATATCCTCATTCTTTCAGACAGAGGAGTTGATGAGAACCACGTTGCAATACCATCATTACTTGCAGTATCAGCACTTCATCAGCATCTTGTCGTAACTAAGAAGAGAACAAGCCTTGCAATTATATTAGAGAGTGGTGAACCAAGAGAAGTACATCATTTTGCTACATTATTAGGTTATGGTGCTTCAGCAATTAACCCATATTTAGCACAGGATTCAATAAAATATCTTATTGATAATGATATGCTTGATAAAGATTACTATGCCGCAGTAAATGATTACAATTCAGCAGTTCTCCATGGTATTGTTAAGATTGCTTCTAAAATGGGTATATCTACAATCCAGTCATATCAGGGTTCACAGATATTCGAGGTAGTAGGTATAAGTGAAGATGTAATCAATAAATACTTCACTAACACAGTAAGCCGTATCGGTGGTATAACACTTAAAGATATAGAAGAACAGGTAGACAGCCGTCATTCTAAAGCATTTGATCCATTAGGACTTGCAAATGACCTTACATTAGAGAGCAGCGGGAGTCATAAGTTCAGAAGCAATAAAGAGGAGCATCTATATAATCCTCAGACAATTCATCTGTTACAGCAGTCTACATGGACAGGCAACTATGATTTGTTCAAACAGTACACACATATGATAGATGAAGAACTTAATCCTGTTCACATAAGAGGACTTATTGATTTCAATTATCCTGAAAAAGGTATTCCAATCGATGAGGTCGAAAGTGTAGACAGCATTGTTAAGAGATTTAAGACAGGTGCCATGTCTTATGGTTCTATATCAGAAGAAGCACATGAGACAATGGCAATTGCGATGAATATGATTCATGGTAAATCTAACAGTGGTGAAGGTGGAGAAAGTCTTGAGAGACTTGATACAGTAAATGATAAGATAAATAAATGTTCAGCAATTAAACAGGTGGCATCAGGAAGATTTGGTGTTACATCTAAATATCTTGTAAGTGCTAAAGAGATTCAGATTAAGATGGCACAGGGAGCTAAGCCTGGCGAGGGCGGACATTTACCAGGTAAGAAAGTATATCCTTGGATTGCCAAGACCAGACATTCAACACCGGGTGTAAGCCTTATTTCACCACCACCTCATCACGACATTTATTCAATCGAAGATTTGGCACAGCTTATCTACGATTGTAAAAATGCTAATAAAGATGCGAGAATTTCCGTAAAACTTGTATCAGAAGCAGGTGTTGGTACTGTAGCAGCAGGTGTTGCAAAAGCAGGCGCACAGGTAATACTTATCTCAGGTTATGACGGAGGTACAGGTGCAGCACCACGTAACTCAATCTATAACGCAGGACTTCCTTGGGAACTTGGACTTGCAGAAGCACACCAGACATTAATTGCAAACGGACTTCGTAATAAAGTCATAGTTGAAACAGATGGTAAGCTTATGAGTGGTCGTGACGTAGCTATAGCTGCAATGCTTGGTGCAGAAGAATTCGGATTTGCAACAGCACCACTTGTAACAATGGGCTGTGTAATGATGAGAGTCTGTAACTTAGATACATGTCCAGTAGGTGTGGCTACACAGAACCCTGAACTTAGAAAACGTTTCAAAGGTAAACCTGAATATGTAGTTAACTTTATGAAATTCATTGCTCAGGAATTAAGAGAATATATGGCTAAACTCGGAGTCAGAACAGTTGACGAGTTAGTTGGACGTTCAGATTTATTAAAAGCTAAACCTGAAGCTAAATCAATCAATGCAGGCAAAGTTGATTTAACAAGAATACTTGCTAATGAATTTGCACATGAACCTGTTAAATATAATGAGAAGAACGTATTTAATTTCGAACTTGAAAAGACACTTGATGAGAAAGTCTTATGTAAGAAATTATTACCTGCTCTTGATAAGAAACAGAAACGCAGCATAGAGGTAGATGTTACTAATACAGACCGTTCATTTGGTACAATCTTCGGTTCAGAGATAACTAAGAAATATGGTGACAATGTATTAGATGATGATACATTTATTGTAAAATGTAAGGGCGCAGGCGGACAGAGCTTTGGTGCATTTATTCCTAAGGGACTTACACTTGAACTTACAGGTGACAGTAATGACTACTTTGGTAAAGGATTATCAGGCGGTAAACTTATCGTATATCCACCAAAGGGAATTAAGTACAAACAGGACGAAAATATCATAATCGGTAACGTTGCATTATATGGTGCTACAAGTGGTAAAGCATATATAAATGGTGTAGCAGGCGAAAGATTCTGTGTTCGTAACTCCGGTGCAATAGCTGTTGTAGAGGGAGTCGGAGAACATGGCTGTGAATATATGACAGGTGGCAGAGTTGTTATCCTTGGTAAAACAGGTAAAAACTTTGCAGCAGGTATGAGTGGCGGTATCGCATATGTTCTTGATGAGGACAGAGACCTTTATACAAAACTTAATAAAGAATTAGTATCAGCAAGTGAAGTTACATCTAAATATGATGTTATGGATTTAAAGGAAATGATTTCCGACCATGTTAAATATACTAATTCAGAAAAAGGTAAGATGATTCTTGATAACTTTGGAGAATATTTACCTAAGTTTAAGAAGATAATTCCTCATGATTACAATAAGATGCTTATGGCTATTGTTCAGATGGAAGAAAAAGGTCTTAGCAGCGAGCAGGCACAGATTGAAGCATTTTATGCTATGACAAAGAACTAGAAAGGAGTCACGACATGGGAAAACCAACAGGATTTATGGATTATGAACGTGAAGACAGTGTAGCTGTCTCACCAAAAGAAAGAATAAAGAACTTTAACGAATTTCATACACCACTTTCTAAGGAAAAACAGAGATTACAGGGTGCAAGATGTATGGACTGTGGCGTGCCTTTCTGTCAGGCAGGAATGATGATTGGAGGTATGGCATCAGGTTGTCCTCTTAATAATTTAGTACCTGAATGGAATGATTTGTTATTCAATGGTAACTGGAAGCAGGCATATCACAGACTTCATAAGACTAATAATTTTCCAGAGTTTACAGGACGTGTATGTCCTGCACTCTGTGAGAAAGCCTGCACCTGTAACTTAGGTGGAGAACCTGTATGTTCAAGACAGAACGAGCTTGCAATAATAGAAAATGCATACGAAGAGGGCTTTGCTAAAGCTAATGTTCCTAAAGTAAGAACAGGCAAGAAAGTTGCAATCATCGGTTCAGGACCATCAGGACTTGCTGCAGCAGACCAGCTTAACCAGAGAGGTCATAGTGTAACAGTATATGAACGTTCAGACAGACCGGGCGGACTTTTAATGTATGGTATTCCTAATATGAAATTAGAGAAGAAATACATTGAGCGTAAGATAAATATTATGAAAGAAGAGGGAGTAGAATTTATAACAGGAGTAAATGTCGGTAAAGATATCAAAGCTGATAAATTACTCAAGGAATATGACAGAGTAATTCTTGCATGTGGTGCTTCTAATCCAAGAGATATTAAGGCACCGGGACGTGAAGCTAATGGAATATATTTCGCAGTTGATTTCCTTAAAGCTACCACAAAGAGTCTGCTTGACAGTGAATTTAAGGATAATGCATTTATTTCCACAAAAGGTAAAAATGTAATGGTTATCGGTGGTGGTGATACAGGTAATGACTGTGTCGGAACATCAATAAGATTAGGGGCAAAAAGCGTATTACAGTTAGAAATGATGCCAAAAGCACCTGATGAAAGAGCAGCTAATAATCCATGGCCTGAATGGCCAAGAGTCTGCAAGACAGACTATGGTCAGGAAGAAGCAATCGCAGTATTTGGTCACGATCCAAGAGTATATTGTACAACTGTCAAGGAATTTATCGCAGATAAGAAAGGCAATCTGTGTAAGGCAAAACTTGTGAAATTAGAGAGTAAGAAAGATGCTAAGACAGGAAGATTCCAGATGGTGGAAATAGCTGGAAGTGAATACGAAGTTGATGTGGACATCGTTCTTATTGCAGCAGGATTCTTAGGAAGTGAAAGCTACGTTACAAAGGCATTTGGTGTTGACGTTAACGAAAGAACTAATGTTAAGACCGATAATCCTAATTCATATGCTACTTCGGTTAAGAATGTATTTACGGCAGGTGATATGCATAGAGGCCAGTCATTAGTCGTATGGGCAATTCATGAGGGACGTGAAGCAGCTAAGGAAGTTGACTATAGCCTTATGGGCTATACTAATCTGTAGAGCAGATTGTATACTTATGATTTAACAAAACAGCAGAGAATAATATATTAAAGAAAAATAAAAGTGAGGCTTTTAGGAAAGGTCTCACTTTTGTTATGAAGTTATAATGCAAGAAAATATGAATTTATATACAAAATAATGTAACCTTATATACAAAATAAATGCTTGCAGACATTAACATCATATTCTATAATATAAAGATAGCAGTCAGATGGACTGTTTAATATAACTAAGATAAAGAAATGGAGATTAAGATATGAATATTGTATGTTTAGATTTAGAGGGCGTATTAGTACCTGAGATATGGATTGCATTCAGCGAAGCAACAGGAATACCTGAATTAAAGAGAACTACAAGGGACGAGCCTGATTATGATAAGTTAATGAATTTCAGACTTGATATTTTAAGACAGCATGGCTTAGGCTTAAAAGAGATTCAGGAGACAATTGAGAAAATTGATCCAATCCCTGGAGCAAAAGAATTCTTAGATGAATTAAGAAGCTTAACACAGGTAATAATTATTAGTGATACATTTTCACAGTTTGCAGGACCATTAATGAAGAAACTTGGTTACCCTACAATCTTCTGTAACGAATTAGTAGTTGCAGATAGCGGCGAGATCACAGGATTTAAGATGCGTTGTGAACAGTCTAAACTTACAACAGTTAAAGCATTACAGTCTATTGGATATGATACTATAGCAAGTGGTGACAGCCATAATGACTTAGGTATGATTTTAGCAAGTAAGGCTGGTTTCTTATTCAAGAGTACAGATGCAATTAAGGCTGAATATCCTCAGTTACCTGCATATGAGACATATGATGAACTTATGGCCGCAATTAAGAAGGCATTATAAGGATAAAATGATAAACAAATATGGTTATGTTGATAGCTGCGAGGTGAGACTTAGTGACTTATGACCATGATGATGATATAGAGATAATCTATTGGGGCGATGATGAGACAGATGATATTGTTAATTCGAACAGGTTTAACGATAAGAAACGTAAGAAGCCTGAGAAGATAGATGTTAAAAAAGAGATTTTCAGTTTCATAAGACTTGTGTTATTAGCGGTTGTCATAGCATTAGCAATTAATAACTTTGTTATAATTAATGCAACAGTACCCACAGGCTCTATGGAGCAGACCATTCATAAGAAGAGCAGAATGATAGGTTTCAGATTGGCATATGTATTCTCTGAGCCGAAACGTGGCGACATTATAATATTCAAATATCCCGAAAATGAGAAAGAGAATTATGTTAAAAGAGTAATCGGACTTCCGGGAGAATATGTTGAGGTGAGAGACGGAATTGTCTACATCAATGATGAGCCTATAGAAGAGAGTTATGTTTATTTCGAGGGTGGAAGTGCAGACCCATCAGGAGATTTTGCAAAAACTCTTGTACCGGAGGGAAGTTATTTCGTAATGGGTGACAACAGAAATAATTCTAAGGACTCACGCTTCTGGCAGACAACACATTTTGTTAAGGAAGATAAGATACTTGGTAAAGCAGTATTTAGCTATTACCCATCGGTATATATGTTGAATTAATATTAGACTAAATTAATAAATCAAATAAGACATAAGAGGAAGTTTTGATTACTAAATGTTGATAGTTAAATCGATAGTTAAGCTGATAGTTAAAATTACAGTTAAGTCGATGGCAAAATCTATATTTAAGTCTATAGTCAGGTCTATAGACTATAGTAATCAACTTCTTCATCAATTATAAAGCCACAGCTTTGATATAAGCTGCAGGCTTTTTTATTTGCCTTTGAAACATGGAGTGAGACAATATTATAATTATCTTTGGCAAGATAATTAAGAATTAGTTTTAAACCACATTTACCATAACCTTTACCACGTTTTGAGGCTTCTATCTCATAGTCAAATATACATAATGACTTAGCATTATATTTATAAATCATACAGCCACCTATGTAATCATCTCCAATCCAGAAAGTATATTCCGAAGTGTTTTCATCATAATCTCTGGTAAGTAACTCAAGTGGACAATCAGATAGATTATCAAAGCTATTTGAATTGTTATTATTCTCAGAATCAGATGAATTAAAATAATAACACATTTTATATTCGATATGTGCTATTGAATAACCACGTTTCGTAAGATAGTGTATGGCAGTATCAGATGTAGAATCTGCTGAATTTATTAATTTATTAATTGGAAAATATATGCACTCAGGGTTAATACCTGCATTTTTAATATCATTATTTAATTCATTTAAGATAGACGAAAATACACCTTGATTTCGGTAGTCTGGCAGAACACAGGCATAGAGATTAATGTCACTTAGAGATGAGAAAAATACTGTCAGATATCCTACGAAATGATTGTCATAAGAACATAAATAAGCAATTGGAAGTTTAGAATCAGAAGTAACAGAAGTGTTTTCTAAAGATTCATCAGAAATGATAGAAGTATCTTCTACATATTCATCGGAAGTACCGGAATCATCTCCTAAATACACATCATAAGTTGTATTATCGGATATTTCAGATAGATGTTTAATATTCTTAATAATATCAATATCTTCGGGTGATAAAAAATCAGATTTAATAACTTTATATGTTTTCATACTAATCCTCGTTTCTGAGCGACTTGTCGCAAAGAGGCGATGAGAAATTCGCGTAGGCGATTTCTCATCTGCCATAAAGGCTATTTGCTTTCGCTCTGAAACAAATAGCCGTATGGAAAATAATCGCATCAGCATTATTTTTCATACTATTCCTCGTTTCTATATAATTGTGAAAATAAGAGAAGAGAAATTCACATAAGTGATTTCTCTTCTGATATAAAAATCTATCCGTATTTAATAAGCTTTATAAGCAATATTCATATCTACACTTCCTGTAATTCCAGGAACTTTTCCCTGGCTTGAATACTGCCATATTTTTACCATGCTTGCAGGAAATTTAATTTTATCATTTCCAGTGTCGCTTGGATTATCAAATCCTTTATCAGCATCTCTATATCTTGCTAACCATACCTCTACACCGGCTTTATTCAATTTGTTATAATCAAGATAATTTTCCATCCAGTTTTTATTAGCATATAATATGAAATCATATCCGTTAGCTTCAATAATCTTCTTAAATGCAAGAACCATATTAGTACGTTCTTCGGTAGAAAGATTTCCTTGATAATACTGGTCTTCAATGTCATAGGCAATAGGATATGATATCTTGTAGCCTTTTAAGAGCGATACAATATTACGGGCTTCAGCTTCAGCCTCTTTGACATTTGTTGCAATTGAATAGCAGTAACCACCTACTTTAAGCCCTGCATTATTAGCACCTGTAAGATTCTGTTCGTAATATTTATCAGCAGCATTTCCGTACTGTATACGAATCATTGCAAAATCATAATTAGCATTAGCTACCTTATCCCAGTCTATATCCTGTTGCCAGCGGGAAACATCAATACCTTTATATGTAGTCGAAACATAAGGCTTTCTTGTAGAACCTGGTGCAGAATCACCTTTAGCAACAATCATAACCTGAATGGCTTCAACACGATATTTTAATCCTGTAGTACCGGCTATATCACCATTGCATGTCCAGCCCAGCCAGCCTAGTGTCTGTGAATGTACACGATAATATATATCATATTTAGATGCTTCGCTACCTGTTAATTCGATTTTAATGGCTTCAACACGTTTAGCCTGACCTGTAGTACCTGCATATTGGCCATTTGCTTTCCAATCCTGCCATCCTATGCTTTGTACATGAGCACTGTATCTTATGCCTAATTTTGAAGTTGGCACACCGGATATAGACATCTGGAGAGCTTCAACACGTTTAGCCTGACCTGTAGTACCTGCAATAGCACCATTTGAAACAACATTTTGCCAGCCATAGGTCTGAACGTGAGTACTATAATTAAGAATTATTGGTTCAAGAGATGGAACAGGTGTATAAGGTGTAGGAGCAGCAGCCCCCTTTTTAATAATAATTACCTGATATGCTTCAAGCATATAGAATTCTCTTTCACTTCCTGATATGGCACCATCACATACCCATGGTCCCCAGCCACCAGAAGCATTATAAGTTCTGTAATATACACTATAATTAGCAGCCTGATAACCTGTAAGCCTTATCTTTAATCCGAAGGTTTTACGTGCTTTTCCAGTTGTACCTGCGATTGCATCGTCTGATACATAATCCTGCCAGCCATCTTTTTCGACATAAAGAGAATATTGGATACCAAATGATTTGGTAGATAATTTCATTCTGGCAGCTTCAAGTTTTAGATTCTTTGATGTAGTACCTGCGACACCTTCATTATATGCATAGTCCTGCCAGCCTATATCCGATACATGAGCACTATAGTATACAGTTGGAGCCTGTGCTACCGTTGAAGGTAAATTAGATGGTGCAGCACTTCCTTTTGGAACGAGCATAATCTGTATTGCTTCAATCTTATTATTGATACAGCTTGTACCTGCTTCCTTACCGGCAGGTACCCAGCCCATCCATCCGACATTCGATTTATGTATCTGATAATATAAGTCATATTTTTCGTTTACTTCTCCTTTTAGAGAAATCTGTATAGCCATAATGCTTTTTCGGTTGCCAATTGTACCTGTAGTTGCTCCGTTAGAAACATAAGATTGCCAGCCGGAACCTTCAACATAACTTCTATAGTTGATGTCACCGGAGATACCTTGCAGGCTTATATCAAGTGCCTCTAATCGAAGGTTTTTACCTGTCGTACCGGCAAGTGTTCCATCAGAAACTGAATCCTGCCATCCGATACTCTGGCTATGGGCCTGATACACAACGTGAACATTAGAATTTGTATCTCCATAAATTTTTTCAATTCTATAAGGATTAATTGAAAAAAGTGAAAAGACCAATGTTAGGACAAGAAAAACGGAGAAATGCTTTTCTTTAAATAAATTTTTCATAGTAAACTCCATTCCGCAGGCACAAAGTGCCGGAGAAATCGCGAGCCAAATATCAGATTTGGCTCTGCGATAGCTGCTATTTGTGGCACCTGCGACACAAATAGCAGTGTGAAAAATCAGATATCAATCTGTATTTTTCACACTGAACTCCATTCCGCAATATTTGCATTAAAATTACGAAATATATAATACTATAAAATGATATAAAATTAAATATTTTAGATGTAAAAAATTTGCAAAACTGCATTGTAAAATGTTGGCAAATCTAATATTATTATATATAGCGAATGAAATATTAAATGTTATAAACGTTTTAGAAACAATACAGATATATTATTGATATATCTATATATCAGAATATAAATGAAACATTATCAGAATATGAAATAGAATATGGAATAAATTTTGGAAACGGAGAAGAAAATGGATAATAAAGTGATGAAAAGAGAAGAAATCAATAATGAGTTCAAATGGAAAATGGAAGATGTATATAGTGACGAAAATTTATGGAGAGAGGATATAGAGAAGGTAGAAAAGTTATTGCCTAAGCTTACTAAGATGCAGGGCAAAATCTGTGAGAATAAGGATAATTTCAAGAATACAATCGAGTTAATAAATGAGATAGAATTCTTAGTGGAAAAGATATATTTCTATGCTAACCAGAGATACCATGAGAATCTTGGTAATGGTAAATACCAGTCATTTTCGGATGAATCGGTTGCATTACTGACTAAATTCTATGCAACGTCATCATTTGTAGAACCTGAGTTGTTAGCACAGTCAGAAGATTTGATAAATGGATATCTGACAGAGAATAAAATGGATAGCTACAGACATTATTTTGAAGATTTATTCAGACAGAAAAGCCATATTCTAAGCAGCGATGCAGAAGAAATATTAGCACAGACACAGAGTTTCTCGTCAGGAGCAAATGACATATTCAGCGTATTTAATAATGTAGATATCAAATTCCCTGTTATCAAGGATGAAAATGGTACAGATGTACAATTAACCCACGCCAAACTTAATCTTTTTATGGAGAGCAGTGACAGAAATGTAAGAGAGGCAGCATTTAAGGGCTTATATAAATCTTATGATAATTATAGAAATACCCTTGCTGCAATCTATATTAACAGCCTTAAGAAAGATAAATTCTATGCAACAGTAAGAAAATATCCATCAAGCAGGGCAATGTTTCTTGAAGATGGCAATATTCCTGAAAGCGTTTATGATAATCTTGTAGAAACAGTTAGTGATAATCTTGGACTTCTTCATAGATATATAAGTCTCAGAAAGAAAATTATGAATGTAGATGAATTGCATTTATATGATGTATATACGCCACTTGTTGATGCATATAATAAAAATATTTCTTATCAGAATGCGAAAGAAATGGTATTAGAGGGACTTAAACCTATGGGAGAGGAATACATTAATCTGCTTAAAGAGGGCTTTAATAATGGCTGGATTGATGTATATGAAAATGAGGGCAAGAGAAGTGGAGCATATTCGTGGAGTGTCTATGGAACACACCCATATGTACTTCTTAATTTCCAGCCAAATTTAAACAATGTATTTACAATAGCACATGAGATGGGGCATGCATTACATTCGTATTATTCTAATGCTAACCAGACTTATTCAAATGCAGCTTATAAAATATTTGTAGCAGAAGTAGCATCTACATGCAACGAATCACTACTTATTAACCACTTAATTAATAAGGCAGAAGATAAGAAAGAGAAAGCCTATCTTATTAATCATTTCTTAGAGCAGTTTAGAACTACATTGTTCAGACAGACTATGTTTGCTGAATTTGAAAATATTGTCCATGGAATGGTAGACAGAGGTGAAGCCATTAATTGTGACATAATGTGTGAAAAATATTATGAACTTAATAAAAAGTATTTTGGAGACGATATAGTAATAGATAAGGAGATAGAAATGGAATGGGCAAGAATACCTCATTTCTATTCAGCATTTTATGTATATCAGTATGCTACAGGTTTCTCGGCAGCGGTTGCTTTATCTAAGAAGATATTAGATGAGGGAGAGAAAGCAGTCGAGGATTATAAGAAATTCTTAAAGGCAGGTTGTAGTGATTATCCAATAGAAGTTCTTAAATATGCAGGAATTGATATGAGTAAGAAAGAGCCTGTTGAGTTAGCGATGAAGATGTTTGAACAGTTATTAGATGAATTTGAAGAATTGATGAGTGAATAGATAAATGTTTGGTAAATGACGTGTGTATTATGCTATTTAACAGAAAATATTATGTAGAACATTTTTGTAAAAATATTATCTAAAATGATTAGCGGTAATGGTTATCGGGAGGTACTGATTTGAAGATTATTGATGCACTATACAGAAGAAAATCTGTCAGAAATTTTATGGATAAAGAGATAGAGAAAGATTTGCTAGAAAGAATAGAGGGCAGATTAAGGGATACGGAACTATTCTATAAAGATGAGAAAATAAGCTTTGTAATCTCGGATTATTGCAGAAAATCTTTCTATGCACCATATTATATAGGAGTTTATGCATCAGATACAAAACGTGGAATGATTAATGCTGGCTTTGTATTGCAGCAGTTATCGGTATATTTAAGTGCGATAGGAATAGCAAGTTGTTATCAGGCAAAATCTGTATTCTTTAAACCTGTTAATTCAGAGGGAAAAGTTTTAGCAATTTCATTAGCTATTGGATATCCAAATGCTTCTATGTATCGTGATGTCGAAGAAATCAACAGATTTAAGGTAGATAAACTCTGCATTAAAAAGGAAGAGCCTAATGACGAAGTAAAAAGATTAATAGAAATAGCAAGAATTGCTCCGTCAAGTTATAATGCACAGCCTTGGAGATTTGTGGTATACAATAATCGCCTTCATATTTTTGTTAAGAAACATATGATGGGAAATATTGAGCGATTCAAATATGTCAATATTGGAATAATGCTTGGAAATATCGTTATTGGTTCGGAAGAACTGTGGATAGATATAAAATTCAAGGAGTTAGATGATTTAAACAGGCGTGAATATGGTAATAATGAATATATAATCTCGTTAGTAAATAAGAATACAGATGGACGAATTGTATAGATGAAAATATAATTTTAATGAGGTGGAAATAAAATTTTCGCTTCATTAAAAATTATAGAAATTAAAAACGAGAAAAATAAAAAAAGTGGTTGACAAATGTATTATGATATAGTAGAATACCAAATGTGCTTGATAGCACATACACATTGCGCGAGTGGCTCAGTTGGTGGAGCACGACCTTGCCAAGGTCGGGGTCGCGGGTTCGAGTCCCGTCTCGCGCTTATTTTTTTGCAAAAAGATAGACAGAATAATCTGCCTATCTTTTTTGCGTATAGGAATTCTTTCGGTTATATAAGAAATTCAAACTTAATAATACTGTACAAATATTAATTTATCTGGTAATATATATAATCATAGTAAATTAATAGGAAATATAACATCATTATATAAAAATAAATACATAAGTAGTTGCGGAATGGAGGATAATGTGAAAAATAATGCTGATGCGATTATTTTTCACACAGATATTGGTGTCGCAGGCGTCACCAATATCTATTATCGCAGAGCAAAATTTGAAATTTTGCTCTCGATTCCTACGACGGATACGTCTGCGGAATGGAGGAAAATATGGCAGAAAGAAATCTTAATTTTGACAGAGTAATTAACAGAAAGAATACAAGATGTTTAAAATATGATTTTGCAAAAAGACGAGGTATGCCTGAAGATGTATTGCCGCTCTGGGTTGCAGATATGGACTTTGAGACATCTTCATATATAGAAGATGCATTAGTGGAACGTGCTAAAGAGGGAATCTTCGGATATAGTGAGGTTCAGACACCGTATTTTGAAATAGTTAAGGACTGGCAGGTAAGACATCATAACTGGAATATAGAAGAGAAATGGCTGATTAAGACACCGGGCGTTGTATTTGCATTAGCTATGGCTGTCAAGGCATTTACTAATCCGGGAGATAATGTTCTAATCCAGCAGCCTGTATATTATCCTTTTTCAGAAGTTATTTCTGATAATGGAAGAAATATTGTAAGCAACACCTTATATCTTGGAGAGGACAACAGATATCATATCGATTTTGAAGATTTTGAAAATAAAATTGTAAATGAAAATATTAAATTATTCCTGCTTTGCAATCCACATAATCCTGTTGGACGTGTCTGGAGTGTGGAGGAATTAACGAGATTAGGTGATATATGTGTAAAACATAATGTAATCGTGGTAAGCGATGAGATACATAATGATTTTATCTTAAAAGGAGAACATACAGTATTTGCAAATATCAAAAAGGAATTTGAAGATATAAGCATTATCTGTACATCACCTAGTAAGACATTTAATTTAGCAAGTATGATGATATCTAATATATTTATTCCAAACCGTACGCTCAGAAGCAGATATAGAAAAGAGTTAGATGCAGCGGGAATCAGCCAGCTTGGAGTAATGGGACTTGTAGCCTGTGAGGCAGCATATAAGGACGGTGAAGAATGGTATCAGGCAATGCTTGAATATATCAAGGAAAATGTTGAATTTACAAGAAAATTCGTAGAAGAGAAAATGCCCGGTGTAAAAATGATTGACATAGAGGGAACTTACCTTGTATGGCTTGATTTCAGGGGAACAGGCATAGATGCTGATGAATTAGATAACATAATAATTAATAAAGCTAAATTGTGGTTAGACAGCGGTAAAATATTTGGCGATTGCGGAAGAGGTTTCCAGAGAATAAATGTAGCCTGCCCACGAAGTGTATTAAATGAGGCATTGGTAAGAATAGAAAATGCTATAGGATAAATCGCTTAGAGAATAGTGTAGTGAAAAAACAGTCCCTGTAATTTGTATATATTGCACAAATTATAGGAACTTTTACATTCAAAATATACAAAATTACATAAAAATATTGACAATTTATACGCCATATATTAAACTACAGTTAGTAGTAAAGAAGGCGTGTAACTGGTCATGCAGGCATAACCATCATTTGAAAATAAGAGTATCCTTTTATGTTCGATGTATGGTTATTTTTATTTTAAAGAAAATACGAAGTAATATTATAATTCGGCTTTAACTTGCCGGGAGGGACAAAATGAAGATAGAAAAAGTACTGAATAATAATATTATAAGCTCATTAGATGATAAAGGAAGAGAATTAGTCTTAATGGGCAAAGGGCTTGGGTTTGGACGAAAAGCAGGCGAAGAAGTAGATGAAGCCAAGGTCGAGAAGATATTTAAACTTGACAGCAATACGGAGTCTAAACATTTTCAGGAAATAATCGAGAATATGCCTATTGAACATTTACGGCTTACAACTGAGATTGTAAAGTATGCACATGAGATAATAACTACTAAATTAAGCAGAAGCATATATGTGACACTTTCAGACCATATTAATTTTGCGATAGATAGATTTCACAAGAATCAGAATATGAGCAATCAGTTAAAAACTGAGATTAAGAAATTCTATCCACTCGAATACCAGATAGGTCTTAAGTCTCTAGAGATGATAAAGTCAGAGCTTGGTATTGAATTACCGGAGGACGAGGCGGCATCGATAGCGATGCATTTTGTAAATGCTGAATTAGATAATACGAATATGAATCAGACGATGATGATAACTAAGATGATTCAGAACTGTATGAATATAGTAAAATACCATTTCAAAATAGAGATTGATGAAGAATCTGAATACTATTCGAGATTTGTTACCCATCTTAAATATCTGACCTACAGATTATTTACGGGAACGGGATATGAGACACATGGCGAAGAAGATGAAGAGCTATTTGAGATGATAACTAAGAAATATGCAAATGAATACAAATGTGCGAAACGAATTGCATTATTTGTGGACAAGGAACTTCATTTTACGCTTCCTGATGAAGAACTTATGTATCTGACAATACATATAAGAAAAATAACTTATAAAAAGACAACGTAATAAAATAATAAAATCAAAATCAGTCCACTTAGGATTGTTACTGGTAGAGCAGGCAAAACCCAAGAGACTGGCATTAATTATAATAATATAATATTTTGCCGGTTTTTTGGGTATTTTAATTTAATAGAAATACTAAGGTTTCTAAAGTCCAAAGCCTGAAGTTATAAGGTGCTTACAGGAAAGGGACTTAAATATAAATTTAAAAATAAAATAAAAAAGAAAGGGCGCAAAAGCGCAGGGTGACCATTATGAAAAAATTTAATTATGTAATTACAGACGAAGTTGGAATTCATGCAAGACCAGCAAGCTTACTTGTTAAGGAGATTAAGAAGTATGCTTCTAAGGTTACAATCGAAGCAAATGGTAAATCAGCAGATGCATCAAAGTTAATGGCTGTTATGAGTCTTGGAGTTAAAAACGGTGCAGAAGTTACAGTCAGTGTTGAAGGCGAAGATGAAGAAACAGCTTGTGCAGGAATTGAGGAATTCTTTAAAGCTAATTTATAAAAGCTGTAATATGAAAGGCAAGGGTGTGAGCATATGGAGAAATTTACCGGAAAATCAATATTTAATGGAATTGCAATAGGAAAAATACTTTTTTATTCAAAAGATGGTGTTCAGATTTTCAGACATAAGGTTGAAGATACTGATGCGGAAATAGCAAGATATAATGAAGCTAAAGAAAAGGCAATTGAAGAATTGAATATCATCTATGAAAAAGCCGTAAAAGAAGTCGGAGAAATGAATGCGGCAGTATTTGAAGTCCACGCAATGATGTTAGAAGATGATGATTATAATGATTCAGTTAAAAATATTATAACTTCACAGGGTGTTAATGCCGAATATGCTGTTGCTACAACCAGTGATAATTTTTCTAAAATGTTTGCGGAAATGGACGATGAATATTTTCAGGCAAGAGCCATAGATATTAAAGATGTTTCAGAAAGAGTCTTAAATATTTTAGCAGGAAGAAGCAGTGGAAATATTCTTGGAGATGAACCGGTTATCGTCGTGGCAAATGACTTAGCTCCAAGTGAAACAGTACAGATGGATAAAGAAAAATTACTTGCATTTGTTACGGAAGAGGGTTCGTCTAATTCTCACACAGCAATCCTTGCCAGAACTATGAATATTCCTGCACTTATCGGAATCAGGATTGATAAGGAATGGAATGGTAAGATGGCGGTTGTAGACGGATATAATGGAGAACTTATCCTTGAACCTGATGAAGCTACAATCGGGGCTATGAAAGAAAGACAGGAAAAAATTGCCAAAGACAGAGAGATGTTACAGACTCTTAAAGGCAAAGAAGATGTGACACTTGATGGAAAACATATTAAATTATATGCGAATATCGGAAGTGTGGCAGACGTGGCAAATGTACTTAAAAATGATGCAAATGGAATAGGACTTTTCAGAAGTGAATTCTTATATCTTGAAAATGATACATTTCCAACAGAGAACGAACAGTTCCAGGCTTATAAAACTGTTGCTGAGAATATGGCAGGCAAGAAAGTTGTTATCCGTACATTAGACATTGGTGCTGACAAGCAGGTAGATTATTTTGGACTTGATAAAGAGGATAATCCTGCAATGGGTTATCGTGCCATAAGAATATGCCTGAAGCAGCAGGATATTTTCAAGACACAGTTAAGAGCATTATTAAGAGCCAGTGCATTTGGAAATATTTCGATAATGTTTCCTATGATAATATCAGTAAATGAAGTTAGACAGATTAAGGCAATCGTAGCTGAGGTTAAGGAAGAACTTATAAGTCAGGGCATTACAGTGGGTGATGTGGAGTTAGGTATAATGATAGAGACACCTGCTGCCGTAATGATAAGTGATTTGCTTGCGAAAGAGGTAGATTTCTTCAGTATTGGAACAAATGATTTAACACAATATACACTTGCAATTGACAGACAGAATTCGAAGCTTGATGACATCTATGATTCACACCACGAAGCAATACTAAGAATGATTAGAATGGTTGTGGAGAATGGACACAAGAACAATTGCTGGGTAGGAATCTGTGGCGAATTAGGTGCAGATACAACACTTACGGAAGAATTTATTAAGATGGGAATTGATGAATTATCGGTATCACCTACATTTGTACTTCCTATAAGAAAAATAATAAGAGAAACGAAAGTGGCAGATTAGTCAGAGATTTCATAAAATATTTAGATATTATTTGATATAAAAATGTTGTCTTATTCATAAAGTAATGATATAATATAGCGAATTAGGGTCGATGTACCCTAATTCGTTTTGTGTGTTAAATAAAATTTTACATATATCATATTATTAGGTAAGGTGACATTATGAAGAAACTTATTTTAGTGACAAGTCCACCAGCTTGTGGAAAAACATTTGTATCAATGAAGTTAGCAGAAGCTTTAAGTCATGTTGTATATCTTGATAAAGATACACTTATCTGTCTTAGTAAGCAGATTTTCAAGGTAGCTAACCAGCCATATAACAGAAGCAGTGATTTCTTTAATGCAGAAATCAGAGATTATGAATATGAAGCTATTATGGCTCTTGCAATGGAAGCATTAACATATGAAGATACAGTATTAATAAATGCACCATTTACAAGTGAAATCAGAGATGATGAGTACATAAAAGGACTTAAAGAAGAGCTTAAGAAGAAAGGTGCTAAATTAGTTGTTGTCTGGGTTAGAACAGATCCTGAAGTATGCCATCAGAGAATGATTGACAGAGCATCAGACAGAGATACATGGAAGTTGACACATTGGCATGAATATATTAAAAATGTGAACTTTACAATACCAACTAATCTTGAAGACCCTAATGAACCTGGAACATTATTAATATTTAATAATTCATCAGAAGAAGAGTTTGATAAGAGTCTTAAAGAGATTACAGCAAAAATAGAAGAAGCATAACAAAAGTTTATGCTTCTTCTTTTTATATATCAAGTAATTTATTAATCGCAGATTGCAGTTCAGGCATACTGCGGTATTTTTTTATTAATCTTTTCTCAGCAGTCGTTAATATTATAGGCTCTGTATCAGGGGTTTTATATCCAAATGTCCCAAGGATATTTTCTATTCCATAAATTTTACAGAGAAATAACAGCGTATCAGCATCGGGCTGTGTAGTTCCATTCTCCCAACCATATATAGTCTTAACTGCAACATTTATATCATTTTCGGCAAGCGATTCAGCTACATCACTCACAGACATATTTCTTAATTTTCTATAATATCTCAACATTAAACCGATTTTTGGATTCTTCATATTATATACTGTAAACCTTTCATTCAAATAAAGCTTCTTAAGGTATAATAATCCAGCTTTTTGGTGGTGTCAATGAAATGTATTGTCGAAAAAGAAAATATTTATTGAAATTCTATCTAAACAAGAATATAATAAGAAAAAGATAAGAAAAATTCTTTAAAACAAAGAAATGAAAAGGAAATTCTGCCTATGTCTGATAAGAGTGTAACTAAACATATATATGAATACATAGTTAATAACAATATTTCATTAAGCCAGATAAATGAATATACAGGCATATCAGTAGATGAAATCATAAGTGAGGGCAGAAAGCTGAATGCTACAGAGCTGCTTAGTCTGTGTGAATATCTGAACATACAGCCGAACAGATTTGTGGATACAGGTAATCCTGAACGGAGGTTAAAGTGATTAAATACTGGTGTATAAAAGATAATATAGAGGCTAAGGAAAGTATATGTAATATTTGTGGAGAGAGAACAGAAGTACAGTCTGTAATCTATTGGTGTGATGAGTGTAATGTTCCTGTTTATGAAGATAAATGTCCTATATGTGGCAGTCATTTGAGGAGACTTACTTCTGATGTAAGACCGGTATTTCCGGAGGAGAGATTATTAATTGAGATAGCCCTTGGGAAGCCGTTTGCTTATATAAAATCATCTGTATGGAATGGAACGGGTAATAATTATTATGCAGATGGTAAGCGAATAAATGTATCTGTTAAAAAACTTATGGAGCTTGATGATAATTATGTGAGAAATGAATATAATCGTTTGTCAGTTGATAATACATATGAATATTTTAATAAAATTATAGCAAAGTTCATACGTGCAAATGAGGACAGATATAACTATATAACTAAAGAAGCAATGTCATATATCCGCGATAAAGCAGCGGGTTATGATCTGAACGAGATGTTTGTATCTTTCAGTGGAGGTAAAGATTCTACAGTAACATCAGATTTGGTAATGAAAGCACTTAGTACGCCGAGAATTCTGCATATTTTCGGTGATACGACGTTAGAATTTCCGGAGACGATGAAATATGTGGAGGAATTTAAGAAAGAACACCCTAAGACACCACTTATTTCTTCGAGAAATAAGGATAAAAATTTCGAAGAATTGTGTAAGCAGATAGGACCTCCAAGCAGGGTAATGAGATGGTGCTGCACGATATTTAAGACGGGAGCAATCTCTAGAAAGATAGATATGCTCTTTAAGAATAAGAAGAGAATACTGACATTTTATGGGATAAGGCGAAGCGAATCGGCAAGCAGAAGTAAATATGACAGAGATTCAGACAGTCCAAAGATTGCGAAGCAGAGGACAGTTTCGCCTATAATTGACTGGTTTGATTTCGATGTATGGCTGTATATGCTTACAGCAAAGGTGAATTTTAACAATGCATACCGCTTAGGCTATGCAAGGGTCGGCTGCTGGTGCTGTCCTAATAATAGTGACTGGTCAGGCTTCTTATCTAAGATTCATATGCCTGGGCAGTATTTTCATTTTAGAGATATGCTGATTGAATTTGCCAGGGATATCGGTAAGAAAGATGCAGAGGTATATATAGATACCGGTAAATGGAAAGCGAGACAGGGTGGAAATGGCATAGAGTATGCCAAGACTTCGGTTGTCTCATTTGCACCCTGCGCATTGGAAGAGAATGCATTTAACTATGAATTACAGAAGAATATAACGGAAGAATTTTTTGAATTATTCAAGCCATTTGGCGAGCTTAATTACGAGATGGGTAATAAGAGGCTTGGAGAAGTCTATGTACTCGACCATAATGGAAATGTATTACTTAGAATTCAGGGAAGAGTCGGAAGTAACCAGTTAAAGGTAATTATCGTCAATCATCGTATTGCAGGTTCTAGAAATATTAAGAATGCAGAAGAGAAGATAAAGTGTCAGATAACGAAATATCAGATGTGTATGGCGTGCCTTGCATGTGAGGCAGTATGCCGTCATGATGCGATTAAGATTAGTCAGGATAAGGACGGAAGAATTAATTATAGAATCGATGATAACAGGTGTAAGCATTGTGGCGAATGTGTAGGTCACTTTGTGGGTGGCTGTTATATGAGAAAAGTATTAGCGATTAAGAGGTAGTGTGAAAAATATGAAATACAAGTTAAAAGGTCATGAATCATTTATGCCTAGAGAGGGCTGGCTTAGTAAAGCACTCAGATTAATAGAGGCTGAACCTAAAATGTTTTCATTAAACTATGGTGCAGATACGCTTGGCGTGGGTGCTAATATGGCAAAGGCAGTTAAATACTGGGCACTTGCTTCAGATTTGATAGAAGAAGATGTGAAATACAGTTATAAAAGGTCAGCCTTAGGTGAATGTATATATGAAAATGACAGATATATTGAGGATATATTTACCTTATGGATATTACATATAAATATTGTAAGTAATTTTGAGAAAGCGACTATATGGAATCTGTTCTTTAATGCAGGCAATCTCGAAGAATTTACTAAAGAGGACATGATAAGAATTATGTCTAATAATCTTGCAAATGTTATCGGAACAGATGAATTCTCTGAGAAATCATTAGCAGATGACTGTACCGGAATACTTAATATGTATTCTAAGGCAAGACAGAAGAATTACGATCCGGAAGAGAATACGATAAGCCCTTTTACAAGACTCAGATTAATTACTAAGAATAATCTTAAGTATAAAAAGGCTGTACCGGACAGAGATAAACTTGATGAAAAAGTTGTTCTATTCGTACTTAACAGAATGATAAACAGTAAAGATGACAGAAGTATTAATATCAGTGATTCGACTTATGGCAATAATGGTTTAAAGGCACTACTTAATCTTAAGATAAATGATGTGTATGAATATCTGGATAAATTAGCAGAGGAAGGATACATTATCTTAAACAGAACCGCAGGACTTGATATGATTTATCTTACTAAAGAGATGTCAGATACAGACATTCTAAATGAATATTACAACGGTTAGGAGAATTTAATGAGCGAGTTACAAAGTATCATAAAGATAGATAATAATTTTCAGAAATCTATTAATCTTCAGTTAGATATTGGAAATGAGGATAAGGTAGGTAAGTATATAGCTACTGAATCTTCTATGCTAATTGAGAATGATTACATTAATTCAATAAAGAATAAACACACTGGAAGAGCTACGATAATTGTCGGACCTTATGGAAAGGGTAAGTCACATTTATTATTAGATTTGATATCTAAACTTTCACATACTGACAGACCATTTCTTCCTGTTATCATTTCTCCTGGCGAATCATTACAGATTTCCTTTAAAATTGCGTTAAATCGGGCTTTAGAAAGAGCAGGTATTAAGGACATAGTTGTCGATTCGCATTATGAAGAAGCTATTAAGGTTATATTAAAATGGAAGAAAGAATATAAGGATACATATGAGAAATTCAAGGAACTTATAGATACTGATGAGAAAGCCTTCTGTTTTAATCTTAGAGGCTGCAGGGAGAAAACACTTAATGAGTTCAAGAAAATATATGCAATTCTGACTTCGGGTAATGAATTTAATCCGTTAATTCAGGAGGATGTCGTAACTATATACAGGGAAATAGCTGATAAATTGTGTAAAGACTACAATTATTCAGGTATTTTTATTGTATTTGATGAGTTCAGTAAATTTATCGAGGGACATTTAGTCGATGGCTTTGCAAATGATATGAAGTTATTGCAGGATATGTGCGAGCTTGCTAACAGGTCAGATGAAAGCCAGATACATATTACATTTGTGGCACATAAGAGCATAAAAGAATATGGCAACAGAATAGATAAGAGCGTAATCAATGAATTCAGGGGAGTTGAGGGCAGATTAAGAGAGATACGGTATGTGGTGTCCTCAAGAAATAATTACGAAGTCATTTCAAAAGTTATATGTAAAGATGAAAAAGAATTAGATAAATATTTACATTCACGAAGTGACTATGAATTATACGAAGATATTCTTGATAAGACATTTGAGATGAAGATATTTTCAAATATATTTGATAAGGATAAATTTAATGAGATTATGGGTGTCGGCTGCTATCCGCTTACGCCTTTATCAGTATGGCTTCTTAGCAGTATAAGTGAAAAGGTTGCACAGAATGAGAGAAGTATATTCACATTCCTATCCGGAAATGAGGGACATTCATTAACAGATATCATTAATACCAATGATAATATCAAAATGTTTATTGGTGCTGATGCAATCTATGATTATTTTGAAAATATATTTATGAATGAACACGATAATCAGAAGATTCATAATGAATGGCTAAGGGCAGATTATGCCCTGCACCAGACAGAAGATTTACTTGAGAAGCAGGTAATAAAGACCATTGCATTATTAGAAATGTGCAGCGGTAATGATGATGTAAGCGTAAATGATAACGCAATAAGACTCTCACTTGGAATAAGTAACGCATTACTTGAACAGGCAGTAAGCAGCCTGAAAACTAAGAATATAATTGTCTGGAGAAACAGAACTAATTCGTATAATTTCAAGATTAATATCGGAATTGATTTAGAAAATGAGATAAAGAATATTGCTTATTCAAAATATGATAATGTGGACGAATGCCTTGTAATAAGCAGGATTATGGAAGAAGAATATGCACTTCCTAAGAAATATAATATGGAATATACGATGACAAGATATTTTTCATATGAATTTATGACAGAAGATACATTTATGAAGATTAGCAATTCTGAGTATCTATTCAAGGACAGATTCTCTGACGGCAAAATCATTATGATTATTTCTGATAAAATTGCAGATGTTACCAAGGTACAGGAAAAGGTTAAGGAACTAGCGGATAAAAGAATCGTTGTATTATGCTCAAAATATGCATTTACAGGCTATAGCTATATTAAGAAATATATGGCTGCGAGGGAGTTATCAGGTGATAATGAATTTACTGAAAGTAATAAGGCATTAGTACAGGAATTAGAATTGTATATCCAGGATTTAGTCTATGAGATAAATGAAATCGTGAAATATAACTTTATGCCCGAATATAGGAGGTCAGTTATAGTAACAGACACTTCGTTAGAAAATGTTGCAGATGTATATTCAGAGGTGGGATTTAACAGACTCTTAAGTAAGATATGCAGCACTTACTATAAGAATGCACCTAAAATCAATAATGAGATGATTAATAAAAACACACTTTCCGTTCCAATAAGGAAAGCAAGAATTAAGATAATCGATGAAATTCTCACAAATGGAGATGTTACTAAATACGAAACAGGGACAAGTCCTGAAGCGACTATATACAGGGCCGTTAAAAAAGGAATTAATGATAACGGAACAATATGCATGTATGGCATAATCGGTGCATTTGTAAGAAAATGCAATGGTAATAAAGTAAGCTTTGGAGAATTATTTGACATGCTGCAAGGTGAAAATATCGGTGCAAGAAAGGGAGTTATACCTATCTATATTGCTAATGAAATAAGCAGTATTAAAAGATCAGTTGTTATCTATTACCATGATAAAGAGGTATCTTTTAATGGAACAACATTAAATAATATCTGTGATAAGCCTTATGAATACAGCATGTTGATAGAGAGTGGATGGTATGAGAAAGAAGAATATGGCAAACGTTTATATTATATATTTGGCGGTAATATAGAGAAGTATTCTGAAGCGGGATATGACAAAATGAATATAACTATGCAGCTTATTCAGAAATGGGTAAGAGGCTTACCACAATATACACTTGTAAGTAAATATTCTGATAAGAAACTCAATAAGTTCATTAAATCTTTAAAAAGAGTAGACATTAATCCGAGAGATTATCTATTAGAAGAGCTTCCGGATATTCTCGGAGCAAATGGAGATTTCTCATATAAAGAATTAGTAGAGGATATAAGAAGTATGAAGCGTGAACTTGAGAACTTCATTGATAAGAAGTATAAGCAGCTTGAAACGGCTACTAAGGAATTGTTTGGTGGTGCTAAAAGGGATGATTTATACAGAGTGCTTATGAACTGGAATGATTCAGTAGAGAAAAAGGTGTCAAGTTCAGTAGTAAGCCAGAGTCTTAATCAGTTTATTATGCTGCTTAATTCGCTGAATACACACAATAATAAAGTAATTATTTCAGAGATTTCACATAATCTTATCGGCATGTATGTAGAGAACTGGGACGATAGCTGCGAGGACAGATACATAACAGCATTAAAGGAAGTAATTGAAGAAGCCTCTGGAATAAATGATATTTCAGAAAATACTGACGGAAAGCAGAAGATAGTATTTACCGATTCTAATGGAAATATTGTGGAGAAATATTATAACAAACCTGAAGATGACGGTGTTGGTGATTATCTTATTAATGCGGTCGAATCTACAATTAATGAATTTGGTGATTCACTAGAAATGAATGAGAAAGTTTCTGCGATGATAAAGATATTAGAGCAGATGTTGAAGTAAAGGAAGTGCTAAAAAATGATTTACCTAGATAATGCCGCAACTACATATCCAAAACCAGAGAAAGTCTATGAGATAATGGACAGAACTAATCGTAATTGTGCTTTTAATACGGGCAGAGGTTCATATAAGATTGCAAGGGAATTAAACAATCTGATTGAGAATACAAGAGATAAAATAGTTAATCTGGTATACGGAGATTGTCATAATGTTGTATTTACTCCCTCGGTAACGATTGCGATAAATCAGATTATAAATGGATTAGAGGCTGTTAATTCTAAAAATGATGCAGTTGTATATGTATCACCATATGAACACAATGCAGTTGCAAGAACGCTGGCTTTACTTAAGGATAAAAGGGAAAGCATAAACAGGGGATTAATAATACGTGAACTTCCAATTAATCCTGAGACATTAGAGATTGATTTAGATAAGGTAAAATATGATTTTGCAATGGAACCTCCGACTTTAATATGCTGCAATCATATAAGTAATGTTACAGGATATATTTTACCGGTACAGAGTATCTTTGAGTATGGTACAGAATATGGCTCGATTAATATATTAGATGCTTCGCAATCATTAGGGCTTGTGAATGTCATTACAGATAGAGCAAATAGCCATTTTATAAATGCTGATTTCATAGCATTTGCAGGGCATAAAAGTCTGTATGGTCCATTTGGGGCTGCAGGCTTTATAACCAATAATAAATATAAACTAGCACCATACATAGCAGGTGGAACTGGAAGCAACTCACTTAATCTTAATATGCCGGAGGAGATAACTGTCGGTCAGGAGCCTGGAAGTCACAATATCGTAGCCATAGCAGGACTGAATGCGGCACTTGATAATATAGAACGTAATACGATAGAAGATGTGTACGAATACGAGAAAGAACTGACGGACAAACTTATAGACGGATTAAAGAAAAACAGGAATATAAAATTGTATCTTCCTGAAAATATGTATAATCATATCTCAATTGTCTCTTTCAATGTAAAAGGCTATAAGGCTGATGAGGTCGGAAGAATCTTAGATGAAGATTTCGATATTGCATTAAGGACAGGTTATCACTGCGCGCCATATATACATAAGTGGCTTCATAGTGAAGAATATGCGGGTACAGTAAGAGCGAGTATCGGAAGATATACAACAGAAGAAGATATTGAAAGTCTTATAGAGGCATTAGAGGAATTATAGAAAATATAGTGTAGAAACGATAGAGAATGTAGATTAGGAGGTACGAAGATGAATAATGAAACTGAATTTAAAAAAATTGATTTTACGGAACTGGTACAGAAAATAGAGGATAACAAAATAGTGTTACCTGATTTTCAGAGAGGCTTTGTATGGACAGATCAAAAGAAGCAGAAAGCATTAATTGCTTCAGTATTAACAAAATTGCCTATAGGAACGATTCTTCTATTAGAGTCAAAAGCAGATGAATATGGTTGCAGAAAAATTGGTAGAAAGACACCATATATAGTTACAGAAGAGGAAAAAGATAAGACTGTTGCTGCACTTTTAGATGGTCAGCAAAGAACAACGACATTAATAGCATTCTTTACAAATATCTTACATCAGAATGGTGTAAAACGTCAGGACTTAATATCTGTAACTCTTAATAGAAGATATTTTCTAAAAGTTCCGACATTTGATAATTGTAATGGTGTAGAAAATTTTGGATTAAGTAAATTAAAAATCGAGGGTGATATGGCTCACCAAGGATATCCTGATTTTCTGACAGAGAATATAATCGATCAGATTTATTGTATAGAAGAGAAGAAGGATAATAAGAAAATAATCTTTGATGATGTAGATAATGTTAGTGATACAGATTTAAGTGATTACTGCACAGATACTAATAAGCATGATGGATATTACATAATTCCATTGTATTATATGTATGGACTTGTTAAAAATATCAATCGAAATCATAAAAACCGCCTAATGGCTGTGTTAAATAGAATAGCAACAAAGTATAGAGAAGATATAATAAGAAAATTAAGAGATGATAATGTATCTGAAAAGGAAAGATTAGAACTATTAGAGAAATGCTTTGGAGAAAAAAATAATTATAATGAAATTAAAGAATTATATACAGTAAATTCATTAAATGATGAGGCTTCGGAAATATATTCTGAAATTTTTGAAATTCTTGAAAAAAATGGAAATTCTTGGGCAGAAGATTTTCTAAATTATTTAAGAACTTGTATTGAGTATATGGAATTGTATAAAATTTATATTAATAACAGCAATAAATATAGAGCAATAGATATTTACGAAAATCTTAATAAAGGTGGAAAAGCATTAAGTGTATTTGATTTAGTTATGGCTCGTGCTGCAAAGAATAGAGAAGCACAAAATCTAATGGAACAGATAAAAAATTATCTTCAGGAAGACCATAAAAAAGATTATAAAAAGTTTGCTTCTAAATGTTCAAAAGACCATAATAATCTATTTGAAAAGTATATTTTGGAAAATGATGAAAAGTATTGTGCATTAATGAAAATGGAGTGTTATAACGAAAGTAAGTCGGAGTTAAACTCGGCTTTTTGTGAAATGCTAATGGATATGTTAGGAATAATTAATTATTTTAATGATTCAAATGAAAAATATTTGGTTACTGATGAAGAGAAAATAAATAGTATAAATTCTATGATAACAAAGAGAGAAACCATTCTAAATATTGATTCAAATAAGATTAGCAAATATATTCAAAAGGCTTGTATAGGATTAGATAGAGCTGCTATTTTTATGCAACTTAGATGTGGTATTAGAAAAATTTCTGAAGTTAAATATAAATTAATGATGGTACTTATGGCTGCAGTCTTATTAAATGATGAATGGTTTTATAATAATAAGCCATTAGATAGGTTAGAAGCATGGTATTGGAGTGCAATTTTGTCAGGAGAATTTAAAAAAGATCAAAATAAGGTATTTGAGAATAATATGAGGAGAGTATTAAAGTGTTTAAATAATTTAGAAAATTCAAATATTAATAATAATTGTGATTATATAGTGAATTTAGCAAATGGAGTTCTTGATGATCATAAATTTGCGGATAAGAAGATATTATTAATGGAAAATCGTGATTATGAACCAGAGGAAATAATAAAAAATACAATTTGTCAGTTTTATTTAGCAAAGACATATAAAGATATATTAAAACCAATGAATAACTATACTCCGAATAGAATAAATGTATTTACAGCAGATACGGAAGAGATAGAAAAACATCATATTATGCCCATTGGAGAATTAAATGCCAAATATAAAGATATAGAGAAGAAATTTGGAGGAAAATCAGATAAAAATAATCGTGATGATAAGTCATGTAAATATAATTCGCCCTTAAATTTTGTATATATATCTAAAGAGGCTAATAAAAATATATCGAATATGTCATTAGATATGTATCATAAGTATTGTGATACTGCTACGTTGAAGGAGTTAGATATTGATGAAGCTACGTGGCAATGTTGTGATGATATAGATAAATTAGCCAATTTTTTAAAAATTCGATATAACAACTTTAAAGATGAAATGACAATTATGTTAAGAAAATTATTAGATAATGAAGAAATTGAATGTGGAAGTAATGATGATAAATAGTATTATTTAAAGAATTAACGGAGGTAAGCAAACATTATGAGTATCTATAGAGAATATAATGATTCAATTGCATTTCATCCGGGATATTATATTAAGGAACTGATTGATGAGAGTAGACTTACCAATGAAGATTTTGCAAGGTTGCTAGATATAATGCCTGATAATCTTACTTTATTAATTATGGGAGAACAAAAACTTTCTGCTGATATTGCAATGAAGCTATCTGAAATGACAGGTACAAGTGTTAATTACTGGTTAAATTTACAGAGTACATATGATTCGTTATTTGAAGCATCTAATTAAGAATAAGAAATATATGGAAAACAAAAATTTAATCAAGAATGATTAGAATATTAAATAAATGTGGTTGTTGCTCTGACGATTATTAATCGTTAAGGCACAACCACATTTTTGTTGTTAATATAATTAATTAAGTTTGTATTATAACTCTAAATTTAATTTATTGCTCAGATTTTTGCATAGATTTGGCTGCATTTATCAGAACCTTTTGGTTTCCGGTATCGCAATTTCTGAAATATCTGAGTAATAATTCTTCATCTTCAGTAGTTTCTTTGGAGTAGTCCGTTCCTAAAAGTTCATCAGCAGATATTTCGAGATATCGTACTAATTCAATTACTTTTTCTAAAGAGGGAAGCTTTCCTTTCTTCCAATCTGTAAGAGTTGAGTTAGAAATACTGGTATTTTTTGATAACTGATATGCTGTTAAATTCTTTAATTTCAATTGCTTTTCAAGGTTTTTATAAAATTCCATGGCATCTCCATTATGTATTACAAAATATTACGAAAAGGCGAAACAAAACTCTTGACAATTACGAAATATCGTAATACAATATTGCTATAATATTTAAGTGTATGTATATTGTGATAAAAAATACAAAAAAGCTATTATATTATAGCACATTTTCGGCTTTTTTTGGAAATATTTTATTGCATTATAAGCGCATATACAAAAAAGATTAAAGAATTATATATACGAGAAAGGGAGAAAAATGGCTTTAATTAAATGTACAGAGTGTGGAAAAGAATATTCAGGCAATGCAGATAGTTGTCCAAATTGTGGAAATCCAAACCCTGATAAAAAAGATGCAAAAAATGTAATTGTAGTTGAGAAAACAAAAGGTGTATGGTCAGCAGGCAGATTGACAATAGGAATAATATCAATATTGTTATTTGTATTTATATCATTTCAGTCTTGTGCTGTAGGATTAAGTAATTCTCTTGAAGAAAATGGAGAATCAACAGGTTCAATAGGATTGTTTGTTGCGATATGTGTATTAGTAGCTGGAATTGTAGGAATATGTACTAGAAATTCAAAAAGTAAAGTTGGAGCAATTATAACAACTGTATTTTATTGGCTTGGAGCTATATTAACTATCGGAACAGGTGATACATATGGCGATTTACCAATATGGGGAGTAATTTCATTCATTTTCGGCTTAGTATTTTTAATAGCAGCGATAAAAACAAAGAAAGAAAAATAATAAATATAATTATAATATAGCATATAACATAAGGTCACAAAATGATGTTTTTGTGACCTTTTTTTGTTGGAAGATTTAGTGTTACATTATTAAAAATTAAAAGTAAATTTTATATAAAAAAATTTGATAAGAAATCTTAAGTATGAGCTTGAATTAATGAATATTATAAAATTAAATTATATATTAATTAATGATAAATTTTCATCTTCATTTCCATTGAAAAAATATTTCAAAAAGAGTATTATTAGTATGGTATTTGTGTCGCAGACACCACAAATATGTAATCAGAGAAACCGAAACAGTATTACATTGTGATTTCTTCAATATCAAGTGTCTGTGGAATGGAGAGATATTATGTCATTAAAGATGAACCCAAACATTAAAGTAATAGGAAGAAACGACCCATGTCCTTGTGGAAGTGGTAAAAAATATAAATATTGTCACCAGATAATAGATGAGAAGATGTTACAGTATAGAAGAAAAGGCTGTATAGTTCCAAGTAAAAGATTATTAAAGACAAAAGCTGATATAGAGGGAATAAAAGAAAGTGCCAAGATAAATATAGCTGTTCTTGATTATGTTGCAGAAAATATTGAAATTGGAATGAGTACAGAAGAGATAAATATGCTTGTTCATAGTAAAACACTTGAAATGGGCGGAATACCCGCACCACTTAATTATGAGGGATTTCCTAAGAGTGTATGTACATCTATTAATGACCAGGTATGTCATGGAATACCATCACCTCACGACATTTTGAAAGACGGAGATATCATAAATGTAGATGTTTCTACAATATATAATGGATATTTTTCAGATTCATCAAGAATGTTCTGCATGGGAAATGTAAGCGAGGAGAACAGAAAACTTGTAGAAGTTACAAAGAAAGCTGTTGAAATAGGACTTGAACAGGTTAAACCATGGAATTTCCTCGGAGATATGGGGCAGGCAATAAATGATTATGTCAAATCAAATGGTTACTCTGTTGTAGAAGAAATCGGTGGTCATGGAGTCGGACTTGAATTCCACGAAGAGCCATTTGTAAGCTATGTTACGAAGAAAGGAACAGAGATGCTTATGGTTCCGGGAATGATGTTCACAATAGAGCCAATGGTTAATATGGGAAGAGCAAATGTATTCGTAGATGACAATAATGGCTGGACGGTTTATACCGAGGATAAGAAACCATCTGCACAGTGGGAGATTCAGGTATTAGTTACAGAAGACGGCCATGAGGTTATTTCGTATTAAATTAAAACTTTTGAGAAAAATTGATTTGTAACCGCTTTAGCTTTCTATGATATTTCCTGTTAAACAGACAGGAGGTATCACACTAAGCTTTGGTGGTTATTATTTTTATTGGAATTTTATGTGAGAAAAAAATTTCATTATAAAAAATAAAATTCATTATAAAAAAATAAAATTACAAAAGTCACTTGCATATGAAAAGTCAAGGTTTTATAATGTAAAACTAATTAGAACTAAAATGAAAATAGGTAAAAAAGGAGAAATAAATGCTAGAGTTAACGAACATAACAAAAGACTATGTGTCTGGCGATACGACAGTTAAGGCACTTAAAGGTGTCTCAATCAAGTTCAGAAAAAATGAATTTGTGTCGATACTCGGTCAGTCCGGTTGTGGTAAGACAACATTGTTAAATATTATTGGTGGATTAGACAGATATACAGATGGTGATTTATCTATAGATGATATTTCTACTAAGAAATATAAGGATAAAGACTGGGACACATATCGTAATAACAGAATAGGTTTTGTATTCCAGAGTTATAATCTTATTCCTCACCAGACAGTTTTATCTAATGTAGAGCTGGCACTTACATTATCAGGTGTATCGAAGAGTGAGAGAAGAAAACGTGCAATTGAGGTATTAGAAAAGGTTGGACTTGGTGACCAGATACACAAGAAACCTAATCAGATGTCAGGTGGACAGATGCAGAGAGTTGCTATTGCAAGAGCATTAGTAAATAATCCTGATATTCTCCTCGCAGATGAGCCTACAGGTGCACTTGATTCGGCTACAAGTATTCAGATTATGAATATACTTAAAGACATTTCCAAGGATAAATTAATCATTATGGTTACACATAATCCGGAACTTGCAGATAAATATTCATCAAGAATAATCCGTTTACTTGATGGTAAGGTGGTAGATGATACTAATCCTTATAATGGTGAAGAGAGTGAAGATGATAAGGCAACAGATAAGCAGGCAGCTAAGAATAATAAATCAGATGAAAAAGTCAAGAAAGCTAAGAAACAAAAGACAAGTATGTCATTTATAACAGCGCTTTCATTAAGTCTTAATAACCTTATGACTAAGAAAGCCAGAACGATATTAACAGCATTTGCAGGAAGTATCGGTATCATAGGAATTGCACTTATCCTGTCACTTTCACATGGTATGCGTTCATATATTCATAGAGTTGAGCAGGATACACTTTCAGGTTATCCATTGACGATTCAGAAGACAGCAGTTGATTACAGTTCGTTCTTAGGTTCGTTCTTAGGTCTTGGCGAAGAGAAGAAGATAGAAGATAAACAGCCGGGAAGAGTATATTCTAACAGTATGATGTCTGATATGATTAACAAGATGTTGACTTCAGTTACCGTAAATGATTTAAAGAGTTTTATGTCATATATCGAAAGTGATGAATCAGGCATTAAAGATTTAACGAATGATATTCAGTATTCATATGATGTGGACTTAAATATTTATAAGGCAGATACATCAAAAGGAATATTTAAGGTTAATCCAAGTACAGTATTCGAAAGTCTTGGAATGGACCAGATGACACAGGGCGGCAGTATGTCAATGATGGGAAGTACAGATGCATGGTCAGAAATGATTGATAATGAAGAATTAATCAAGTCACAGTATGATATTTTAAAGGGCAGACTTCCACAGGAATATAATGAAGTTGTCTTAGTAGTAGATAAGGATGATATGATTTCGGAGTATTCTTTATATGCACTTGGTCTTATAGATATCAGCCAGTTACAGAAAGTATTTGCACAGATGCAGATGGGTAATGTTCCGGAAGAGAATCTGAATGACGAACAGGTAAGTTTTACTTATGATGAATTATTAAATCAGTCATTTAAACTTGTGGTAAATACAGACGTTTATGTTAAAGATGGCAGCGGATATAGAGATATGAGTTCTGATGAAGAATTTATGAAACAGTTATTAGCTAATTCCGTAGACATTAAGATAGTTGGTATCTTAAAACCAAATGAAGACGCAAGTAATGCATCAATCACTACAAATGTTGCTTATACGAATAAATTAACTCAGTACCTTATAAATGCAGTTAATGACAGTGACATTGTTAAAGAACAGTTAGCAAATCCTACAGTTGATGTATTTACAGGAGAACCATTTGCAGAGAACAGTTATGAAGCTAATTTAACTAAGCTTGGTGTTGCTAATCTGGAAGACCCTGCATCAATTAATATTTATCCTAAAGATTTCAAATCTAAAGAGAAAATAGTTGATATTATAGATGAATATAATGCCAAGTTAAAGGCAGAGGGTAAAGAAGAAATTGAGTATACAGATTATGTCGGACTTATGATGTCATCAGTCAGCACAATCATTAATGCAATCAGTTATGTACTTATCGCATTTGTAGCAATTTCACTTGTGGTATCTTCTATTATGATTGGTATTATTACTTATATTTCAGTCCTTGAGAGAACTAAGGAAATCGGTATATTACGTAGTATTGGTGCATCTAAGAAAGATGTATCACGAGTATTTAATGCAGAGACAGTTATAGTTGGTTTCGTGGCAGGTATGATTGGAATTATAATTACATTATTACTTAATGTTCCGATTAATATTATCATTAAGAATATTACGGATATTTCAGGTATGTCTAAACTTCCTGTTTCGGGCGGGGTTGTACTTGTAGTTATAAGTATTATTCTTACATTTATAGCAGGTCTTATTCCTGCAAGGGTTGCTTCTAAGAAAGATCCTGTTATTGCACTTAGAACAGAATAAAAAATAGTTTTAATTATAAAGGAATTATGTTATACTAGCTTAAAATGTCGAAAGGTTTATTTTGGCATTTTAAGCTATATTAATTATTAGAGTAAATATTGTGAAATAGTGAGATTACAGTTTCATTATATTTAAGAATGGAGGAAGAGAATGTTTTCATTTGAGAATGTAGAATCATACGATCCTGAAGTAGCATCAGCTATGCAGCAGGAATTAGAAAGACAGAGAACTCATATAGAGCTTATCGCTTCAGAGAATTTAGTAAGTAAAGCAGTTATGGCAGCTATGGGAAGTCATCTTACTAACAAATATGCCGAGGGATATCCTGGTAAGAGATATTATGGTGGCTGCGAATATGTAGATATAGTAGAGACTCTTGCAATTGAAAGAGCAAAGAAGTTATTCGGTTGTGATTACGCAAATGTACAGCCACATTCAGGCGCTCAGGCTAACCTTGCAGCATTTTTCGCAATGGTAGAACCAGGTGATACAGTAATGGGTATGAACCTTGCACATGGTGGACATCTTACACATGGAAGTCCTGTTAATATTTCAGGTAAATATTTCAACATCGTTCCTTATGGAATTACTGATGATGGATATATTGATTATGATGAAGTATTAAAGATTGCCAAAGAAGCAAAACCAAAACTTATTATTGCCGGTGCAAGCGCATATCCAAGAGAAATTGATTTCAAGAAATTCAGAGAGATAGCAGATGAAGTTGGTGCATATCTTATGGTAGATATGGCACATATCGCAGGTCTTGTTGCTACAGGACTTCATATGAGTCCAATTCCTTATGCTGATGTTACAACTACAACAACACATAAGACATTAAGAGGACCTCGTGGTGGTATGATTTTATGCAATGAAGAAAGTGCTAAGAAGTTCAACTTTAATAAAGCAGTATTCCCAGGTATTCAGGGTGGTCCACTTATGCATGTTATCGCAGCTAAGGCAGTTTGCTTCAAGGAAGCATTAGATGACAGCTTTAAAGTGTATATGAAAGGTGTTAAAGATAATGCACAGGCACTTGCTAAAGGACTTACAGACAGAGGCTTTAATCTTATTTCGGGTGGTACAGATAATCACTTAATGCTTGTTGATTTAAGAAATATGAATGTTACAGGTAAAGAGTGTGAGAAATTATTAGATGCCGCTAACATTACATGTAATAAGAATACAATTCCTAATGATCCTGCATCTCCATTTGTAACAAGTGGTATCAGACTTGGTACACCGGCAGTTACATCAAGAGGAATGGTTGTAGAAGATATGGACGTTATTGCAGAAGCTATTTCATTACTTGTTAAAGATGTTGCTGCTAACAAGGAACAGGCGATGGCATTAGTTAAGACATTAACAGACAAATATCCTTTATACGAAGATTAATTACAGAATTAGTTATTAGATTAATAGTGAGGAATAGAAAATGGCAGGTTCTAGCTTTGGAAATATATTTAAGATATCAACCTGGGGAGAGTCACATGGAAAAGGAATCGGCGTTGTAGTAGATGGCTGCCCGGCAGGTGTAGAGTTAAATGAAGATGATATACAGGTCTTTCTTAACAGAAGAAAACCGGGACAGTCTAAGTTCTCCACACCAAGAAGTGAAGATGATAAAGTAGAAATATTATCCGGTACATTTGAGGGTAAGACAACAGGTACACCTATTTCGATGATAGTGTACAATAAGACACAGCGCTCAAATGATTATTCGGAGATAGCATCTTATTACAGACCGGGACACGCAGATTATACATTTGATATGAAATATGGCTTCAGGGATTATCGTGGTGGTGGACGTTCATCAGGCAGAGAGACTATCGCAAGAGTAGCAGCAGGTGCAATTGCAAGTAAGATTTTAAAGAGTCTTGGAATAAATGTAAATGCATACACAAAAGCTATCGGTGATGTAGAAATCGATATGGATAAATTCGATTCAGAAGAAATATTTAATAATATGTTATATATGCCTGACAAGGAAGCTGCTGACAGGGCAGAAAAGCTGTTAGATGATAAAAGGGCAGAGGGCGACAGCGTAGGCGGTGTCATAGAGTGTGTCGTAAGTGGAATGAAAGCGGGTATTGGTGAGCCTGTATTCGAGAAGCTTGATGCTAATCTTGCCAAAGCCATAGTATCTATAGGTGCTGTCAAAGCCTTTGAGGTCGGTGACGGAACAAAAGTTGCGAAAGCATTCGGTTCCGGGAATAATGATGATTTTATCGCAGATGATAATGGAAATATCACTAAGATGACTAACCATGCAGGTGGAATACTTGGTGGAATCAGCGACGGTTCAGATGTGCTTGTAAGAGCATACTTTAAACCAACTCCATCGATATTTAAAGAGCAGAAAACTGTCAATAAATCAGGTGAGAACATAAGCATTAATATCAAAGGCAGACACGATCCTATTATTGTTCCAAGAGCAGTAGTGGTTGTGGAGTCAATGGTTGCACTTACTGTACTTGATATGCTATTAGTCAGTATGACTTCTGATATTGAGAAGATTAAGAAATTCTTTGAGTAGAATTTTGATAAATTTAGAAATATGTAGGAATGTTTGGGTTAGGAGGTAACTTATGAAGAAAAGATTTATAATGGTTATATGTTGCTCAGTATTAGTATTATCTGCCTGTGGCAGCAAAAAGACAACAGATTCAACGAATAATGCAGTCACAACTAAGGCTTCGCAGTCAGTAGTTGAAGAAGAGACAGGGCATCCATCAGGCGAGGTACAGAAAATGTATCAGTATGTAAATGGCACTTTATATGAACAGAAATCATCAATGCTTGTCTATAAAGATAAGACAGAGGCAGATGTAGCTGGTTATGAAAACTATAAATATTATGGTGATGTAAATGAAGAAGATAATTTAAAACTGCCAGAGAAAGATTTATGTAGTTCAAGAATCGAGGTTGGTTCAAAAGTCTATGTAAATGAGAAAGATACAAAGGATATACTTGTATATTCAAATCAGACCATATTCTTCCTTGGTGAAGCAACTGAGTAAGTTATAATATTAGAGGTTTAAATTCTCTAGACTTATAATCAAAATAATAAATTATAAAGATTAAAATCTATAAATCGTCAGCCGATTCAGGCTGGCGATTTTGCATTTCCCAAACACTTTTCAAAAAGTTTATATTTATTTTATTGACATATATTTACGATAGAGATATAATTGCGACCGTTAATAGTTAACAATGTTAAATATTAACTTTATTAAATAAATATAAAGAAGGTGAAAAATATATAAAATGGAAACGATGAATGAAGAAGAAGCTGCTTTATTGAGGGATAGACTCATAACATCTACAATGAAGATGAATAAGGCACATCGAAACATTATGAATGGTAAAATTTCACCTATGGAAATGTGTACATTAGGAATGTTAGACAGAGTCAGAAGAGAATATCCTGACAGAAAAGGAGTAAAAGTTTCTGAAATAGCTAAGAAACTCAAAATTTCAATGCCACAGGTATCCAGAATGTTGAATACTATGGAGAAAAAAGAATATATTCTAAGAGTGATGGACCCTGACGACAGAAGAAATGTATATGTGTCTATTACTGATAAAGGCATTGAGCAGAGAAATTCCATACGTAATGATCTGAATGATTATCTTAATACAATTATTGTCAATATGGGAGCAGAGAAGATAGAGATTCTTTCAGAGATAATTACGGAGATGTCAGAAATAATTGAAAGAGAATTTGGAAATGAATTAGGTAAAAAATCAGGTAAAGGAAAGGAGACGAAGCAGTAGAATGGGTAAATTATTTAAGTATTGGAAAGAACATATCGGAATAATACTTGTCATAATTGCATTACTTGTTGTTCAGGCGTATTGCGATCTGGCATTACCATCGTATACCAGTGATATTGTCGATGTTGGTATAACTAATGGAGGTATTGAAAATGTTGCACCTGAGAAAATGAGTGCTGAAACATATGAAAATATCTGCTTATTTTTAAGTGATGATGAAATAGAGGTTGTTAATAAATATTATAAATTAAATGATAAAGGAATCTATAAATTAACAACTGATAATCAGAAAAACATTGATAAATTAAATGATATTCTTGGTATTCCTATTGTTATGATATCAGGAATGGAAAGCAAACAGGACGGTTCATTAGAACAGATGAAAGCAGCATATGCGGCAGGAATGATGTCTAAAGAGGACATATTAGCACAGAGAAAAGCTGCTGAAGATAAAATTGGCGAATATGGCGATACAATGATATCAAGTCAGGCAACCGTATTTGTTAAGGCTGAATATAAGAAAGTTGGTGTGAATACAGATAAGATACAGACCAATTATCTTATTAAGAAAGGTCTTACAATGTTAGGATATGCAGTTATAGGTATGATTGCATCGATTTTTGCAGGATTACTTGCATCAATATTAGCGGCAAGAGTAGGTATGACACTTAGAAATAATGTATTTAAGAGGGTTGTATCATATTCGAACACTGAGATGGATAAATTCTCTACAGCTTCATTAATTACAAGAAGTACAAATGATATCCAGCAGGTACAGATGGTTACGGTAATGATGTTCAGAATGGTAATGTATGCACCGGTACTTGCAATAGGTGGTATCGTTAAGGTCTTAAAGACAGATACAGGACTCGACTGGATAATCGTACTCGCAGTAATAGTTATCGTAGGAACCGTATTAATACTTATGTCTATTGCACTTCCTAAGTTCAAGATAATGCAGAAACTTATGGATAAGTTAAATCTTGTATCCAGAGAGATTCTTACAGGTGTATTAGTAATCAGAGCATTTTCAAGAGAGAAGAAAGAAGAAGAGAGATTTGAAGATGCTAATAAGGACTTAATGTCAACACAGTTATTTACTAACAGGGTTATGACATTTATGATGCCTATTATGATGTTTATAATGAATGCAATTACAGTTCTTATCGTATGGATGGGAGCTAAGGGCATTGATAATGGAAGACTTCAGGTTGGTGATATGATGGCATTTATCACATATGCAATGCAGATAATTATGTCATTCTTAATGCTTACAATGATTTCAATTATGCTTCCAAGAGCAGGCGTTGCGGCAGCCAGAATTGATGAAATAATCGAGACAGAACCAACAATTCATAACGCAGATAATTGTATTGAAAATGATAAGAAGTTAGACAACTTAAAAGGCGTATTATCATTTAACAATGTTAATTTCAAATATCCGGGTGCCGATGAAAATGCATTAGAGGGACTTAACTTTACGGCGGAACCAGGTAAGACTACAGCCATAATTGGTAGTACGGGTTGTGGTAAATCGACACTTATTCATCTGATACCTAGGTTCTATGATGTAAGTGATGGAAGTATCACTATTGATGGTGTGGATATAAGAGATATTTCACAACATAAATTAAGAGATTTAATCGGTTTTGTACCTCAGAAAGGTGTATTATTCTCAGGTGATATTGAATCAAATATTAAATTTGCAGGTGATAAAGTAAGCGATGATGATATGAAACTTGCAGCCGAGATTTCCCAGTCATTAGAATTCATTGATTCTAAAACTGATAAATATAAATCAGAGATTACACAGGGTGGTACAAATGTTTCCGGAGGACAGAAGCAGAGATTATCAATCGCAAGAGCAATCGCAAAAAGACCACAGATTTTCTTGTTCGATGACAGTTTTTCGGCACTTGATTATAAGACAGATGTGGTTCTTAGAAAGGCACTTAACCAGAACCTCAGTAATTCAACTATTATTATCGTAGCACAGAGAATCAGTACAATTCTTCATGCAGACCAGTTAATAGTGTTAGATGACGGTAAGATAGTTGGTAAAGGTACACATGAGGAATTATTAGCTTCGTGTGAAGCATATCAGGAAATTGCAAAATCCCAGTTATCAGAAAAAGAGTTGAAGGGAGGTAATGCATAATGGCAGAGCAGAGAAGAAGACGTGGTCCCGGAGGCGGTGGCTTTGGTGCACCTGCTGAAAAGGCTAAAGATTTCAAAGGAACAATTAAGAAATTAATGTCATTTGCAAAGACATATACACTTCAGATTGCGATGGTTATGGTATTTGCAATCGGCAGCACGATATTTACAATTGCAGGACCTAAGATATTAGGTAAAGCTACAACAGAGCTTGGTAAAGGTCTTGGAAGAATGATTGCAGGAACAGGCGGAATTAATTTCCACAGAATAGGCGTTATTCTTGGAATATTATTAGGAATGTATGCAGTCAGCGCATTATTTTCATTTATACAGGGTTGGTTAATGACAGGTGTATCACAGAAAATGTGTTATAACTTAAGAGATGCCATCTCTAAGAAGCTTAACAGACTGCCAATCAGTTATTACGAATCACGTAATGTAGGTGAAATCCTATCAAGAATTACTAATGATGTCGATACATTACAGATGAGTTTAAACCAGTGTATTACGCAGTTAATTACTTCGGTTACTACAGTTATAGGTATCCTTATAATGATGCTAAGCATCAGCCCTATAATGACTCTTATAGCAATAGTTATTCTTCCTTTATCAGGAATGATGGTTGGTTTAGTTGTAAAGAAATCTCAGAAATATTTCGTTGCACAGCAGAAATATTTAGGTAAAATAAACGGACAGATTGAAGAGGTATACAGTGGACAGAATATTGTTAAAGCATTTAACAGAGAGGACATTGTATTAGATGAATTCGATAAGACTAATGAAGTGCTTTATAAATCAGCATGGAAATCACAGTTCTTATCAGGAATGATGCAGCCAATTATGTCATTTATCAGTAACTTAGGTTATGTGGCAGTAGCAGTTGTAGGTGGTTTCCTTGTAATTAACCACACAATTGAGATAGGTGATATACAGTCATTTATCCAGTATGTAAGATCATTTACACAGCCTATTGCACAGCTTGCACAGGTATCTAATATGTTCCAGTCAATGGTTGCGGCAGCAGAAAGAGTATTTGAACTCCTTGACGAGCCTGAAGAAGAATTATATGTTGAGAATCCTGTTAAGCTTGATAATGTAGAGGGCAATGTAACATTTGACCACGTATCATTTGGTTACAAACCTGATAAAATCATTATTCACGATTTCAGTTGTGAAGTTAAACCGGGCCAGACAGTTGCGATTGTCGGACCAACAGGTGCAGGTAAGACTACAATGGTTAAATTATTAATGAGATTCTATGATGCCAATACAGGAAGTATTAAGGTAGACGGACACGACATTAAAGATTTTAACAGATATGATTTAAGAGATAATTTCGGTATGGTTCTTCAGGATACATGGTTATTCAAGGGAACAATTATGGAGAATATAAGATACGGACGTCTTGATGCAACAGATGAAGAAGTCATCGCAGCAGCTAAGGCCGCACATGCACACCACTTCATAAAGACACTCCCTGATGGATACCAGATGGAATTAAATGAAGATGCAAGCAACGTATCACAGGGACAGAAGCAGCTCCTTACTATTGCCAGAGCAATACTTGCTGATAAGAAGATTCTTATATTAGATGAAGCTACAAGTTCGGTTGATACAAGAACAGAAGTAAGAATACAAAAAGCTATGGATAATCTTATGAGAGGCAGAACAAGTTTCGTTATTGCCCACAGATTATCGACTATTAAAGATGCTGATATGATTCTTGTTATGAAAGACGGAGATATCATAGAGCAGGGTAACCATGAAGAGCTTATTGCCAAGAATGGTTTCTATGCTAACCTTTATAATTCACAGTTTGAGGATATAGCGTAAAAAGATGTTGTTTTAGAGGTATGTTTCATAATTATAAATGAAACATACCTCACAATATTAATAGATTAAAAGTGTTGAAACGGAGGTCTTGCGATGTTAGAAAGATTTAAGAGATTTATGTATGGCAGATATGGTATAGACCAGTTTTCGAAGTTTTTATTAGTGGTATCAATAGCATTATTATTCATATCCACAATATTTAGAAACGGATTGCTGTATTTACTTGCTTTGGCAGTTATGATATATCTGTATATAAGATGTTTCTCAAGGAACTATGAGAAGCGTTATGCAGAAAATAACAGATATCTCAAATACAGTTCGAAGTTCAGAAGTGCATTTGCAACATTTAAAAGAGATATGAAGATTAGAAAAACACATCATATCTACAGATGTCCAAATTGCAGACAGAAGATAAAGATTCCTAAGAATAAAGGACGTATATCAATAAGATGTCCGAAATGCTATACGGAATTTATTAAGAGAAGTTAGAGTGGCTTTTATCCGCCACCTTGCGTTGTTCGGAAAAGAGGCTATGTTTAAAAATCACACTGATGTGCTGATTTTTAAACAAACAATTTGTTTTGCAAACAAATTGTAATGATGGCAGAATAAAACCGGTATACACCGCTTTTATCCGCCACCTCGCATTGCTCGGAAAAGAGGTATATATGTTTGGATATGTAACGATTAATAAACCAGAAATGAAATTTAAAGAGTACGATTTATATCGTTCATATTATTGTGGCTTATGTAAAGCTATGGGAAAACGGCATGGTAATCTATGCCGTCTTTCTTTAAGTTATGATATTAATTTTTTAGTCCTGTTGCTTACAAGTCTATATGAACCTGAATCGTATGTTACTAAGGAAAAATGTATTATTCATCCATTTAATAAGCAGAATATTAGAAGTAATGAATTTACGGATTATGGTGCAGATGTAAATCTTATGCTTGCATATAGTAAATTCGAAGATGACTGGAACGATGAGAAGAAGCTGAAGGCTAAAATACTTATGGCTCTTCTTAAGGGAAAGAATTCTAAGACGATAAAAAGTTATGAAGAGAAGATGCAGGTAATAACGGATAATCTTCGTAAATTAAGTGAGTACGAGAAAGCAAATGAAACCAATATCGATTATGTCGCAGGTGCATTTGGCAATATTTTATCGGAAATATATGTATATAAGAATGACGAGTGGGAGGCTGATTTAAGAAGAATGGGCTTCTATCTTGGTAAATTCATATATATTATGGATGCATACGAAGATATCGAGGAGGATATTAAGAAAGGTAATTATAATCCACTAAAAAATATTTTTTATGAGGAAGATTTCGAAAATAAGTGTTATAATATGTTAACAATGATGATGGCAGAGTGTACAAAGTCATTTGAAAGATTACCAATTGTGGAAAACGTACAGATTTTAAGAAATATATTATATGCTGGTGTCTGGGTTAAATACACACAGATATCCAGAGATAGATTGAAGAGTTCTAAGAACGGAGGACAGCATGATTGATCCATATTCAGTATTAGGAATTTCAAGAGGAGCATCTGACGAAGAGATTAAGAAGGCGTACAGAAATCTCAGCAGAAAGTATCACCCTGATGCCAATATTAATAATCCTAATAAAGCACAGGCAGAAGAAAAATTTAAAGAAGTACAGCAGGCATATGACCAGATTATGAAAGAAAAAGAAGCAGGTTATTCATATAATGGAGGATATGGTAATAATGCGGGCTATGGAAACGGAGGCTTCGGAGGTTTCGGCAATAATACAGGCTACGGAAATGGAGGCTTCGGAGGTTTCGGTAATAATACAGGCTACGGAGGAGGCTTTGGAGGTTTTGGCAATTCTTCAGACCAGTATTCATATGGAAATGATGAATATTCAAATCATTTAAGAGCTGCTGAGAATTATATCAGTTCAAGGCATTTTAAAGAAGCACTTAATATATTAAATGGAATGGCTGACAGAAACGCAAGATGGTATTATCTGTCTGCGATTGCCAATATGGGTGTCGGAAACAATATTAAAGCGGTCGAGGATGCAGAAATGGCAGCGAAGATGGAACCGAACAATTCACAGTATCAGATGCTTTTATATCAGTTACAATCCGGTGGTTCGTGGTATCATTCCATGCAGTCACCATTTGGCGGAAATGTTTATTCGGATGACGGAATGTGTATGAGGTTATGTCTTGCTAATCTGTTATGTAATATGTGTTGCAATTGCGGACAATGTTAGTGAATGGAAACGGAGAGAGAAGTGAAGAATTATATTTCTAATTATGGATTGGTGAAATTATATGTTTATTTTATGTTTTTAATCTATCCAATATTTTTTCACAATTATTATTTTGATATAGTTACCTGCAAATACATATTATTCCTGATTGTAACAGGTATAATGTTCATAATATCCGTATTCTATATACCTGAAAATATTTTCACGAAGATAAAGACGGGGGAAATCAGATTCAGTGTAAGTGATTATTTTATGTTTGCATTCTTAATAGTAAATGTGATTTCAACACTTTTATCGGGAGATATCTTATATGGTCTAAATGGTGCTTCGGGAAGAAATATGGGACTTTCTACGGTAATCTGCCTTACTTTCATATATTTTCTGATATCACGTACATTTAAGTTAGATGAAACTTTTTATAGGATTGCGGCAATAGGAAGTGTACTTATATCAATAGTGGGAATTCTGCAATTTGCAGGAATTGATTTTCTTGGTTTTTATGATAAATTGGAATTTTCACAGAAATTATTCTACATATCAACATTAGGTCACGTTGATGTATATACAAGTTATTTTGCATTAACTATTCCTGTATTATTTATTAAATATCTGCATGGTACAGCACCAAAGGAGAAGTTTTTCTATCTGATAGCACTAATAATTAATGGTGCCGGAGTTGTATGCGGACAGTGTGACAGTGCATATATTGTAATCTTTGCATCTATATTTTTGACACTTATTTTTGGTAAATGCAGGGAGAAGAAAGTAAGAATAAGTGAAGTAATTCTTCCGTTTGTATTAATCGAAGTAATTGTTAAAGTATTGCTGAAAGTCAATGATAATGCGAAAGAGGTAAGAATTGTAAGTACATTTACCAAGGCATTATTTAATGATAAAGTAATTCTAATTCTAGCGACTATTTTAGGAATAAGTATATTAATCGAAATGAAATATATAACAGATGTTATGAGATTTAAGAATGTCTATCTGTTAATTATGGGCGTTGGAATTGTGGCATATATAATATTGGTTATTTGTTTTACTACAGTATTTAAAGAAGCTGATTTGGGCAAATTCGAAACGATTTTAAGGTTTAGTGACAGCTATGGAAGTTATAGAGGATACATATGGAAAGTGTTAGTTAAAGATTATCGTGATATGCCTTTTATAAATAAATTATTTGGCATAGGAACTGATTCATTGAGACCATATCTGGTTGCTAAATATGGAGATAAAATGTATCGTGTTACAAATGCATATTATGATAACGCACATAATGAATGTCTGCAATACCTTGTAACAACAGGGATTATAGGATTAATAACATACGCAGGACTTGTTATTGCAAGTATTAAAAATGCATTGAAGAATGAAAATTCATGGATAATACCTGCAGCAGTTCTGTGCTATCTTGCACAGTCATTTGTTAATATTAATCAGGTAGTAACTACACCATTATTTTTCATCCTGCTAAGTCTGCTTAATTGCAGAGAAGTATCGGCAGAAAAATAATTATAGAGAGTTATTTAGAAAAAGTGTGTTATAGTATAAAACGTGTTGATGAACATATAAAATAAGACATATACTAATCAAGGTGATTAGTTATATGTCTTATTTTGTGTAGTAATATATATTACAATAAATTATAAATTAACTGTTACAAAGATGTCATAAATAGCCTGAATAGCCTTTTCAAAATCAGAGTCTTCAACACCGACGATTATATTTAATTCGCTTGAACCCTGGTCAATCATCTTAACATTTACGTGTGCGTGTGCAAGTGCAGAGAAGATTCTTCCTGCTGTACCTCTTGTAGCTTTCATACCACGACCAACGACAGCTATTAATGCGATATCCGATTCGATTTCGATTGAATCAGGATGAGTATTTCTATGAATACCTGCAAGTATCTCCTGTTCTTTCTTACCGAATTCAGCCTGGTGAACAACAACACTCATTGTATCTATTCCTGAAGGCATATGCTCGAAAGAAACACCATTCTTCTCGAATTCTTCAAGAACTCTTCTACCAAAACCAAGTTCAGAGTTCATCATATCTTTTTCAATTGTAACAACTGTGAAACCACGTTTTCCTGCGATACCTGTAATTGTATATTCAGGTTTCATAGAAGTGCTTTCAACAATCATTGTACCTGGATCAGATGGTGCATTAGTATTCTTAATATTAATTGGAATACCCTCTTTTCTTACAGGGAAGATAGCATCCTCGTGAAGTACGGAAGCTCCCATATATGATAACTCTCTTAATTCCTTATATGTAATTGTGTTAATTACCTTAGGATTATCTATAATTCTTGGATCTGTAACAAGGACACCTGATACATCAGTCCAGTTTTCGTATAAATCTGCTTTAACAGCTTTGGCTACGATAGAACCTGTTACATCAGAACCACCTCTTGAAAATGTCTTGATAGTATCGTTAGGCATTGAACCATAGAAACCAGGAATAACTGCATATGCAACTTTGCTAAGTCTTTCTGAAAGAATTTCATTAGTCTTATCAGCATCAAAGTTACCATTATCATCAAAGAAGATAACTTCAGCGGCATCTATGAATTCGAAACCAAGGTAATTAGCAAGAACAATACCATTTAAGTATTCGCCACGTGATGCAGCATAATCTCTACCTGCTTTACCAACGAAACCTGACTCCATAATTGAAAATTCTTTCTCAAGAGATAAATCAAGTCCTAATTCATTAATAATGTCATAGTATCTCTTCTTAATATTTTCAAGTAAAGGTTTGTAATCTTTGCCTTTAACTGCTGCTGTATAGCATTCATATAACATATCTGTTACCTTGATATCATCTGAAAATCTCTTTCCAGGTGCAGATGGAACGATATATTTTCTTGATTCCTCAGCATGGATTATTTCTCCAACCTTTTTAAACTGTTGTGAGCTGGCAAGTGAACTGCCACCGAATTTAACTACTTTTACCATTTCAATAGTCTCCACTTTCTGTATATTTTTCTTTGATATTTCATCATTAAAAGACATTATACATACGATAGCGGTATTTTATCAAGAGTTTTTTGCAAATTAGTTAAAAATATAACATTAGAAATCAATTTCTTTATCGTAGAAGCAGGCATCAAGTAATTTCTCCATTTCCTCTTGTGTTGGAATACGTGGGTTAGAACCTGTGCAGGCATCTGAAATTGCAAGAGCAGCAACATCTGATAATTTAGAATTGAACTCGGCTTCATCAATTATTCCACCCTCATAATCTTTAATGCATTTAGGAATATTGAGTGCTTCATTCATAGATTTAAGCTCTTTAATAAGTGCATCCACTAAAGATTCTGTAGAATCTCCTTTCAGACCAATGAAAGTAGCAATTTCTCCATATCTTACGGCTGCTTCAGGATTCTTTGAGTTATATTTAATTACTTTAGGAAGATACATTGCATTTGCACAGCCATGAACAATATGTCCACCTGAATATGCAGCTCCTGTTTTATGCGCCATTGAGTGGACTATACCGAGTAATGCATTAGAGAAAGCCATACCTGCGAGGCATTGTGCATTATGCATTCTGTCTCTGGCTTCCATATCACCATTATATGATTTAATTAAATCATTATGAATCATCTTAATTGCATGGAGTGCAAGCGGGTCAGTATAATCACAATGTAATGTTGAAACATATGCCTCGATTGCGTGAGTCATTGCATCCATACCTGTATGTGCAGTAAGTTTTGGAGGCATCTTTTCAGCCAGATCAGGGTCAACGATTGCAACATCTGGTGTAATATTGAAATCAGCTAATGGATATTTGATACCTTTAGCATAGTCAGTAATTACACTGAAAGCAGTAACCTCTGTAGCGGTTCCTGATGTAGATGGAATAGCACAGAATTTAGCTTTTGTACGAAGTGTTGGAAAATTAAAAGGAATACAAAGTTCTTCGAATGTGACATCAGGATATTCATAAAATGCCCACATTGCTTTAGCTGCATCAATTGGTGAACCACCGCCCATTGCAACAATCCAGTCAGGTTCAAAGTCCTGCATAACCTTTGCACCTCTCATAACTGTTTCAACACTTGGATCAGGTTCGACATTTTCGATAAGTTCAACTTCCATACCGGCAGCTTTAAGATTATCGACTGCTTTATCAAGAAAACCAAAGCGCTTCATTGAGCCACCGCCAACTACTACAACAGCTTTTGTACCTTTAAGGTTCTTAAGTTCATCTATAGAACCTTTGCCATGATATAAATCTCTTGGTAATGTAAATCTTGCCATACTTAACCTCCATTCCTTGTTGCCTGAAATAACGTTTCTAATTATTGAAATTTCAAAAATAATACTTAAGTGCAAAGTACACTTTTACCACTAATCACTATATGAAAAAGGCAACAAAATTATACTGATATTATAACATACTGCGGTGTAAATAACAACGAATTAAATGGAAAAATGAAGTGACAGATGATGGAAAAAAGACGAAAGATTTGAAATTTATTTGACATAAAAAAGGACAAATGGTAATATACAAGGAAATAATGTCGAAAAGTAGGAGACATTGGAGAGAGTGGGTAGACACCCGGAAATGAGGATTAGTTATGAAAAATAAGAAATTAATT
>OMVQ01000010.1 GCA_900314555.1 uncultured Eubacteriales bacterium | reverse complement strand
TGTAATTTAATAAGTATAGTATAATGTCCATGAGCATTGTCTCCTTTGTATAGTTGATGTTTGGTCGCGGATATTATACCACAAAAAGGAGGTCAATGCTCTTTTTGTTTGCAAACTCCCTAAAATAAAGGTTTTTAATAAAAAATAAGGTAGTAAACTTGACACTACCCAAAATATTTAGGAGGTATTTTTATGAATGAAAAATTTGTTTTAAATAACGGTGTTAAAATACCAAAAATAGGTTTTGGTGTTTTTCGTATGACAGACCAGAATGTATGTGAAAATGCTGTGCTTCAGGCGATTGAATGTGGGTATCGTCTGATAGATACTGCAACAGCTTATGGTAATGAAGAAGCTGTCGGCAGGGCAATTAGTAAATGTGGAGTGCCAAGAGAGGAACTTTTTATTACTACAAAGCTTTGGATACCTGATATAAGTTATGAGGGTGCAAAGCGAGGCTTTAATCAGTCGATGGAGAGATTAGGACTTGATTATTTAGATATGTATGTTATTCATCAGCCATATCACGATTATTATGGTGCGTGGAAAGCTCTCGAGGAATTATATGAACAGGAAAAAGTAAGGGCTATCAGTGTTGATAATTTTACGCAGGACAGATTAGCTGACTTTATGTTCTGGAATAAAGTGAAACCTGCAGCAAACCTGCTTGAATGTAATCCATATTTTCAGCGTGAAGATGAAGAAAAATATCTGAATAGCCAAAACATCTTAATGCAGGCGTGGTCACCACTTGCAGCAGGTCAGGATGACTTATTAAACAATCCTGTAATTTGTGCAATTGCAAATGCTCATCACAAATCAACTGTACAGGTTATCTTGCGTTGGCTTATACAACGAAATATTCTGCCTTTAGTTAAAACTTCAAATGTTAGTCGAATGAAAGAAAATTTAGATATTTTTGATTTTGAACTTACAGATTCACAAATGAAGGAGATAGCAAAGTTAGATAAGGGACATACTTGTTTTATGCCACGAAATACAGGAAAAGCAGTTAATGATTTTCTTAAACAGGCTGTAACAGGGACAGCACCATCGGGAATTGTTGAGAAGTAGAGATGTCGAGAAGTAGAAATGCAGAATGTAAAAAGTAAAATTTAGAGAAGTCCTCTCGGAATAAAGTTCGAGGGGACTTTTATGGTTTGTCTTTGCATTTATCAACAATTAATTTAATGTGTCCACATGGAATTGAATATATTTCTGCCCCAGGTTGGGGCAAAATTTTAACAAATAAATTGTAGTATCTTTTCATATATACTGTTTCTTGACAAATATTATGAAGTATGATAATGTTCAGTAAACAATGTTTACCAAACGTTATTTTAATGTAAAGTAAATTGATGAATAGTAAAGTATTACACAGTAATAAAGTATCGTACAGTAATGTATCACACAGTAATGTGTCACATAGCTGGTGCAAAAGTGATGCAGAATATTGCAAGACGAAATTATTTTACTATTCATAAAAGTTATAAAGGAGTGAGTTAATATCAGAGAAAGTACAAAGAAAATGCGTGATAATATTTTAGAAAATGCATTACAGGTTTTCTTAGAATATGGTTATGAAAATGCTTCTATGAGAAAGATTGCAGCAAGAGCTGGCATTACGCCCGGAGCAATATATAAGCATTTTTCAGGTAAGGAGGAAATGTTTCAGGTTATTTTTGAGAATTGTGGACAGGAACTTCTTAAACTGACAGATTCTATGCTATGTCAGAATCTACAGGAATTAAGTGATAAGCAGCTTATTCAGATTTTCTATTCGAGAATGTCAGTAAAGACATTTGAAACTTTAGAAAGCAAATTTGCACTGTATCATATTCTGTTAAACAATGATACAGGAAGATATATGAGCAGATTAAAAGATGAATATATCGGAAAATGCATTGGTTTTCTAAAGGAATTCTATGACGAACTGTATAAAAGAGGTCTTGCTAAAAAGACTTTGTCATTACAGACTATCAGACTTCTGTCATTAACGGAGTTCTCATCTATCTGTGAAATAATAATGAAGAATCCGATGACAGAGGGAATAACGGAAGAATTCAAACAGGCATTTATGGAAGAAATGAATATTATACTTTATGGCTTAGAAGTGGAATTAGGAATTGACAGAGGACTTTTGACAGAAGAATAAGTACATCTGTGGAAAAGGAGATAGTGTGAAAGAATTACGTTGATACGCTAATTCTTTCACACAGCTAAATGTGTTGCAGGCACCACATTTAGCATCTATCGCAGAGCTGAAATTGAAATTCAGCTCGCGATTCCTCCGGCACAATGTGCCTACAGAATGGAGATTATTATGTTTATAAAATGTATTTTAATAGTAGTATTTTGTTTATTATTTTGGGGAATATGTTATAAGAATACAGGAAATGATAAGAAGAATATGCTTAGTTTTCGCTCATATCCTAAAGAAGTTCAAGATATGATTCGTAAAAACGACAGTTTAAAAGCTTCAGTACCCGCAGATATAAACCTTGTGAAAGTTATATTTTCAAATATAATAATGTTTACGGTAGTATTTGGTATAATTGGAGTAATACTGAATTACACAATTGGTTTTAAGGGCTTTGCAGATGCATTTGTATATTTTCTGATATTTGGGGAAGTCCTGAACGCATTTGACCTTATAGTGATTGACCTTATCTGGTGGAGAAACAGTGAAAGAATACGATTCTCATTTATACCGGATAAGAAGATGTATCAGAACTCTAAACTTCATATTGCTTCATTTATAAGAGGAATACCTACTTTCGTCGTTCCGGCAGTTATAGTTGCCGGATTATTACATATTTTACCATAACGTAAGCAGAGTTTAGGCAGGAATAATAGTCGTTCTCATTTCAACTCATTTCTAAAAATATTTAAGAACCTTGCGGAGAAAGTTTCACAAACGTGTAGAAGAGGTTTCACAAAAATATTGACGAAACAGAAAAATTAATTATAATATAATGGAATATGGTCTGGAATCATATGGAAACAAAAGATGAAAATAGAAATATTTAAAGAAGAGAAAGAAAAGAGAAATTGAAAGGCGGAAATGAGGAATGGGAACTTTTTATTATGGAACACGAGTATTCTCTAAATTACTCGGTTATTATGGTGAGGCAGAGGAGTGTCCTGTTTGCCATAGAACATATCAGAAAGGTTATGTTAAGTACAATAAATGGGCACATTTAAACTTTATACCAATTATTCCAACAGGTAAAAGATATTATGCAGTTTGCCCTATATGTGGAAATGATAAGGAATTAGATAAAAAAGAAGCAAAAGCAGTAATTAAGAACACAACTACTCCATCAAACCAGTCATTTAATGTATATGCAAAACATATTATGGCTAACAAACCAAAGGGAATACTGGCTGATGATACCAGTTATGAATTATGGGTAAAAGATTTAGTAAGCAATGAAGAGGTATGTGTTGCAACAGATTTTCCTAAGGATACATTAAAGGATATGAAATTAGAAAGAGGATTAAAGAAGATAAAGATTGTTAAAGTCTGATTTTAAGAATTTATAGCATTTTAGTGAGTATCTGTAACATAGACATACATCTCGGTTTAAATGTTTGTTAAATGGATGTATGCAAAAGAGGCGATAACAGATATCTGTAATACAGACTTAAAATGCGGAATGGAGACAAAATGTTTGACCCGGGTACAATAATAGGATTATTAATAGCAGTAGCTGTAATCGGAGTATTTTTCTATATTTTATTTCTTTGTATGAAGAAAGATAATAAAGAGCTTGATAAAATACTAAGTGGACTTACTAAGGAAGATACAGACAGACTTCTGATGGCAGGTTATGTTGATTATGATGACAATTATAATTTTGTTGTTAAGACAAGTTATATTTATGACATAGTTAAAAAGCAGGGTAATGTGGAAGTTAAATTACTGTTTGTAGACGATTCAAGCGGTGATTATAGAACTGATATAGTAAATATGAGTGAAGAAGTATTTAATCAAAAAGGATTATATACCGGTAAATTTGTGAAATCATTACATAATAAGAATAGTCACGTGTGGCTTAAAACCAAAGATATATTAGAGTAAAATCTGGCACCAGATGATTAAGGATTGTCGTCTGGTGCTAGATTTTTTTAATTAGTCATTGAAAAATATATTAAAATATTATAAAATATTACCTAATATTCTTCTTATGTATATGAAGATATGCAATCGGGTAGTGGATTTCGACAAAAAATTGCATAGCAAAACTGCTAAATGTCGCCACAGGGCGACATTTTTAATATATTTAAAAACATATATTAAAAAGTATTTGCATTAAAATTAAATAAGATAAGAAGATAATTACAGTACATAGAAAAGAGGGATTTTCATGAATTTCAACATAGCAGTTATGTCCGGTGATGGAATTGGTCCGGAAATTGTTGAAGAAGCAAAAAAGGTACTTGAAACAGTTGGTAAGAAGTACGGTCACACATTTAATTTTACTGATGTATTAATCGGCGGAATATCCATTGATACATATGGTGAACCACTAACAGATGAAGCTATAGAGACAGCTAAGAACAGCGATGCTGTACTACTAGGAGCCGTCGGTGGTGTCGTGGGTAAAGATAAATGGTACGAGCTTGCACCAAACCTAAGACCTGAGGCAGGACTACTAAAGATTAGAAAGTCATTGTCATTATATGCTAACTTAAGACCTGCATATCTGTATGAAGAACTTAATGAAGCTTGTCCTCTTAAAGAAGATATAGCAAAAGCAGGCTTTGATATGGTAGTTGTACGTGAACTTACCGGAGGACTTTACTTTGGAGAGAGATGTACAAAAGAGGTTGACGGTAAATTAACAGCAATTGATACACTCACATATACAGAAGATGAGATAAGAAGAATTGCAGTAACAGGTTTCGATATTGCAATGAAGAGACGTAAGAATGTAATAAGTGTCGATAAGGCAAATGTTTTAGACTCATCAAGATTATGGCAGAAAGTAGTGGCAGAAGTCGCTAAAGATTATCCAGAAGTTAAAGTTACAAATATGCTTGTAGATAACTGTGCAATGCAGTTAGTAAAAGATCCAAAACAGTTTGACGTAATACTTACAGAGAATATGTTTGGTGATATTTTATCAGACGAAGCAAGTATGATTACAGGTTCAATTGGTATGCTTCCATCAGCAAGTCTCGGATACAACAAGATGGGATTATATGAGCCAAGTCATGGTGCTGCACCTGATATTGCAGGTAAAGATATTGCTAACCCAATAGCAACTATTCTTTCAGCAGCTATGATGTTAAGATATTCATTTGACCTTGATAAAGAAGCTGATGCTGTGGAAAGTGCAGTTAAACAGGTACTTAAAGATGGTATCAGAACAGTTGATATTATGTCAGAGGGCAACACTCAGGTAGGATGTAAAGCTATGGGTGATGCAATTTGTGAAAGAATAAAATAAGATATTTAGATATCGGAATGGAGATTATTATGGATAGAAGAAGTGATAATGTAACAAAAGGAATGCAGCAGGCTCCTCACCGTTCATTGTTTAATGCATTAGGTATGACAAAGGAAGAATTAGACAGACCATTAGTTGGTATTGTAAGTTCATATAATGAGATAGTTCCAGGTCATATGAATATAGATAAGATTGCAAATGCCGTTAAAATGGGTGTTGCAATGGCAGGTGGTACGCCAATTATGTTCCCTGCAATTGCAGTATGCGACGGTATCGCAATGGGACATACAGGAATGAAATATTCACTCGTAACAAGAGATTTGATTGCAGATTCTACAGAATGTATGGCAATGGCACATCAGTTTGATGCTCTTGTTATGATTCCTAACTGCGATAAGAACGTTCCGGGATTATTAATGGCAGCAGCAAGACTTAATATCCCTACAGTATTTGTAAGTGGTGGTCCAATGCTTGCAGGACGAGTTAAAGGCTGCAAGACATCATTATCAAGTATGTTTGAGGCTGTAGGTTCTTATGCAGCAGGAACAATGACACTTGAAGATGTAGAAGAATTTGAAGCAAAAGCATGTCCTACATGTGGTTCATGTTCGGGAATGTATACAGCTAACAGTATGAACTGTCTTACAGAGGCACTTGGTATGGCATTACAGGGTAATGGTACAATACCTGCCGTATATTCAGAGAGACTTAAGCTTGCTAAACACGCAGGTATGAAAGTTATGGAACTTCTTGAGAAGAATATCAGACCAAGAGATATTATGACAGAAGCAGCATTTAGAAATGCTTTAACAGTAGATATGGCACTTGGCTGCAGTACAAACAGTATGCTTCATTTACCAGCTATTGCACACGAAGCAGGCGTTGAATTAAATCTTGATATTGCTAATGAAATCAGTTCAAGAACACCTAACCTCTGCCACCTTGCACCTGCAGGTCATACATACATCGAAGAACTCAATGAGGCAGGCGGTGTATATGCTGTAATGAACGAGCTTAATAAGAAAGGCTTATTGAATACAGACCTTATGACAGTTACAGGTAAGACAGTAGGTGAAAATATTAAAAATGTTGTTAACAAAGATACAAATGTTATCAGACCAATAGATAATCCATACAGTGAAGTAGGCGGAATTGCCGTACTTAGAGGTAATCTTGCACCAGACAGCTGTGTAGTTAAACGTTCAGCAGTTGTACCTGAGATGCTTAAGCATGAAGGACCTGCAAGAGTATTTGATTGTGAAGAAGATGCAATCGCAGCTATCAAAGGTGGTAAAATTGTTGAAGGTGACGTTGTGGTTATCAGATACGAGGGACCAAAAGGCGGCCCTGGAATGAGAGAAATGCTCAATCCTACATCAGCAATCGCAGGTATGGGACTTGGTTCAAGTGTAGCACTTATTACTGACGGACGTTTCTCAGGAGCATCAAGAGGAGCATCAATCGGCCATGTATCACCTGAGGCAGCAGTAGGCGGACCAATCGCTTTAGTTGAAGAGGGAGATATCATTAAGATTGATATTAATGCAAATACTATCACACTTGATGTATCAGATGAAGTATTAGTTGAAAGAAAAGCAAAATGGCAGCCAAGAGAACCAAAGGTAACAACAGGATATCTTGCAAGATATGCTTCACTTGTAACTTCAGCAAATACAGGTGCAATTTTAAAAACTAATTAATTAGAAATATTAAGTAATAAAATTCTATATAATATAGATTAAATAAAAGATACGGAAAGGAAAGTAAAAATGCAGTTAACAGGTTCAGAAATAATTATTGAATGTTTAAAAGAGCAGGGCGTTGATACAGTATTCGGATACCCTGGTGGAACAATCTTAAATGTATATGATGAATTATATAAACATTCCGATGAGATAACTCACTATTTAACTTCACATGAGCAGGGAGCTGCCCATGCAGCAGACGGATATGCACGTTCAACAGGTAAAGTTGGAGTATGTATGGCTACATCAGGTCCGGGTGCAACTAACCTTGTAACAGGTATTGCAACAGCTTATATGGATTCAGTACCAATGGTTATAATTACAGCAAATGTTGCTAAGGCAGCACTTGGTAAGGATTCATTCCAGGAGGTTGACATTGTAGGTGTTACAATGCCAATTACAAAACATAATTATATGGTACGTGAGGTTGAAAATCTTGCAGATACACTTAGAAAAGCTTTCTATGTAGCTAAATCAGGCCGTCCTGGTCCTGTTCTTGTAGATATTACTAAGGATGCTACAGCTAATAAGGCAGAATATACTTATAAAGAGCCAATGAAGATAGAGCGTTCTACAGAGAATATCACAGAAGAAGATATAGAAAAAGCAGTTAAATTAATTGATAAAGCTAAGAAACCATTCATCTTTGTTGGTGGTGGTGTTGTTATATCAGGTGCTTCTGATGAATTAAAGGAATTTGTTGAAAAGGTAAATGCTCCTGTATGTGATTCGCTTATGGGCAAAGGTGCATTTGATGGAACTAATCCATTATACACAGGAATGTTAGGTATGCATGGAACAAAGACATCTAACTTCGGTGTTACAGAGTGTGATTTACTTATTGCAATCGGTGCAAGATTCAGCGACAGAGTAATAGGTAATGCTAAGAAATTTGCTAAAAATGCAAAAGTTCTTCATATCGACATTGATCCTGCTGAAATTAATAAGAATATCCCTACAACAGCAAGTATTATAGGTGATGTTAAAGAAGTTCTTACAAGATTAAATGCAAGATTAACAAAACATGACAGAAATGAATGGATTAATCACATAAATGAATTAAAAGCTACATATCCTTTAACATATGATAAAAATGAGTTAAACGGACCATTTATTATGGAGAAGATTTATGAAGTAACAAATGGTGATGCAATTATTACAACAGAAGTTGGTCAGCATCAGATGTGGGCAGCACAGTATTATAAATACAGTAAACCAAGAACATTCGTATCATCAGGTGGTGCCGGAACAATGGGATATGGTTTAGGCGCAAGTATGGGTGCTAAGCTTGGTAATAAAGATAAAGTCGTTATTAATATAGCAGGTGACGGCTGCTTCAGAATGAATATGAATGAGATTGCAACAGCAACAAGATATAATATTCCAATCATTGAAGTAATTATTAATAACCACGTATTAGGTATGGTTAGACAGTGGCAGACATTGTTCTATGGAAAGAGATATTCTAATACAACTCTTAATGATTCGGTAGATTTTGTTAAATTGGCAGAAGCTATGGGTGCTAAGGCATATAAGATTACAAAACCAGAGGAATTAGAGCCAGCATTAAAGGAAGCTATTTCACTTAATATCCCTGTTGTAATCGATTGTCAGATAGGCAGTGATGATAAGGTATTCCCTATGGTTGCACCAAATGCACCAATCAGTGAAGCATTCTCAGCAGAGGATTTAGCAGCTAAAGGTCTTGACTGTTAATATTAAGAGATGTAGAATGAGTGAATATAAGACATTAACACTTTAATGTGATGTAATATAAAAGGAGGACACGAAAAGTGAGCAGAGTTTACAATTTTTCAGCCGGTCCGGCTGTATTACCTGAAGAGGTTTTAAAAGAAGCAGCAGCAGAAATGTTAGATTATAATGGTACAGGAATGTCGGTTATGGAGATGAGCCATCGTTCTAAGGCTTATCAGGAGATAATCGATGCAGCAGAACAGGATTTACGTGATTTAATGAACATTCCTGATAACTATAAAGTATTATTCTTACAGGGTGGTGCATCGACACAGTTCGCAATGATTCCAATGAATCTTATGAAGAACGGTGTAGCTGATTACATAGTAACAGGTCAGTGGGCTAAAAAAGCATATCAGGAAGCACAGAAATTCGGTAAAGCTAATAAGATAGCTTCATCAGAGGATAAGACATTTTCGTATATTCCTGATTGTTCAGATCTTCCAATCAGTGAAGATGCTGATTATGTATACATTTGTGAAAATAATACAATTTACGGTACAAAATATAAGACACTTCCTAATACAAAGGGTAAGACACTTGTAGCTGACGTTTCATCATGCTTCTTATCAGAGCCTGTAGATGTAACTAAATACGGTGTAATCTATGGTGGTGTTCAGAAGAATATCGGACCAGCAGGTGTTGTAATCGTAATCATTCGTGAAGATTTAATTCCAGATGAACCACTTGAGGGTGTCCCAACAATGTTACAGTACAAGACACATGCAGACAATGGTTCTATGTATAATACACCTCCAGCATATGGTATCTATATCTGCGGTAAAGTATTCAAATGGTTAAAGAAGATGGGCGGACTTGAAGAAATGCAGAAACGTAACATCGAGAAAGCCAAAATACTTTATGATTTCTTAGACGAGAGTGAATTATTCAAAGGAACTGTTGTTAAAGAGGATCGTTCATTAATGAATGTTCCATTTGTAACAGGTGATACAGATTTAGATGCTAAGTTCGTTAAAGAAGCTAAAGAAGCAGGTTTTGAGAACCTTAAAGGACACAGAACAGTTGGTGGTATGAGAGCAAGTATCTACAATGCAATGCCAATTGAGGGTGTTAAGAAATTAGTTGAATTTATGAGAAAATTTGAAGCAGAAAATAAATAATATTTGCCTGCTAAATGGAGTCTGGTGTGAAAAATAATGCCGATGCGATTATTTTTCACACAACTAAATGTGTCGCAGGCAACACATTTAGTAATATCGCAGAGCCAAATCTATGATTTGACTCGCGATTCCTCCGGCATAGATGCCTGCGGAATGGAGATTAATATGACAAAGATTAATTGTTTAAATCCTATTGCAAAAGTAGGTCTTGATTTATTTACAGATAATTATAATGTAGTTGATAATTTCGAAGAAGCTGATGCTGTATTAGTAAGAAGTGCAGCAATGCATGATATGGAGATGCCGGCATCATTAAAAGCAATTGCAAGAGCAGGAGCAGGTGTTAATAATATTCCTCTTGATAAATGCGCAGAGAAAGGTATCGTAGTATTCAATACACCTGGAGCAAATGCAAATGGTGTTAAAGAGCTTGTTATAGCTGGTATGTTATTAGCAGCAAGAGATATCACAGGTGGTATCGAATGGGCTAAATCAGCAAAAGACGATGCTAATATCGCTAAGGCGGCAGAGAAAGAGAAGAAGAAATTCGCCGGTACAGAAATATATGGTAAAAAGCTTGGTGTAATCGGTCTTGGTGCAATCGGCGTTAAAGTTGCCAATGCAGCAGTTTCATTAGGAATGGAAGTGTATGGTTATGACCCATATATCTCAGTTGCAGGTGCATGGAACTTATCAAGAAGTGTAAAACACATCGCAACAACAGAAGAGATATTCAAAGAGTGTGATTACATAACAATTCATGTACCATTGTTAGACAGCACAAAGGGAATGATTAACAAAGAAGCTTTCGATATGATGAAAGATGGTGTTGTAATTCTTAACTATGCAAGAGACGTACTTGTTGATGAAGAAGCTATGGCAGAAGCATTAAAATCAGGTAAAGTTAAGAGATATATGACAGATTTCCCTAACCCATTATCAGCTAATATGGAGGGTGCAATCGTAACACCTCATATCGGTGCTTCAACAGAAGAATCAGAAGATAACTGTGCAATTATGGCAGTAAATGAGGTTATGGACTTCATCGAGAATGGTAATATCAAGAATTCAGTAAATTACCCTAACTGTGATATGGGAGTATGCGATAAAGCAGCCCGTGTTACAATCTGCCATAAGAATATACCTAATATGTTAGGTCAGTTCACATCTGCATTTGCAAATGAGAACATTAATATCTCAGATATGACAAATAAGAGCAGAGGCGATTATTCATATACAATGTTAGACCTTGACACAGCTGCTTCAGATAGTGTAGTAAAAGCTATAGAAGCAATCGAAGGCGTAATTAAAGTCAGAGTAATAAAATAATGTGTGTAATTCAGATATGTATTATCTGAATCAATTAAAACGAAAAGTGTCGTTAGATAAATCTGGCGGCACTTTCGTATTATAGGAATGGAGTATATTATAAAATCACACCGATGTGCTGATTTTATAATAATAATTTGTGATGCGGACACCACAAATATTATCGCAGGTCTGAATTGATATTCAGACCGCGGTTCCTACGACATAGTGTCTGCGGAATGGAGAAGATAGAAAATGGCAACAATAAAAGCATTTGAGTGTATAAAACCTACAAAGGAATTAGCTAAAGAAGTAGCAGCATTACCATATGACGTATATAATCGTGAAGAGGCCTGCGAGGCTGTAAAAGGTAAGAAGTATTCATTTCTAAGAATTGACAGGGCAGAAACCCAGTTTGATTCATCTGTAGATACATATGATGACAGAGTATATGCTAAAGCAAAAGAGTTATTAGATGATATGATTAACGAAGGCGTATATGTTAAAGAGAATAAGAAATGCTATTATATCTATGAACTTACAATGGACGGAAGAACACAGACAGGTATAGTTGCATGTGCAAGCATTGATGATTACCTTAATAATGTTATCAAGAAACATGAGAATACAAGAGCAGAAAAGGAAATAGACAGAATAAGACACGTTGATACCTGTAATGCACAGACAGGCCCTATTTTCTTAGCTTACAGAGAGAATAAAAAGATTTCAGAAGTAATTAATGAAGTTAAAAAGACAGAACCAATATTTTCATTCGTGGCTGATGATGGAATTAAGCATGTAGGTTATATAATAGATAAAGACGAAGATATTAAGACTATTGAAAATGAATTTGCAAATATTAACAATATTTACATTGCTGATGGTCACCACAGAGCAGCTTCAGCTGTTAAGGTCGGAATCAAGAGAAGAGAAGAACACCCTGATTATGATGGAACAGAAGAATTTAATTATTTCTTATCAGTATTATTCCAGGAGCAGGAATTAATGATTATGCCATATAATCGTGTTGTTAAAGATTTAAACGGATTAACATCTGATAAATTCATAGAAGAAGTTAAGAAGTCGTTTGATATTGAGAAAGTCGGCACAGAGCCATATAATCCTCAGAAAAAGGGCGAAGTAGGAATGTACCTTGACAATGAATGGTACAAGCTAAGTGCAAAGGCAGAAATATTAAGTGATGATGCGGTAGAGGGACTTGATGTATCATTACTTCAGAACAATGTCTTAAATCCAATACTTGGAATTGCAGATCCAAGAATAGATAAACGTATAGATTTCATAGGTGGAATAAGAGGACTTGCTGAATTAGAGAGAAGATGTGCGCTTGATATGAAGGTTGCATTTGCAATGTATCCTACATCTATTCAGGAATTATTCAGCGTTGCTGATGCAGGTAAATTAATGCCACCTAAGTCTACATGGTTTGAGCCAAAATTAAGGAGTGGATTATTTATTCATGAAATATAATACGAAGCAAAGGGAACTTATCTTAAAATATCTGTGTGAAAAAGAGGGCGAACACGTAAAAGCAGAGGATATCTTAGAATATCTTAAGAATAATGATACACCGGTTGGTAAATCTACGGTTTATCGATATTTAGAGGCTTTGGTTGAGCAGAATCTTGTCAGAAAATATACGATAGAAGAGGGTAAGGGTGCGTGTTACCAGTTTATTGGTAATGATGACACACACCATTGCAAAGAGCATTATCATCTGAAATGCAGTGATTGCGGCGAACTGTTCCATGTATCGTGTGAATTTATGGATGAAATAAATGAGCATATCCTAAATGAGCATAATTTCGTGATAGACAAAAGTAAGACAGTATTTTATGGAACCTGTGAAAAATGCCGTAAGAAAAAAGAGTGTAATAACGAAGAAAATAATAAACAACAAGATGAAAAGTCAAATGAGAAATGTTGCAGCAGATGTAATGCCAAACACGAAAATGAAACTTAGTTTCAAATTCACATTGACAAAATAAAAAATAGGGTATATTATAATCGGGTACAAATTGAAACTCAGTTTCAATTTGTACCCGTATTTTTATTTTAAAGAGACTTACAGCTATTTGCTTCGGAGCGAAAGCAAATAGCGCTTTATGGCAGATGAGAAATCGCCTTCGCGAATTTCTCATCGCCTCCTCGCGATAAATCGCTCAGAAATGAGGAAAATATGAAAAAGTTTTTAGATAAATTAATTATATTTATGTTGATTTGTACAATGGTTCTTCCGCTTTCAGCGTGTGGCAGGAAGAGTGAAGATGATGGCAGGTTATTAATTGTGACTACACTATTTCCGCAATATGATTTTACAAGACAGATAGCAGGTGATAAGGCTAATGTTAAATTACTTTTATCACCGGGTATGGAAGCACATAGTTATGATCCGACACCATCAGATATCGCAAGTATAAATGAAAGTGATTTATTCATTTATACAGGTGATAATATGGAGACCTGGGCGGCAAAACTGATAAAAGGACTTGAGAAAGATGTCAATGTTCTAGATGTCTCAAAAGGTGTTGATATTGTTAAGACGGAAGATGAAGAGGGACACCATCATAGTGAAGATGAGGAAGAAGAACATGGACATGAGGGGCATAATCATATATATGATCCCCACATCTGGACAAGTATTTCTAATGCAAAGATTATGGTATCAAATATAGTTGATGAGTTGGTACAGATTGATTCAGAAAATGCTGACTATTACAGAGAAAATGCTGATAAATATTTAGAACAGTTAACAGAATTAGATAATGAATTCAAGGAAGTTGTTAAGAATTCAGATGTTAAAACAATATATTTTGCGGATAAATTCGCAATGTATTATTTCGTACATGATTATGGACTTAACTATGTATCGGCATATGATTCCTGCTCTTCAGAGACAGAACCAAGTGCAAAACTTGTAGCAAAAATGATTGATGAAGTCAAAGAAAGCAATGCACCCGCTATATTCTATGCGGAATTATCTAATCATAAGGCAGCGGATACGATAAGCGAGGAAACCAACACTAAGGAATATCTGTTACATTCGTGCCATAACATTTCGAAAGATGAGTACAAAAAAGGTGTGACATATATAAGTCTTATGAAGCAGAATCTTGAAAATTTGAAAAAAGGTTTGAATTATAACGAGGATTAATGTTAGAAAATATAAAGAATGTAAGAAAATGTAAAAAATGTGAGAAATGTCGTATAAAGCAGTGCGGAATGGAGATTAGTGTGAAAAATTAAATTGATATGTTGATTTTTCGCACAGATATTGGTGACGCAGACGTCACCAATATCTGTTATCGCAGAGCAGAATCTGAAATTTTGCTCGCGATTCCTCCAACGAGTACGTCTGCGGAATGGAGATTAGTATGAAGAAATTACAATTAAAATGTGAAAATCTAACGATTGCATATGACAGGATAAATGTATTTGAAAATGTGAGTTTTGAAGTAAATGAGGGTGATTATCTGAGCATAGTAGGTGAAAATGGTTCGGGTAAAAGCTCACTTATAAAAGGAATCTTAGGACTTGTCCCAATCAGAAAAGGCGAAGTAATCTTTGAGGGAGGCGTAACTAAGAAAAATATCGGCTATCTGCCACAGCATACGGCGGCACAAAGTGATTTCCCGGCATCGGTATATGAAGTAATTCTTTCAGGCTGTCTTGCAAATGCAGGATTTCGACCATTTTATACAGCGAAGGATAAGAAGCGTGTTAAAAAGATTATGGAGAAATTAGGGATAACCGATTTAGCACAGAAAACATTTGGCAATCTGTCAGGTGGACAGAAGCAGAGAGTTCTTCTTGCAAGGGCATTACTTGCAACTGATAAGATATTATTTTTAGATGAACCGATTACAGGACTAGATCCGCTAGTGACATCAGAATTTTATGAAGTAATATCGAAACTTAACAAAGAAGATAATCTTACCATAATCATGATTTCACACGACTTAGAAAATGCAATGAAATATTCAAATAAGATATTGTATATGAAAGATAAAGATTATTTCTTTGGAACTAAAGAAGAATATATAGAAAATATGGAAGGGACAGATTTTTTGAATTATGATTGATGAAATTATTAAAATGTTTTCTTATACATTTATGCAGAAAGCAATTATAGTTGGCGGAATAATTGCATTATGTGCCTCTTTGTTAGGCGTAATACTTGTACTTAAAAGATATTCGATGATAGGAGACGGACTGTCACATGTAGGTTTCGGGGCATTATCAATTGCAGTTGCGTTAGATGCGGCACCCCTTACTGTTGCAATGCCTATTGTCGTAATTGCAGCATTTTTCCTGTTAAGATTAAGTAATAACAGTAAGATTAAAGGTGACTCGGCAATTGCACTCATATCAAGCAGTTCAATAGCAATCGGTGTTATTGTAAATGCAGCTTCGAACGGTTCAAATATGGACCTTAACAGTTATATGTTTGGTAGCGTATTATCAATGAGCGGAAGTGATGTCTATATAAGCGTTGTACTTGCTATTGTGGTTCTAAGTATATTTGCACTGTTTTACCATAAGATATTTGCGATTACATTTGATGAAAGTTTCGCTAAGGCAACAGGCATAAAGACAGGCTTCTATAACACATTACTTGCCATACTTACAGCAGTTACAATAGTAGTAGGAATGAGAATAATGGGTACAATGCTTATTTCAAGCCTTATAATATTCCCGGCACTTACTTCAATGAGAGTATTTAGAAATTTTAAAGCGGTAATAATAAGTGCAGGTATAATATCAGTTATCTGCTTTGTGGCGGGTGTTATTATTTCGTATATGTATTCATTTCCAACGGGAGCATGCATTGTAGTTACAAATCTCTGTGTATTTATTATATTTTCTATATTCGGCAGAATATTTGCAAAGTCCTGAGGTGATTAAGATATAAAAGTAAAACCCACTATGTCTAAGCGTGTACATAGTGGGTTTTACTTTTAAGCTGAAACTGATTAGGTGTCAAAAGCCCCTTCGGGAACTAACCGCCACAAATATATGTGTATGCAAGTGAACTCGCAATACACATATATTGTGCGCGGTTGGTGCGATGCACCGGTTTGACACCCTAATCCTAAATCATAACAATTTCTTAAATATTCTTAAAAAGAACGAATTTTCTTGAATAGTTGTGAAAAATATAATACAATATAGAATATTGTGAAAAATTATATGATTAAGTTGATTTTTTACATAACTATTTGCTTCCGGGCGAAAGCAGGTAGTTGTAATGACGATAAGATTAGTTGTCATTTTATGACAAAACGCTCAGAAATGAGGATTATAATGAAAGATAGAGAAAATATCAATAATGATAATTTAGAAAATGACGAATTAGAAGATGAAGATTTAGAAATCGAATTTGTAGATAATGATTTTGCAGACCAAGACATAGAGGCTAATCATAATAATTCGGATGGAACAATTGAGTTAGAGGAAGTTACAGACGATGAAGACGATTATGAGAATGATGGTTATAATGAAATTACAGATGATAATGATGAATATGTAGATGGTGATGACGAGGACGATGAGTTCGACGAAGATGATATAGAATATAATCCGGATGCAGATTATAATGGCGAAGATATTAAGCAGAAACTTACTAAGAGCCAGATTGTAAACAGGGTTATAGCAGGAATGGGAATTGCCATTGCTGCATTTACGATATTCTATGGAGCAGTTGCATATGGAATGTTAAATAAAGATGATACTCAGGCAACTGAGACAGAGACAACACCGGTAGCTGAGGAAGAGACTAAAGCACCTGGTGAAAATGAATTCTTCGTAAGTACAAATTCTGATGAAAACATTTCGGATGATGTTAAGGATTTACTTAATGATGCTAAGTTAGATGAGACTAAGACAGGTCATTCGAAATTAGATGATAATGCTAATAATATTCTTAAAATGACAACGAAATCAGATATGAATACATATGAAAATGTCAGAAATATTTATGACTATATGATGTATTTCTATGATGTTAAGTCTAATTCATTCGTAGATGATGATACAGTTTATGATTTCTGCTCAAATTATGAATTTACATCATCATTTGATATGGAACTTATGTATCGTGCTAATAAATTATTTGAGACAAAATCAGGTGATTCAAAAGATTATGCCTGTGGCTTTACTGTTTTACTTAGAAGATTAGGACTTGAAGCATATTATATAGATGGTGAGAGAAAGACAGAGACATCATATGAGAATCGTGGTTATACCCTTGTAGTAATCAATGGTAAACAGTATATATTCGATGTGGCAGCGGAAGATGAATTATCTGCCGGAGCAAAAGTTGAATATAAAGTATTCTGTAAGACTTTAGATGAACTTAAGGATAGCTATTCTGACGATGGAATTAAAGAAAGCATGGATAAATTTGAAGACTTTAAGACATTAGGTGCATTTTCATTTAATGCTAAAATCTCAACAAGTTCCGGAGATTCAGATAGTGGAAGTGTATCTTATAGTGGAAGTGATAACTCTACATCAGTAGGCGATATGACAATAGATGTTTCGGATACAGTATATTTCAAAGGAAGTGTATCAGGAAGTAAATCAAATACATGGAAGCTTATTGCAAAAGTCTACGATAAGAATATGAATTATGTTACAGAAGAAACATTATACAGTGAAAGCAATGATGAAACAACAGACGAAGTATCATACAGACCTGCAAGAAGTGGTTATGTAAAACTTTCATATATTGTTACTGATAATAACGGAAGAACATGTTCAATATCAGTTATGCTTAAGGTTAATGGTTATGATGAGCCTGAGACCACTAAAAACGAGCCAACGACTGAACACATCGCAAGTTCAGGAGAAATAGAATAAATATAATAAATGGTACAGTTAATGACCAGTGCGTTAAGGTGAAAACCAAAATGAACTGGTCATTTTTAAAATTAGACGAATAACCGGGAAAGGAAATAATAAAATGATATTAAACGTGACAAACTTAAGCCATGGTTTTGGCGATAGAGCAATTTTTAATAATGTATCCTTCAGATTATTGAAAGGTGAACATATAGGATTAGTAGGTGCAAATGGTGAGGGAAAATCTACATTTATGAACATTGTAACAGGTAAATTAATGCCAGATGAGGGTAAAGTCGAATGGAATAAGAATGTAAGAGTAGGATATTTAGACCAGCATGCAGTCTTAGAACCGGGAATGACCATAGGAAGTGTATTAAAATCTGCATTTTCATATCTGTTTGAGATGGAAGAACAGATGAATGAAATTTGTGATAAATTAGGTGAAGCATCGGAAGATGAAATGGAAGCAATGATGGAGGAATTAGGAACTATCCAGGATATGCTTACTAATCACGATTTTTATACAATTGATGCAAAAGTTGAAGAGGTAGCAAGAGCATTGGGACTTCTAGAACTTTCATTAGACCATGACGTTATGGACTTAAGTGGTGGACAGAGAACAAAAGTATTATTAGGTAAATTATTACTTGAGAAACCAGACATACTATTATTAGATGAGCCAACTAACTATCTTGATGCCAACCATATAGAATGGCTTAAGAGATATTTACAGGAATACGAGAATGCATTTATCCTTATCTCGCATGACATACCATTTTTAAACAGTGTGGTAAATATTATCTATCATATGGACAATCAGGAGCTTAACAGATATGTTGGTGATTATGATAAATTTATGGAAGTATATGAGATGAAACAGGCTCAGTTAGAAGCAGCATATAAGAGACAGCAGCAGGAGATTGACGACCTTAAAGACTTCGTGGCGAGAAATAAGGCAAGGGTTTCGACTAGAAATATGGCTATGTCGAGACAGAAGAAGTTAGATAAGATGGACGTTATAGAACTTAAGAAAGACAAGCCAAAGCCTGAATTCAATTTTAAGAATGCCAGAGCTACAGGCAAGGTAATCTTTGAAACAACAGATTTAGTAATCGGATATGATAAGAATGCACCACTTTCCAAACCGATTAATCTAAGAATGGAAAGAGGAGAAAAGATTGCGATTGTTGGAACTAACGGAATCGGAAAGACAACATTTCTAAAGAGTGTTTTAAATATTATAGAACCACTTGCAGGAAAGGTTACATTAGGAGACTATCTTGAAATAGGCTACTTTGAACAGGAGATTAAACCGGGCAACAATAGCTGTATAGAGGAAATATGGGAAGAATTTCCATCATATAGCCAGTATGAAGTGCGTTCAGCCCTTGCTAAATGCGGACTTACCACAAAGCATATTGAAAGCCTAGTAAGAGTATTAAGTGGTGGTGAGCAGGCAAAAGTAAGATTATGTAAGTTAATAAATCGTGAAACTAATATTTTATTATTAGATGAGCCGACTAACCATTTAGACGTTGATGCAAAAGAAGAGTTAAAAAGAGCATTAAAAGAGTACAAAGGTGCAATACTTTTAGTATGCCATGAACCTGACTTCTATGATGGACTTGTAGATAAGGTGTGGAACTTAGAAGAATTTTCATTGTTAGCGTTATAAAATGATAATGTGTGATATGGAGAAATTGTGAGTAATAATATAACCGGGTGTATGTTATGCCCAAGAAAATGCAATGTTAATAGAGAAGATACCTTAGGATATTGTGGTGTCGGTAATGAAATTAAAATAGCCAGAGCAGCACTTCATTATATGGAGGAGCCTTGTATAAGTGGTAAAAATGGCAGCGGAACAATATTTTTTAGCGGTTGTAATCTAAGATGTATATTCTGCCAGAATTATAAGATTTCACATAATAACTTTGGCAAAGTAATAAGTAATGAAAGATTAAGTGAAATCATCTTAGAATTGCAGGATAAAGGAGCTAATAATATTAATCTTGTGACAGGAACAATGTATGTTAATGAAATCATTAAGGCTCTTGACAGAGTTAAGCATAAATTAAATATTCCTGTTGTATACAATTGCGGTGGCTATGAAAATGCAGACACTATTGAGAAACTTAGTGGATATGTAGATATTTACCTACAGGATATAAAGTATTATAATAATGAATTAGCAGTTAAATATTCTAAAGCACCGGATTATTTCAAATATGCTTCAGCTTCAACCAAAGAAATGATTAAGCAGGTCGGCAATCCATTATTCTATGATAAAGAGAATGAACCTGATAAAATGCTTAAAAGCGGTGTAATAATAAGACATCTGGTGCTTCCCGGTGCAAGAAAAGATTCAATGGAAATTCTTAGATGGATAAGTGAGAATCTTGATAAAGGAAGCTATCTTATAAGTGTTATGAGCCAGTATACACCGGCATATAAGAGTAAAGATTTTAAAGAAATTAACAGAATGGTCACAACTTTTGAGTATGATAGCGTTGTAAATGAAGCATTGAGACTTGGAATTGATAACGGATATATGCAAAACCGCGACAGTTCGGGAAAAGAATATACACCTGATTTTGATTTAGAGGGTTTGTAATGTGCAAAATCGAATTGATATGTCGTTCAGGAATAAAGAAAATAGAAAGGAAATATGCATTATGGAAAGAGCAAATTGTTGGAACAGTTATTCTGAAAATGAATTAGAAGAATTAGAGAAGTTAAATGATGATTACAGAGCCTTTTTAGACAATGGTAAGACTGAAAGAGAATGTGTTAAGGAAACCATTCGTCAGGCTAAAGAAGCAGGTTATAAAGATTTACAAAATATTATTAAGAATGGTAAGAAGCTTAAAGCAGGCGACAGAGTGTATTGCTCATATATGGATAAATCAATAGTGCTTTTTAATATTGGTAAAGAACCGATTGAAGAGGGAATGAATATCTTAGGCGCACATATCGATTCGCCTCGTCTTGATATTAAGCAGAACCCTTTATATGAAGAGACAGAGATTGCATATTTAGATACACATTATTATGGTGGAATTAAGAAATATCAGTGGGTTACAATTCCTCTTGCAATCCATGGCGTAGTTGTTAAGACTAATGGTAAGAAGATAGATATTGTAATCGGTGAAGATGAGAAAGATCCTGTTTTATTTATTTCAGATTTATTAATACATTTAGCACAGACACAGCTTGAGAAAAAAGGCGCTAAAGTAATAGAGGGCGAGGACTTAAATATTATTATTGGTAACAAGCCACTTAAGGGTGAAGAAAAAGATGCCGTTAAGAAGAATATTCTTAAATTAATTAAAGAGAAATACGATTTCGAAGAAGAAGACTTTATGTCAGCAGAATTAGAAATCGTTCCTGCAGGCAAGGCTAGAAATGCAGGTATGGATTCAAGTATGATTCTTGCCTATGGTCAGGACGACAGAGTATGTGCATATACTTCACTTGCTGCAATGCTTGAAAAGAAAAAGGTCAATAAAACAGCATGCCTTTTACTTGTAGATAAAGAAGAAATAGGTAGTGTAGGCGCAACCGGTATGCAGTCGAAATTCTTTGAAAATACTTTGGCAGAAGTCTTAGACAGAATGGGAGAATATTCTGAACTTACATTAAGACGTGTACTTGCCAATTCGAAAATGCTTTCTTCAGATGTAAGTGCGGCTTATGACCCAACATATGCATCGGTATTTGAGAAGAAAAATGCAGCATATTTCTCAAAAGGACTTGTTATTAATAAATTTACGGGAAGCAGAGGTAAATCAGGCTCTAATGATGCTAATGCAGAATACCTTGGAGTAGTAAGAAAAATATTTGAGAAACATAAAGTTGCTTATCAGACAGCCGAATTAGGAAAAGTAGACCAGGGTGGCGGTGGAACTATCGCATATATAATGGCTCTATATGGTATGAATGTTATAGACAGTGGTGTTGCTGTATTAAATATGCATGCACCACATGAGGCAGTTAGCAAGGCAGATGTATATGAAGCTAAGAAAGGATATGTGGCATTCATCTCTGAGTAGATAATAGAGTTAATAAAAAAGTGTCCGTCTATGATACAAACTCTCATATTCCTTAATCTAGCCTAAGTAAATGCCGCCATCTGCAAAGTCTATTACAGTGCGATAAATCAAACGCGCTTCGCTTGAACGGAAATTTACCGCACTGAACTTTTGCATCTGACGGCATAAACTTAGGCACGATACGTCATAAATCGAGAGTGTATCATAGACGGACACATTTTATAAAGGACTGATATCTAGAGGGGACAAAACAAAAAGCTGTGATATGTAGTAATAGAGATATTACCATATTTACAGCTTTTGCATTAAGATTATGATGTTAAAATCGAGTGTTATCCTGCTAAAAATATATATTTACAGCTAATATAAAATGTTTTTTGACTCTATATTATTAATCAACTGATTTCGTTAAGTTTACGTTCACATATTTTATCTAAGATATAATTAATGTCACTCAATTCATAAATATTATTCTCTAAACAATATCTTATTATTAAATCTGTTTCTGAGGAATTAGTAAGTGCATATCCTACGGTTTTAAGAAGCTGTCTGCTTTCCGCAAGATTCAGGTCAAGACCGAAGCATATTGCTATAGCCTCCCATTTCTCTACTGGACAAGCTGAAGATGATATTTTATTAAAAATACTGTTTTCTAAGCCGTATTCAGCACATATGGTTGATGGACTTACGTTATTCTCTTTAAGATATAATTCTACAATATCCTGAAAGTTATCAGGATTACCATGTGCTTCATACCATTCTTTACAAGCATCTCTGTCAGGGTCAGACTTCAAAGATAGAGTATTGAAAGCATATTTATCACTTCCACGTTCTCTTACATAATGTACCTGTATAAAAGTTCTGGCTTCATCACAATATGTATCTCGTTTTTTATTGTTTCCTTTATTGCCGAATTTAGAAAATATAGACAAAACTATCACCACTTTCTGTAATCTTTATGATTTAACTATGATATATGATAGCACATTTTGGGAAAATATAAAAGCAGATAATAAAGTTGATTAATTACCAAAAAATTAGTATAATATGATACAAATGTCAAAAATAAGATGGCTTACGGATAATGAACAGGTTGGTATCATGTGTTTTTGATGTCAAATCATAATTAGATTATTTTGTAAAAAGATATTTAGAAAAGGAGTGCCGGTTAAGGCAGTTGTGAATACAGATATGTCATTAATTAAGCAGGAAAATATTAGAAATTTTTGTATAATAGCTCATATTGACCATGGTAAATCTACACTTGCAGACAGAATTATAGAGAAAACAGGTCTGCTTACAAGCAGGGAAATGCAGGCACAGGTGTTAGATAATATGGACTTAGAGCGTGAACGTGGAATTACCATAAAGTCCCAGGCAGTAAGAACTGTATACAAGGCAAAAGACGGTGAAGAATATATTTTCAATCTCATCGATACACCGGGACATGTTGACTTTAACTATGAGGTTTCAAGAAGCCTTGCAGCTTGTGATGGAGCAATTTTAGTGGTTGATGCAGCGCAGGGTGTAGAAGCACAGACACTTGCAAATGTCTATATGGCACTTGACCATGACTTAGATGTAATGCCTGTAATTAATAAAATAGATTTACCAAGTGCAGAACCACAGCGTGTAATTGATGAAATAGAAGATGTAATCGGTATTGAAGCACAGGATGCACCACTTATTTCAGCAAAGAACGGATTAAATATAGAAGATGTCTTAGAGCAGATTGTTACTAAGATTCCGGCACCTAAGGGAGACAGAAATGCACCTTTAAAAGCATTGATATTTGACAGCATTTATGATTCTTATAAAGGCGTAATAGTATTTTTCAGAGTAATGGAGGGTACGGTTAAAGTCGGTACACAGGTAAAAATGATGGCGACAGGAGCAACGGCAAGTGTTGTGGAGGTCGGATATTTTGGAGCAGGACAGTATATTCCATGTGACGAATTATCAGCAGGAATGGTTGGATATCTCACAGCAAGTATTAAAAATGTTAAGGATACAACAGTGGGTGATACAATTACTGATGCAGATAATCCTTGTGCTGAGGCATTACCGGGATATAAGAAAGTTAATTCTATGGTTTATTGTGGTCTCTATCCTGCTGATGGAGCAAAATATCCTGACCTTAGAGATGCACTTGAAAAGTTACAGTTAAATGATGCTTCACTTAACTTTGAACCGGAGACATCGATAGCGCTTGGATTTGGTTTCAGATGTGGCTTCTTAGGATTATTACATCTCGAGATAATTCAGGAAAGATTAGAAAGAGAATATAATCTTGACCTTGTTACAACAGCACCGGGCGTTGTATACAAAGTATATAAAACAAATGGAGAAGTAATAGAACTTACCAATCCATCAAATCTTCCTGATGCATCAGAGATAGATTATATGGAAGAACCTGTGGTTAAAGCAGAGATAATGGTTACAACAGAATTTATTGGACCGATTATGGAACTGTGTCAGGAGAGACGTGGTAATTATCTTGGAATGGAATATATCGAGGGAACGAGAGCATTACTTAAATATGAGTTGCCATTAAATGAAATTATATATGATTTCTTTGATGCATTAAAATCAAGGTCAAGAGGTTATGCTTCATTTGACTATGAGATGAAAGGTTACGAGCGTTCAGAACTTGTTAAATTAGATATTCTTATTAATAAAGAGGAAGTCGATGCATTGTCATTTATCGTACATGCAGGAACAGCATATGAGCGTGGAAGAAAAATGTGCGAAAAACTTAAAGAAGAGATACCAAGACAATTATTCGAGATACCTATTCAGGCTGCTATCGGAAGCAAGGTTATTGCCAGAGAAACAGTTAAAGCCATGAGAAAAGACGTTCTGGCTAAATGTTATGGTGGTGATATTTCGAGAAAGAAGAAGCTTCTTGAGAAACAGAAAGAGGGAAAGAAGCGAATGAGACAGGTTGGTAATGTCGAGATACCACAGAAAGCATTTATGAGTGTACTTAAGTTAGACGAGTAAATAAGTGTTATGTATTAAATAATTTAATAAAATATTGTTATTGTTTATATAGAAAGAGGCAGAACAAATGTCGGCAGGAATATATATTCATATTCCGTTTTGCAAACAGAAGTGTCTCTATTGCGACTTCGTATCAGCGAAAGGTTGTGATAGAGATATGGAGTTATACGAAGAAGCGCTGCTTAAAGAAATTGAATCAACAGAGATAGATGAACCTGTTGATTCTGTTTTTTTTGGTGGAGGAACACCATCTGTTTATAAAGTGGAATATATAGAAGAAATTTTAAAAATTATTTTCAGAAAATATAATATTGAAAAGGATAAAGCTGAAATAACTATCGAGGTTAATCCGGGAACAGTTGACTATGATAAGCTCAAAAGATATAGGGCAGCAGGAATTAACAGAATAAGCATAGGGCTACAGTCCGCTGATAATGAAGAATTAAAGCTGCTTGGAAGAATTCACACATATGAGAAATTCGTAGAAACTTATACGGAAGCAAGAAGAGCAGACTTTAACAACATTAACATAGATTTAATGTCTGCAATTCCTTATCAGACAGTTAATTCATTTATGGAGACTCTTAAGAAAGTTGTTAAACTTAATCCGGAACACATCTCAGCATATAGTCTTATAATCGAAGAAGGTACGCCTTTTTATAATAAATATGGTGAGAATGGTAAGTTTAGCGATGCCATTCCAAGTGAAGAAACAGACAGGGAAATGTATCATATGACGAAAGCCTTTCTAAAAGAAAATGGATATGAGAGATATGAGATTTCTAATTATTCGAAAAAAGGATATGAATGTAAGCATAATATTAAATACTGGAGCAGGGATAATTATTATGGCTTTGGTGTGGCAGCAGCTTCTCTTGTGAATAATTTAAGATATTCGAATATATCTGATAGGGATAAATATATAGATATTCTTTTGAGTGGAAAATCGAATAGAACCAATATAGAGAGAATAAATTACACAAATATAAACCAGATAAATGTAGACGGAAGAAGTCATACAAATATAGATGAAATTCGTGATGAAATCTCAGAGGTTAATAAAGACGAACAGATAGAAGAATTTATGTTTCTGGGCTTACGCAAAATGGAGGGAATCAGTTTAAAAGAATTCGAAAAATTATTTGGTAAGACATTAAGAGAAGAATATGGCGAAATACCCGACAGGCTGATATCAGAGGGATTATGTGAAGAGGTTATAAGAGAGGGTGATAAAGATGTAAAAGATATCCTAAAATATGTGGATAAGAATATAAGTAAAGAGATATGTTGTGGAATAAAAGATAACGAAGAATACTTCAGGTTAACGGAGAGAGGAATTGATATAAGTAACAGTGTGTTTGTAGAATTTATGAAATATAATTAACTGCTCAGAATTTGCACATACGCAAATTTACTTAATACAGATGATTTAATCCTATTATGTATGTGCGAGGTTTGACTTAATTATGCTAATGCAACAGACATTAAGCTGATTTGATAGTTACGACTTGACAAATAATGAAGGAGTATATATAATAAAGAAAAAATTTAGGAGGCTTTTGTTTGTTAAGTTTAATTGTAATCGAGAAAATTGCAAAATAAATATTGCAGGGTTATTTTTAGTTTACGCTAGAAGTTTGCCCATTTGTTGACACATTGTTGTTAGCATTTTCGCCTTACAATTGCTTAATATTATGGTATATATTTCTTTGGATGGTATTAGCATGGCTGTATGGTCATGCTTTTTTTGTAGAGGAATATGTCTTTTGGAAATATATAGATGAAAATATATTAAATAATCATATATACAATGAATAACCATAGTATCTTAATGCACTTAAGGTATCTATGGTTTTTTGTATTTAAGGCGGAATCAAAATTTTTGAAAGTGAGGAAAATTAAATGAATATAGAGAGACAAATTGAATTTGATAAAAT
>OMVQ01000023.1 GCA_900314555.1 uncultured Eubacteriales bacterium | reverse complement strand
ATGAGATTGATCCAAGTGAAAAAGTTGTAGTAGATACACTACCCATCAAAAAGTCGAGTTAATTACTGACGGATATACTAGATTAAGCAGATAAGTTTCTAAATTCTTAGGAGCGGCATATGAAGAAACTAAATAAAATATTAATATTATTGTTTATGTAAGACAGAACCACAAATATCGTGCAAAAGCAACACAAATGTTATAAAAACTACAGTTAGAGACAAATGTCACCTTGAATATGGGTGACATTTGTTTATAATATAGACATAAATTTTGCAATATGTATAATATTGATTTGAGATTTGAGATTTGAGATTTGAGATTTGAGATTTGAGATTTGAGATTTGAGATTTGAGATTTGAAAGTTGAAGTTTAAAATTTCAAATCTGAGTTTTAATTTTTAGATTTAAGAAGAGAGGAACACTACACGAATGAAGATAGATTTAGAAAACAGAAAAAGAATTTTGTCTATAGTTGCGTTGGCATTTTTCAACTTTGTATTTCTGGGCGCAGAATATATGTTTGACAATATGATGACATATGTTACCGATTCAGAGGGTGTGGTGTTGGCAGAAAGCTATATTCTTGGAGCAAGCTGTATTGGGTTTTTCTTATATCCGGTACTGGACAAAATCATAAGTGGCAGCAGTAAATACATTATGGCATTTGCAAGTGCATTGGCCGGTATAATATGCATTTTTACGATATGCAGGCACAGTTCGTATATGTCAGTATTGCTGCCGGGGTGTCTGTTGTTTGCTGTATTAGGAATATTAGGAGGTGAGATTCATTATATATTCAGCGTTGTCATAAGCGAGCGTAAACATTTAGCAGGAAATATTGGTATTGCGTATGCACTTGGTATATTTATGCAGTTTATTAATAATAATCTGGTATTTAGTGAACTTGGAGAATTCGTATTTATAGCAGTGACACTAGCAGTATTTGTGGTACTGATTATGAAATTAGAAGATTACATACCAAGGGAAAATGAAAATGTATTGTACATAAATGGAATGGGAAATATGAAGAGTCCTTTAATTGCAGGCGTAGCCTTGACACTTGCAGTTGTGCTTATGAGTTGTATTTTCTCTACATTAAATATTTCCGTAACTTTAGTACACGCAGGTGGAAGTGTCGATATTGGACAATGGCCACGACTTATTCTTGCGCTAAGCGGTCTGATGGCAGGCTTTATATATGATATTTGTGAACGAAAATATATGAATATTACAATGTATTGTGTAACGCTGTTGTCTACAATATGCGTTGTAGTTACTGAACTTGGAGGACCTTTCTTAGTTGGGTTAATACTTTTCTGCATTTCGGCGGGGTTCTTCGTTGTATTCTTTTCGGCGGCATTTATAGAGTTATCGGGTAATACGAAAGTTCCGAAACTTTTTGCGGGACTTGGGCGTGCTACTAACAATCTGTGTGCCATTCTTACGGGAGCGTTGTCGGTTGCCCTGCTTAAGAACAGCGGAATGGTAATTATAATCACAGCCTTATGCCTGTTTGTATTGATAAGTATTGTTCTGTATATTTATTCAAATCAGTTTGAAAGAAAAATAGATACAGATGAAGAGGACAAAGTGACTTATGAGGCAGATGAGGAAGAAAAATTTCAGGCATTCTGTGAGCAATTCTCACTTACACCAAGGGAAAGTGAAGTGTTGAAAACTCTGTTAATTTCCGATGAAAATGTACAGGATATAGCAGTTAAAATCTCAATGTCGAGAGCAGTGTTATACAGACATATAACCAATCTGAATAATAAAACTGATACGAAATCACGTATTGGTCTTATACAGTTTTATTATAATTGGAGAAAGAATACATAAAATATGAGAAAGCAGGTGTGAAATATGGTTAAGACAAAGAAGAAAAAGTCATTAGAATTCAAGAAGAAAATGGCGTGGATACTAGGCTTAGTTATGATATGTGTGTTTGGAACAATGTTATCAGGTGAAAATGTGCAAGGTGCAGATGTAAGATTAGTTAATCCTAAGACGATAACAGTGAACGTTAGGTCGGGATTGGAATTATTAGATACTTTTGGACCATACATTAAAGTTGATAATTATGTGGTAACAGATAATATGGTTAATGTGGAAAAAGCTGATATACATAAGATATCAATTCTTCCACAGTTTGGATATTCTATTGAGGCTAAAATTAATGGAAATATAGTAGATGGTGTGGAAGAAGAGGGCTGGCAGGTCTATACAGTTGCAGAAGCTGATATATATGATATCGAGGTAAGCAAGGAGGGTAGCAGTATTTATACGGTTACCTGGGCTTATGATGATACATTTGGTGAAGATGGTAAGGTCTCAAATGGAAGCGTCAGGATAATCTCAGCAATAATGCCTGATGGAAGTAATGGTATTGAAAATGTAAATGACCAGAATGATAAAGGCGGTCTGGTGGCAATTAAACCTGATAGTATGGTTACTGTGGAAATTAAGCCTGATTATGGCTATCAGTTTGTGGCAGGTTCATTAAATGGCAATACGATAACAGCGGGATATGAAGTCAGCACATTTACATTTATAATGCCTCGTACAAATCTTCATCTGAGTGCTTTATTTACTAAGACAGATGATATTATTAATACAGATTGTTCAGATGTGAAGTCAGGAAGCATTTCTAATGGCGAAAATGTTGTGAACTCAGGCAATATCCGACTAGAAGTTAAAGATTTATCAGAAAATGAGGTAGCTGTTTTAGAGGATGATATAAAAGAAAATGTGGGAAATGACGTGGTAAGTGCATATCTTGATATGAATTTATTCAGTGTTGTTAATAAAGGTAACAAGACTGACGTATGGGAGAATCAGTTAACAGAACTTACCGATAATCTGACAGTTACACTTAATCTTGCTGATGATTTAAAGGGCAAAGATGGCAGCTTTTATATAATTCGCGAGCATATGGAGGCTGACGGAAGCAAATCATTTGCTAAGATACCGGTTATCTATGATAAGGAAAACGGTACAATTTCATTTGACACAGATAAGTTTTCAACATATGCACTTGTATACAGCACAGATGATAATAGCAGAAATGATTCTGATAATAATGATAATATTGATAATAATGGTAATGATGCTACCGGTAAGAACGATAATAATTCAGATGAGAAAGCAACAGACACAAAACCGTCAAATGCAAAAGCTCCAAAGACTGGTGATACTACACAGGTTATGGCGTTAGTGATAATAATGATTACAGGAATTATTGTTACTGTGTCTGCATTTAAAAATAGAACAAACGAATAAAAGTATTTGTTCACAAAATCTTCACAAAAAATTAGCACTCAACACTTGACATTGCTAATAATAGGTGTTATATTACATCTAGAACAAAGGAAAGGGATACAAAAAGAGGATATGAAGTAAGTCCTATGAGTTCCCCGAACATCCCAGTTCCAGAGAAACATGGTAAACAAACATAGTATTTTAGAAAAGGAGAGATGACTTATGTTAATGCCTAGTATTTTTGGAGAAAATTTATTTGATGACTGGTTTGACGATTTCCCATTTTACAATGATAAAGATATGAGAAATGTGGAGAAGAAATTATATGGTAAGAAAGCAGGAAGAATAATGAAAACCGATATTAAAGAGAATGATAACGGTTATGAATTAGAGATTGACTTACCTGGCTTTACTAAAGATGAAGTTAAGGCTTCACTTGAAAATGGTTACCTGACAATTAGCGCAGCTAAAGGTCTTGACAAAGATGAAAAGGATAAAGAAAGCGGACATTATATTCGTAGAGAACGTTATGCCGGAGCATGTGAGAGAAGCTTTTATGTTGGCAGTGAAGTAAAACAGGAAGACATTAAAGGTGAATTTAAACATGGTATCTTAAAACTCTTTGTTCCAAAGAAAGAGGCTAAAGAAGTAGAAGAAAACAAATATATTGCTATTGAAGGATAATCCCGGAAGCAATTATATAACCTGTTAAATATAGAAAAGAGGCGAAAAGTTATGGCAGATAAGAATCCAAAACATCCACTTAAAAAGAAACAGGTCAAAAATAAAGAAAAGAAAAAACATATCTATGAATAATAGATAATACAAAAGATAATAATAACTAACAAATAAGACCATTACATTAAATATATTAGTGTAATGGTCTTATTATTTCGTCTTATTTGAAAAATATGGAATGATTATTCTGCAGAGATAACGCCTGCTGGACATCCGCCTTCACAAGCTCCGCAATCGATACATGTATCAGCATCGATAACGTATTTGTCTGCGCCCTCAGAGATTGCTCCTACTGGACAGGCACCAGCGCAAGCTCCACACATTAAACATCCGTCGTTAATTACGTGTGCCATGATTCTTCCTCCTTTAGAATATATAAGTAAATCGTAGATTTGTGTTCAAATCTTATTGATATTTTAATACAAATAGAGGAACTATTCAAGTATTTTTACGTTCTAAATAAAGTGCAATTACAAAATAAAGTTGCATTAATAAATGCCATGTAATATAATGTATGCGATGGCGAAAAAGTGATAATTACGCCATAAAGTCATTATTTGTTTAGCGATGTTAATACGAATAATGGCATAAAAACAGGAACATCGCAGAAATGAGGTAATTTATGTCAAAAGTTTCAAAAGATATGTTAATTGGTGAACTTGTTAGAATAGATGATGGAATTATTCCAATTCTCCTTAGTTCGGGAATGCATTGTATTGGTTGTCCTTCAGCACAGGGTGAAAGTCTTGAAGAAGCAGCAATGGTTCATGGATTAAATGCTGATGAATTAGTATCAGAAATTAATGATTATTTAGCAACAAAATAATCAGACAGATATAAAATAAATTAGAAGCCTTGTATGGCAAAAAATGTATCCTGCGAAATATAAATTCAGGATACATTTTTTATTTATTCAAATTCATGAAATTCTTACAAGATGTTTAGATATTTATATCAAATTTACTTTGATAATATTGTTTTGCAATATTATCTCTTATTAGATTAGACTTTAGATTTGCGATAATTCCTGGATAGCGGTATCAGCTATGATTAATTCAGCATGCTCTAAAATGTGTTCTGACGTAGTCGGACTGTTAATAACCGGATTTCCGTATTCGCTTATCAAATCACATATTTTCAAAAAAGTTTCCTCATTGTGTTCGGTGTTGTATACAAAAAGATAATAGGAAGTGCCAAGCTTATATAATGAATTATTGTCATTGTAAATTTTCATAAGCATATTTGAGAGTTCAATAATTTTATCAATATTTTCAAATTTGAAGATAATTAGCATAGTGCCGTCAGGATCTTTGGCAATGGCACTATCGAATGAAGAAAAATCATTTTTAGCTGAATCAAATAAATTAGAATCTTCCGGTGAATCTTTAGAAGAATTAGAAATCTGATTTGCAATATTACTAAAAAAGCTAAAAATATCTTCGGGACCGGCAGATGTATCTGCTTTGGATGAAAATAATTTGTCTGATGCAGCATTAGGATCAGGTGTGAATCTTGAAAATCTTGAATCGATTTCTTCAGGTTCTTCAGCTATGGTAATGATTATTACAAGAGTATCATTGGGAAGAGGAATTGCATCAATGGATATAGGTAATTTCTGTTTATTAAAATCATAGTTAGCCTGGGCTCTTGAAACCACATCTTTAAATAACTGTTCTGTTTTCGGAGAACCATAAAATAAATCTTTTATATTAATATTTCTGGAAATTAAATCTTCTTTATCAAGTACACATTTAATCTGGTTGTCGTTTGACTTTTCAAAAACCATATATATTCCTCCTTTGATATGGCTTATATTTATGAAATATTAAAGGTATATGCCTGTGTTAGTTCATATAAAAATAACATTTCCACTTATTATGCAAGAATACATATAATAGCGGCTTTTAGAACTTTAATATTGAGATAATATACGATAGTATAACTTATTATTATGCCAGATGTAAAGTAAACTGTGCTAAAATAAAAAAAATAAAATAGATGTTGCAATTTAAAATGTTATGTATTATAATTAAAACACAACATACAACAAAATGTTAAATAAGGAGGAAAAATTTATAAAAAATATATGGAGTACAGGGTGAATAACAGTAAATATGAGAAGATAAGTCTGTTAGGTGAAGGTGGAACATCACAGGTTTTTCTGGTAAGACATAAGGCATTGGGGACAGTGCGTGCTATGAAGAGAATATCTAAGAATTCTGTTAATGAGAAGTGTTATAATTCAGAAGTCAAAATTCTCAATATGATAGATATTGAGGGTATTCCGGTTATTTATGATGTGGAGGAGGATTCGGAATATTGGTACATTATCGAGCAGTATATTGAAGGAATATCATTTGAGGAATATTTAAGTAATAAAGAAAATGATGCTCTTGAGGTGCTAGGTTATGTATGCAGAATATGTACAATATTACATTTATTACATACTACTAAGCCATATGGAATAATTTATGGAGATATTAAACCGGAGAATATAATCATTAGTAAAAATGGAGTGTATTTGATTGATTTTGGAAATTGTATGTTAACTAAGGATATTTCTGATGAGAATAAGATGGCTACTAAGGAATATGTTACGCCTGAGCAGTATAATAGTGGGAAGATGGGCATATGGACAGACGTGTATGGCATTGGCGTGCTGATACAGAAGGTATATCAGGGATTTCAGATGCAGTTATATAACTACAGAGATGAGATTTTGAGAATTATATCTATATGTATGGAAAAGGACAGTAAAGACAGATATATTTCAACACAAATTATAGAGGAAGCTATAACTTCAATAGTAGAGAAGATAAATATTAACAGAGCATCAGCGAATAATAATGGCTGCGATGAAAAGAGTAAAAAATGCAGAAATAGTAATGAAAGAGATAGGGAATCACTTGATATAGTAATTTATGGTTGTAGAAGATATGCAGGAGTAACCCACCTTGCGTTAGGACTTACTAAGTATTTAGAGAATAAAATACCAGATGTATTCTATATAGAAGATAATTTATCCAAAGATATAATTAATATGTTGGATTTTGATAATGGGACAGTGTGTTCAGATGGTATATATACATATAAAAGATGCAAGATATTGCCTAATTATGGAGAATTTTGCACACCGGACAAACATACAGATTCTGTGGGAATAAGGAAACCGGTGTATATACATGACTGTGGTGTATATAATAAGGAATCGTCACTTTCAAATCTGGTAATTGTGGTGATTACTGATATTAAAGAATATTTAAAATTCCAATATGAAGATTATATCTTAGATTATAAAGACAAAAATATATTGTATGTTGCGAACTTTTCGGATGACAAAGGGATAAAAAGGCTTTTAAGACAAAGGAATATTAATGTATTAAGAATGCCATATATTGAGAATCCATTTAAACAATGTAAGGAATCAGAAAAGTTTTATGGGGACATAGTGAAGATATTAATAAGAAATTATTAATTAAATGTATAAAATGATTGTAAGATGATTATAAGAACAGTATAGAGGCATTAAAGTATGATTAATTTTAGAAGAAAACGTATAGTACGCAGAAAGACCTATCATAAACTGGTAGTGGCAGGAATGACTAAAGGTGTCGGAGCAACACATTTTTCAATATTACTTGGAAATTATTATTCAGAGGTGTTAGGAATAAAGACAGCAATAGTTGATTTGAACGAGGATTGTGACTATGAATTTCTGAAACAGATATGTGTACCTGAGAGTTTGATTAAGAACGATGTTTATAATATACATAAGGTAGTATATTATCAGAGTGTTACCAGAGAGAATTTGGCTGGAATTTTCCACGAAAATTATGAATGTGTAATACTTGATGTTGGAAGTAATTATAGAAAATTTCTTAATGAAATCAGTATGTGTGACAGAAAGTATCTGATTAGTTCGATAGGACTGTGGAAGGTACCGGGTGTAGTAGCAGGTTTAAAGGAGATACAGTTCAATGAACAATGGAAATTTTTGTACTGCTTTGGTAATAAAGAATCGGCAGATTATATATCAGAGTGTACAGGTAGAAGATTATATCCTATACCGGTTGTAAATAATCCGTTTAAAATTACAGGCAGACAGTTGATGGAGGTAGAACGTATATTGGAGGAATAGTGGTTATCTGGCAGAGAAAAAAGAATCTGATAATTGCATTGTTGTCAGGCGTGATTATTTCGGCAGTTATATTAGGCGGTATTTTAATTGTGGAAGTAATTAACTATAACAACTGCAGGAGAGAGCTGGTAAAAATCAGGAATGAGCAAAAAGGTTATACTAATATTAAAGCTTATTCACTTAATGCAGATAAGAAAAAGGGAGACTTGATAACAGAAGCAGATTTAGTTGAATTAAACTTATATGGAGAAAATAATTTAATAGGTCTGGCATCTAGGAATGATTTGTTAAATAAAGAATTAAAAATTGATGTCAGTAAAGGAACAATAATGGATTTAAGTATGGTGCATAAGCAGGATAAGGTAGCCAATGATATAAGACTTCATATTTATTCGGATGTTGAATTACATCAGGATATTCTTGAAGGAAGTATTGTGGATATAAGAATTACATTTCCTGATGGAGAAGATTATGTTATAGCAGGACATAAGAAAATCGTTAAAAGAATTGAGGATAATATACTCATAAATGTTAATGAGGAAGAAATTCTCAAGATGGCTAGTGCCGAAGTTGATAAAAATGTTTATCAGGGAACAAAAATATATGCGGTTTTATATGTGAAAGACTATCAGGAAACAGCTAAATCAGATTATCCTGTAAATGCAAGTGTTATTGAATTAGGTAGTTGGGATCCTAACTTAATAGAAGAAGTATTCAATAGTGAAACGGCGAATAAAAGAGTCGTATTAGAAACAAATATGAACAGGTTCGTGTCGTAGAAAACATACTATTGTGAACACACATCGTAGTTTTTATGTTTCTACCCCTGGGATCATTATAAAATAATATATCACGAGAATAGTTAATTGCATGTCAGAGAGATTAATAGAATGTCAATAAATGTTATTTGAGATAAAGAATGTAATTAATTATGTAAAGTTATGGCATATAATAAAATGATGTAAAATACATTCATTAGTTATATGCCGTAACAATATAAAAGAGAAAACAGATGACGTAGATGATAAAAAGTGTTATAATACACCACAAATAGACATTTTCATATAGAGAAAATAAGGAGGAAAGTATTTTGAAGAAAAAGTCAGTACCTGTTTTTTTTGTGGCGGCGATTATAATTATTTCGATAGTTGTATTAGTAGTAGGAAATATAATAGATAAACGAACACCTTCTAAGAAGCATGCTTCAGAGGAAGATTTATACAAATTATATAGATTATATGATGGTTATACTGAGGATGGTGATAAGATAAGCTTTGAGGGAGCAACAAAGGCGGCAGATAACCAGGTTGCTATCTTATTACAGAATGAGTTAGTTTCAAACAGAGCTTTTATAGATAATGGAGAATTATATGTGGATTATGAATTTGTAAAGAATTCACTTAATAATAGATTTTATTGGGACAATAATGAGAATATTCTTATTTATACAACACCTACAGATATTGTTAAGGCGAGCGTGGGAAGTCAGGAATATTATGTTACCAAGGCTAAGAAGACAGCAGAATATACCATTGTTAAAACAGAGGGTTCAAAAGTATATGTTGCATTAGATTTTGTGAAGAACTATTCGAATATAGAATATACATTATACGAATCTCCTAACAGAGTATGTATAACAAACGGATGGGGAACAGAAGAAAATATAGCTACTCTTAAGAAAGATACAAAGATAAGACTTGATAAGAGCATTAAGTCAGATATCTTATACAATTGTAAGACAGCAACAGAAGTAGTAATATTAGATAAAGGAAAAACATGGTCAGAGGTAATCACAGAAGATGGTTTCTTTGGATATGTTAAGACAGATTCATTAGGAAAACAGACAACAAAGACATTGCAAAATGATTATGTTGAGCCTGAATACACTAATATCCAGAAAGATTTTACAATTAATTTGGCTTGGCATATGGTTACTGCACAGGCATCTAATAATCAGTTGATGGATTTAGTTACTCCTGCTAAGGGATTAAATGTTATTGCACCTACATGGTTTAGATTATCAGATAATGAGGGCAATATGACATCGCTTGCAGATGCTAATTACGTAACAAGAGCGCATATGGTCGGATTAGAGGTATGGGCTGTTGTAGATGATCAGTCAGCTGATTCTGATAATAAACAGATATTTAGCTATACATCAAAGAGAGAGAAGATAATTAACCAGTTAATTGCTTCGGCTATTGAGTATGGAATAGATGGAATTAATGTGGATTTTGAATATATAGCTAAAGAAAATGCAGATGACTATATCCAGTTCTTAAGAGAATTATCTGTGAAATGCAGAATAAATGGAATTGTTCTGTCGGTAGATGATAAAGTTCCTGAGGCATCAAACAGCTATTATAATATTGAAGAGCAGGGTAAAACTGTTGATTATGTAGTAATGATGGGATATGACGAGCATTGGGGTGTTGATTCAGGAGCAGGTTCGGTAGCCTCTCTTCCATGGGTAACTGAAGGAATTGAAAATATGGTATCAAAAGTTTCATCGACAAAAGTGGTACTTGCAGTTCCGTTCTACACAAGAATATGGGAAGAAGATGCATCTGGTAATGTTGTAAGCTGTGCATCGGTAGATATGACAACGGCGATGACTACATTGACTAACAATGGTATTACACCTGTATGGGTTGACAATGTCGGACAATATTACGGAGAATATCCATCAGGAGATAATACAGTCCGTATATGGTTAGAAGATGCGAAATCAATAGAAGAGAAATTAAAACTAATCGGAACATATGAACTTGCAGGCGTTGCTGAATGGCGAATAGGTCTTGAGAATAATGAATTATGGAACACGATAATTAAATATACGAATTAATAGAATGTCCCTTTGCATATTATTTATTAAGTGAAGTATTGTGAAGTATAAGATTATAGGTAATATATGCCTTGTAATTCTTCTTTGCAAATACATATTTATTGAGTGATATGTGAGGGGATATTTGTATATGCTAAAGAATAAGTTAGAAAAAGCAATGGGCTATGGAATGTTGATTATCATAACATGCGCATCATTGATGATAAATGTTAATGCGGGCAGTATTACTGTATCAAAGAAAACCGGGAAGTCAGATAAGCATGAACCTAAATATACAGTAGTAATAGATGCGGGGCATGGTGGCTATGATCCGGGTAAAATTGGTATAACCGGAAGACTTGAGAAAGATATTAATTTAGAAATAGCATTAAAACTTAAGAAGCATCTCGAAGATAATAATATTAAAGTTGTTATGACAAGAATTGAAGATGTAAGTATGTGTGGGGATGAGGGGAATGAGGTATCAAGTAAGAAGTCAGCAGATATGCGAAAACGTGTGGAGATAGTAAATACTGCTAATGCAAATCTTTGTGTCAGCATACATCAAAACAGCTATGAATCTAAAGATGTCAAGGGTGCACAGGTCTTTTATTACTCTAAATCAGAAGATGGTAAGAAATTCGCAGAATTATTACAGGGAATAATAAAAAGTGATGTAGATGGGAAGAATAAACGAATGGCAAAGGAAAACAGCAGTTATTATATGCTTCGCAAAGTGGAGTGCCCGGCAGTCATTGTAGAATGTGGTTTTCTGTCTAATTGGGAAGAGGCAACAGAGCTTGCAGATGAATTCTACCAGGATAAAATAGCGGCTGCAATTAATAAAGCTGTAATAGAATATTTATCAAATATTTAGTTTTAATTTATATGTAAAAGTGGTATAATGAAGCACAGAATTAAGCTCAGGCATGGAGGCAGAAATGGACACAATACTTAGAAAAGTTGATGTTGATAACATCGATATGGAGGTAATTAAAGAAGCCTCAGATATTTTGCATGCTGGAGATATGGTAGCATTTCCAACAGAGACAGTATACGGATTGGGAGCAGATGCACTTGATGAGATGGCATCGAAGAAAATATATGCAGCAAAGGGCAGACCATCTGATAATCCGTTAATAGTACATGTGGCAAATGAACAGCAGATATTACCTCTGGTTAAAGAAATTCCTGAATCAGCAAGAAAGCTTATGAAAGCATTCTGGCCTGGTCCGTTAACTATAATTTTTAATAAAAGTGATGTTGTACCATATGGAACAACCGGTGGATTAGATACAGTAGCGATAAGAATGCCGAATCATAAAGTAGCACTTACACTTATTGAAGAATCAAATGTAGCCATTGCAGCACCGAGTGCGAATACATCGGGCAGACCAAGTCCTACAACGGCTAAGCACGTAATGGATGATTTGAATGGTAAGATATCAATGGTTATAGATGGTGGCGAGGTTGGAATAGGAATAGAATCAACGATTGTTGATGTAACAGGTGATATTCCGATGATATTACGTCCGGGATATATTAATAAGAAGATGCTTGAAGAAGTAGTCGGAGAAGTTACTATTGATAAAGCTATCCTTGGACCGGTAAGTCCTGATTTGAAACCTAAAGCTCCGGGAATGAAATATAAACATTATGCACCTAAGGCAGATTTTACAATGTTTGATGGTGATATAGATAAAGTCGCAGACAGAATAAATGAATTAGCAGAAGCTTATATTAAGAAAGGTTATAAAGTCGGTATAATATCCAGCACTGAATCAAAGGACAGATATAAATATGGAGAAGTGATATCGATAGGTAGCCGTAATAATGAGATAAGTATTTCTAAAAATTTGTATAAAGTTTTAAGAGAATTTGATGATAAACAAGTTGATTATATATTAGGCGAAACATTTAGAAGTGAAGAACTGGGACAGGCAATAATGAACAGACTATTAAAAGCTGCAGGATATCAGGTTGAAACTGTTATCTAGATGTTAATAGCATTAATAGCATTAATAGAATGAAAGGTTTGATATTATGAACAGATACCGAAAAGTAGTTTTTGTAAGTACCGGGGGAACTTGTAGAAGCATTTTAGCGAAAGCCATATATAGAAATATTAATACGAATGAAGAACTGCAGATTGAATCAAGAGGTTTAGTTGCGTTATTTGAAGAACCGGTTAATCCTAAAGCAGTAGCTATAGCTAAGAGTAAAGGAATATCAATTGAAGATGAGAAGTCTAAGCAGCTTACAATGGACGATTTCGGAGATGATATTCTTGTATTGGTAATGACAGATTTACTTAAGAAAAAAGTATATGACGAATTTGAAAATGCAGTTAATGTTTATTCCATAAGGGAATTTGCAGGTGAGGCAATAGATGTCGAGGCTGCATATGGCGGAGAACTGGCCGAATACGGAAGTCAGTTTGAGTATTTAGAAAAATTGATTACAATTGTAAAAGATAAGATAGAACAAGATGAATAAAGAGAAAGGAATCGCACAGGCGATAAAGGAAAGATTATGATAGCATTAGGTTGTGACCATGGTGGATATGAATTAAAACAGGAGATAATCAAGCATTTGCAGGAAAGAGGAATAGAATTCAAAGATTATGGATGTGACAGTTTAGAATCAGTTGATTATCCTGTATATGCGAAGAAAGTTGCAAATGTTGTAGCTTCAGGAGAGTGTGAAAAGGGAATACTTATCTGTGGAACAGGAATTGGAATATCAATTGCTGCTAATAAGGTAAAAGGCATCAGAGCTGCACTTTGTACTGATTGTTTTATGGCTGAGGCAACAAGACTTCATAATAATGCAAATATTCTGGCATTAGGCGGAAGAGTTGTAGGTCCTGGACTTGCACTTAAGATAGTTGATACATTTTTAGATACAGAATTTTCTAATGATGAGAGACATATAAGAAGAATTGGAATGATAGAATAAAGATTTTATGGCAGGTTAGAAATTGAATTCGCAGATTTCTGACGGTCTCTTTACAATAAGTCATTCAGAAATGAGGTTTACTATGAGTGATAAAAGAGAAGATTATATAAGCTGGGACGAATATTTTATGGGAGTGGCATATTTAGCTTCCATGAGATCAAAAGATCCGAATACACAGGTAGGAGCGTGTATAGTAAGTCCTGAGAATAAGATTTTATCTATGGGATATAACGGCTTCCCAAGTGGCTGCTCAGATGATGAATTTCCATGGGGCAAGACAGGTGAAGAGATAGACAGTAAATATCTTTATACAACGCATAGTGAATTAAATGCAATTCTTAACTATCGTGGAGGAAGTCTTGAGGGAGCTAAGATGTATGTTACTTTATTTCCATGTAATGAATGTGCAAAAGCAATTATTCAGTCAGGAATAAAGGAATTAGTATATGACTGCGATAAATATGCGGATACACCGTCTGTATATGCCTCAAAGAGAATGCTATCTTCAGCGGGTGTTAAGTTTCACAAATATGACAAAACAGGTAGAAAAGTCAGTATTGATCTATAAGGAATGGAGGTTCGATTCCTATAAAGAAGAATAAATTAGAGAAAGATGTTTATACTAATTTTGCCTTAATATCCCAATTAGGGATAAGTATGTTAGTTCCTATATTTATGTTAATGGCACTGGGTATATATCTAGAGAAGAAATTCAGTATACCACTGACATTGCCATGTATTATATTAGGCGTTATGGCGGGATGCAGAAATACATACCATCTTGCTAAGAAAGCCATAGGTAAATCAGAGGGAGAGAAGTCTGTTAAAGAAGAGCAGGAAATGGTAAATGATGTGTTAAGGGAGTGGAATGATGGAAGACAATTTACAGAACACAAAGACACAGACAACGGTAGAAATGAAAAAGACCGATAAAATACAGAATATGAATAAGAAGCAGAATACAGATAAAAAGCTTAAGAAACTAAAAAGAAATCAGATACAGAATACAGATAATGATAATACAGATATTGATGTGTCTGAAAGCAGAATTGGAAGTTTTCGCATTAACCGAACCGGTATTGAACTGATTATAGGTAATGTGATTTACTATATATTAGGGCAGATATTAATTCTAATATTTGCAGACAGAAAGCTGAATGTTTCCGTTGGTTTCATACTCGGAGTTGTCATATCAGTACTAATGACAGTTCATATGACAATAGCTATTGAGCAGGCTATGAGTTTTAATGAAAGAGGAGCAGACAGACATGTCAAAAAGACGACAGCCGTAAGAATGATATTATGTTTTATAGCGCTTATTGCTATAGGTATAACCCATGTGGGTGATATTGTGGCAGCACTTTTTGGCGTAATGGCATTGAAAGTATCGGCTTATTTACAGCCGCTTACTCATAAAGTTTTAGCTAGAAAATCTACAGAAAAAGGAAGGTGAGAATGTGGTAAACGGAATTCTGAGTGCCGTAGGTAATATGGTACCGTCAGGAGTCGGTGGAACATTGCTGGCAGCAAGTGCTGACGATGAGAGCAGTGGAAGTTTTATGATTAAACTTTTTAAAGAAGTTAAAATCGGTGGCTCTACTGTATATATAACCAGTACACATATTTGTCTGGTCATCATAGCCTTGATATTAATCGTATTTGCAATTGTGGTTAATCGTAAGATTAAAGCTGCAGAAGCAAGTGATACGCCAGGAACACTTCAGAATATTGCAGAAATGATAGTTGAAACCATAGACAATATGGTTAAGGGTGTCATGGGGACAAATGCTAAACGTTTTGTCAATTACATTGGTACATTGTTCTTATTTGTACTTTTATGCAATATATCAGGTCTGGTTGGACTTAGACCACCTACTGCCGATTATGGTATTACATTACCGTTAGGTCTTATTACGTTTGTTTTAATCCATTACAATGGTATTAAGAAAAACAAATCTAAACACTTTACTGATTTGTTTAAACCGAATCCGATTTTATTCCCGATTAACTTAATCGGTGAAATAGCGGTGCCTTTATCGCTTTCAGTTCGTTTGTTCGGAAACGTAATGTCAGGAACAGTTCTTATGGGACTGATTTATGGTTTGCTTAAGCCATACACATTTGGCTGGCCAGCGATACTACACATCTATTTTGATATTTTCTCTGGCTGTATACAGGCATATGTAATAAGTATGCTGACTATGGTATATATTAATGACAAAATAGCCGACTAAAACTAAAAAGATTTAAGAGTCTGCATGACAGACAGATAGGAGGAAATTTATGAATCAAGTTACAGGACAGGATTTTATTAACGCAATGTCAGCCGTTGGTGCAGGAATTGCAATGATAGCAGGTATTGGACCTGGTATTGGACAGGGATATGCAGCAGGACAGGCAGCCGCAGCAGTTGGTCGTAATCCGGGAGCTAAATCAGATATTACATCTACCATGCTTTTGGGACAGGCAGTTGCAGAAACAACTGGTCTTTACGGATTCGTTGTTGCAATCATATTAATGTTTGTTAAGCCTTTCAAATAAGGTTAAGCCGATTTGGAATTAATAATAATTTTAAAAATGTAATAATTCTCAGAAAGGAGGCGAAACCTTGTTTGGTGAAAGACTATTTGGATTAGATTCACAGACAATATTTGACTGTTTCGTACTTGCAGTAACAATGCTCGTACTTTTTACGGCATTATCATATTTCTTATTTAATCCTGTAAGAGAACTTCTTAAGAAACGTCAGGACAGAATCTCAAACGAGAGAGAACAGGCTGAAGCTGATAGAAAGTCAGCCGAAGAGTCTAAGAAAGAGTATGATGAAAAGATTAAGAATATTGAAAAAGATGCAGAAGCTATTTTAAGTGAAGCCAGAAGAAAAGCTCTTAAGAGTGAAGAGAGAATAGTGAATGAAGCTAAGGAAGAAGCAGCAAGAATTATTGCTCATGCTAAGAAAGAAGCAGAGTTAGAGAAACAGAAAGCTGCTGATGACATTAAGAAAGAAATCATTTCTGTTGCAACTCTTATGGCAGGCAAGGTAGTAGCAGTATCTGTGGACGAAAAGACACAGGATACACTCATTGAGGAAACATTGAAAGAGATAGGTGAGGAAACATGGCTAAGCTAGTATCTAAGACATACGGTGATGCATTGTTTGAACTGGCTCTCGAAGAAGATAGATTAGATTCATTATTTGAAGAATCTAAAGTAATCAGGGAAGTGTTTCTTACTAACAGTGAGCTTATAAAACTACTGAATCACCCTAAGATAGATAAGGAAGAGAAGATATCCATAATCGAAAATATATTTACGGACCGGGTATCAAAGGATATGGTTGGCTTTCTAGTTCTTGTAATTAAGAAAGAAAGACAAAACAGTATTCTCGAAATTCTTGATTATTTTATCGCTTTAGTTAAAGAATATAAGAAAATTGGTGTTGCATATGTAACTACGGCAGTAGAGATGACTGATGACCAGAAGAAGATGGTTGAGAATAAGTTACTTGCAACGACTAAGTATGAATCATTTGAGATGAATTATGTAGTAGATAAGGATATTATCGGCGGCATAATTATCAGAATCGGTGACAGGGTAGTGGATAACAGCATAAAGTTAAAACTTAATGAGTTATCAAAGGATTTATATAAGATCCAGCTTGTCTAATTGAATCAAAACTTAAATATAATATTAAATATATTTTATTGAAAATACAGTGTAATAATTATCTGTTTATATAAAGTATGAAGAATCATATTTATAATGTTTATAAGTAATATATTATGCTAGAAAGAAGGTGGGTTAGCTCCATGAATTTGAAACCGGAAGAAATCAGTTCTGTTATTAAAGAGCAGATACAAAAATATTCCGCTGAACTTGATGTTTCTAACATCGGTACAGTAATCCAGGTAGCTGACGGAATTGCTCGTATACATGGCCTTGAAAAGGCTATGCAGGGTGAACTTCTTGAATTTCCAGGTGAAGTATATGGTAAGGTATTGAATCTTGAAGAAGATAACGTAGGTGCCGTATTACTTGGCAATCAGAAGAACATAAATGAAGGCGATACTGTTAAATCAACAGGCCGAGTTGTAGAAGTACCGGTTGGTGATGCAATGTTAGGTCGTGTTGTTAATGCGCTTGGACAGCCAATAGATGGCAAAGGACCAATCCATACAGATAAGTACAGACAGATTGAAAGAGTAGCATCTGGTGTTATTTCAAGAAAATCTGTTGACACACCACTTCAGACAGGTATTAAAGCTATTGATGCGATGGTTCCTATCGGAAGAGGACAGCGTGAGCTTATCATTGGTGACCGTCAGACTGGTAAAACAGCGATTGCGATTGATACAATCATTAATCAGAAAGACCAGAATGTTAAATGTATATATGTTGCTATCGGACAGAAAGCATCAACAGTTGCATCAATTGTTAAAACATTAGAAGAATATGGTGCAATGGCATATACAACAATTGTTGTATCTACAGCAAGTGACCTCGCTCCATTACAGTATATTGCACCTTATTCAGGTTGTGCAATTGGTGAGGAGTGGATGGAAAACGGAGAGGACGTATTAGTAGTATATGATGACTTGAGCAAACATGCTACAGCATACCGTACACTTTCATTATTACTTCGTAGACCACCAGGCCGTGAGGCATATCCTGGTGATGTATTCTACTTACATTCAAGATTACTTGAACGTGCAGCCAGACTTTCAGATGAATTAGGAGGAGGCTCATTAACAGCACTTCCTATTATCGAGACTCAGGCAGGCGACGTATCAGCATATATTCCTACAAATGTTATTTCGATAACAGATGGACAGATTTACCTTGAAACAGAGATGTTTAATGCAGGTTTCAGACCAGCCGTAAATGCAGGTCTTTCAGTATCACGAGTTGGTGGTGCTGCACAGATTAAAGCTATTAAGAAATTAGCTGCTCCTATTCGTGTGGAATTAGCACAGTATAGAGAGTTAGCAGCATTCTCACAGTTTGGTTCAGAACTTGATGCTGATACTAAAGAGAAGTTAGCACAGGGTGAAAGAATTAAAGAGATGTTAAAGCAGGATCAGTATAATACAATGCCTGTTGAATATCAGGTAATTATTATATATGCTGCAACTAAGAAATATTTATTAGATATTCCTGTAGATGAAATTCTTGATTTCGAAAAGGAATTATTCGAATATATCAGCACAAAATATCCTGAGATACCTGAGAGTATTAAGGAGACAAAAGAATTATCAGCAGAGATTGAAGAGAAGCTTGTTAAGGCAATTACAGAGTGTAAGGCAGCAAAATAGATGCCGTACCTTAGGAAAGGTGGTGTAAATCATGGCGTCAATGAGAGATATTCAAAGACGTAAAACAAGTATTCAGAGTACTGAACAGATTACTAAAGCCATGAAGCTGGTTGCCACTGTAAAATTGCAGAAAGCAAGAGTTCGCGCAGAGAAAGCAAAACCATATTTTAATCATATGTATGAAAGCGTAACTTCTATGCTTGCACGTTCGGGAAATATTAACCATAAATATTTACGTGCAGGTGAGAGCAAGAAGAAAGCAGTTATAGTTATAACGGCTAACAGAGGACTTGCCGGAGGATATAACAGTAATGTTACAAAGCTACTTACTAAGAATGAAGATTTTTCAGCAGACAAGGTAGTGACTTATGTAATAGGTAAAAAAGGCAGAGAGAATCTTGCAAGAAGCGGTTATGAAATTAAAGATGACTTCTCAGAAGTGGTAAATGAGCCAATGTACAGAGATGCTATGGAAATTGGCGAAAAGGTATTAGAAGCATTTGAGAATGGTGAATTCGGAGAGGTATACATTGCATATACTACATTTAAGAATACAGTAAGCCATATACCTACAATGCTTAAGGTTCTGCCTGTTTCAGCAGAGGAAGCAGATGTTCCTAAAGAGGACAAGCTTACTTTGATGAATTATGAGCCAAATGATGAAGAAGCTCTTGATATGATTATACCAAAGTATGTAAGCAGTTTGATTTATGGTGCGCTAATCGAGGCTGTAGCCAGTGAAAATGGTGCAAGAATGGCTGCAATGGATTCTGCAACAAGTAACGCAGATGATATTATTGCAGATTTATCGTTAATGTATAACAGAGCAAGACAGAGTTCGATTACACAGGAATTAACAGAAATTATAGCTGGTGCGGAAGCCATCAGTTAATATAATAAGAATAACAGGTCATTGTAAACTTTACGGTAAGCAATATAAAATATTGTTTATGGTTGTTTACAGGAACCTGAATAAAAATGAAGTAAGGAGTGAGAGAATGGCAGAGAATAATGCAGGTAAAGAATGCATAGGTAAAATCACTCAAATTATCGGTGCCGTACTTGATATCAAATTCAGTGCCGGTAATCTTCCGGAAATATATGATGCTATTAACATAGAGACTAATAATGGAAGACTTGTTGTGGAAGTAGCACAGCATCTTGGTGATGATACAGTAAGATGTATCGCTATGGGTTCAACTGATGGACTTGTCAGAGGAATGGAAGCCGTTGCTACAGGCGCACCAATATCAGTTCCTGTAGGTGAGAATACATTGGGAAGAATGTTCAATGTACTTGGTAATCCTATAGATAATATTGATGCACCTGAGGGTGTGGAATATCTTCCAATCCATAGAAAAGCACCGGCATTTGCAGAGCAGTCAACAGAAACTGAGATACTTGAGACAGGTATCAAGGTTGTCGATTTACTTTGCCCTTATCAGAAGGGTGGTAAAATAGGTCTGTTCGGTGGTGCAGGTGTTGGTAAAACTGTATTAATTCAGGAATTAATCAGAAACATTGCAACAGAACATGGTGGATACTCAGTATTTACCGGTGTTGGTGAAAGAACAAGAGAGGGTAACGACCTCTATTATGAAATGAAAGAATCAGGCGTTATCAATAAGACAACGATGGTATTCGGTCAGATGAACGAGCCACCTGGAGCAAGAATGAGAGTAGGTCTTACAGGTCTTACTATGGCAGAATACTTCAGAGACCAGGGTGGTAAAGATGTGTTATTATTCATTGATAACATTTTCCGTTTCACTCAGGCAGGTTCAGAGGTTTCGGCTTTACTTGGACGTATGCCTTCAGCCGTTGGTTACCAGCCAACACTTCAGACAGAAATGGGTGCTTTACAGGAGAGAATCACATCTACAAAGAATGGTTCTATCACTTCCGTTCAGGCGGTTTATGTACCGGCAGATGACTTAACTGACCCTGCGCCTGCTACAACATTTGCACATTTGGATGCTACAACAGTATTATCACGTTCTATCGTAGAATTAGGTATTTATCCTGCTGTAGATCCTCTTGAGTCAACATCAAGAATACTTGATCCAAAGGTTGTAGGTGAGGAACATTATAAAGTAGCCAGAGGCGTACAGGAAATTCTTCAGAAATACAAAGAGTTACAGGATATTATCGCAATTCTTGGTATGGACGAATTATCAGAAGAGGATAAGCTCGTAGTTGCCAGAGCAAGAAAGGTTCAGAAATTCCTTTCACAGCCATTTAACGTTGCAGTACAGTTTACAGGTGTAGAGGGTAAATATGTACCACTTAGTGAAACTATCAGAAGTTTCAAAGAAATTCTCGAGGGCAAACATGATGATATTCCGGAAAGTTACTTCTTAAATGCAGGAAGCATCGATGATGTAGTTGCAAGAGCTCAGAAGTAATCTTTCAGTAAGAGAAAGGAATAGAATCTATGGAAGAAAAATTTTTTGAACTAGAGATTATTACGCCTGACAGACAGTTTTACGAGGGTAAAGCCTGGTTTGTGGAAATGACTACAAGTGAGGGTAACATTGGTGTATACAAAGACCATATACCACTTACATGTATCCTTGCACCGGGTATTGTCAAAATATATGAAAATGACAATGATGAACCTAAGAAAGCTGTAGTACACGCAGGATTTGTGGAAATATTGCAGGACAAGATAACTGTAATGGCAGAAGTGGCAGAGTGGCCGGATGAAATCGACGCCAACCGAGCTGAAGAAGCCAGAATCAGAGCAGAAAGACGTATAAAAGAAGGCGGCGAAGGCGTTAATATAGATCGTGCCGAAGCAGCTCTCAGACGTTCGCTTGCAAGAATTGAAGCATTAAAATAAATTAAAGACTTGTAGAGTGAAAATACAGATAAATACAGGCAAATATAGGTAAAAATATAGGTGTATACAGATAATCTATAGCATATCTTGTTTATAGTATTTTACTCATACATTTTAATTAATTGATTAAAAACTCCCTTTATTGACGATACTTTTATAAAGTATTTAAGTAAGGGAGTTTTTTGATGAAAAAATTTATATATTTATTAGGAATAGGAATTACTGTATTATTAGTGCAGTTTGCTTATGGTAAATTAGTACCGGAAAAGTCTGTAAGTGCCAATGTTATCGCAGAAAATTCATTAGAAAAAGTCTTTCAGAACAATAATATCCATAAAGCAGATTGTGAAATAGAGGGCTATTATTATCTGGGAGAAAAATATTATGGAGAGTCGGGAAGTCTTGAATTAATAGACAAGATAGCAGAAAGATTAGGAGTAAATTCAGAATATTATTATGATAAATATAGAACTGATACGGGAACTGTAGCGGTGATGAAGAAAGATGGTAAAAGCTCCGAACTTGAGCTTGAACTTATTACTACGGAATATCAGGAAAGCCAGAATGTTATAGCACAGAGAAATTATTTATCGGTATCATTAGATATAAAAGATTCATTAGAAAGCGGATATTATTATAAAAAGCTGATAGAAAAGACTATGAAAGAGATATGCAGAGAAGAATCCAATGTTGACGAAAATATAAATAAAGATGAAGAAGTAACCACAAGTATTCGTTCGCGAAACATTTATATGGTTATAAAAGGGAAAATATACGGTGAAATAGATAAAGAGCAGGAGAATAAAATTGCAAAAGGTATACTTAAGAGTTTTCAGGCAAAAAAAATATTTAATGGACAAAATGATGAGCATATGAATGTATATGGATATACGGAAATTCTACAGGATTATGTTGCAATAGGCAGCGAGAAGATAAATATAAATGTTGCATTTTCGTATGATGAACAGGAGAATATAACATATGTGTATATAGGAAGTCCGATTGTAAATTATGATTATTAATTCAAATTTTGCACATATATAATAGAATCAAATTTACTTTAACAGATGAATATAGGTTACAATATGTATGTGCAAAGTATGAGTTATTAGTATTTGTATTGAAGTATGATATATTCTTATTCTGGCACAATTGGTGAAATCTGTGCCAGAACCATATTCGACTGTGTCATATAATGTTCGTTATAAACGAAGTATAAGGAATCATCTGATTTGAGAACATCAAATAGCAATGTGCTTGAAAATTCCTTATACACTTTAGGAGAAGATGCATTTTCAAAGTTTTTATCAAAATATTTTACAAAAATTGAAGCACCCTCATAAGAAGTTCCTTTATTAAGGTAGTCGCTACTGTAATAAAGAATAAATTTGTTCTTATAGAAGATAATATTGCCTAACTCGTTGTCGGCTTCAGCCTTGCAAAGAATTTTTGGAGAACTCCATTTAGTACCCTTATTATTGGAAAAAATAACCTCCAATGAGGAATTACCTTTATCTACGATTTCGCGTTCAAAGAATATATAATAAGTACCATTGACATTCATGGCTACAAGGTCCTCTATATTGTGGTTATCTCTAATAATTGTGTCTATATGTGTCCAGTTAAGTAAATCTTTTGACTTATATAAGTCAACGGAATAGATGCCATTATCTTTATCTGGATTTGAATTATTTATAGTACCATTGATGGTTGTAACGGTAATAAAATATGTATCATTAATTTTTAGGATTGTAGGGTCTATTGTCATTTTATCATTTCTCATTATAATTTCATTCAAGATGATATTTAGTGAGTCATCAAGCTTAAGTATCCCGACTTCTTTATTAGAATTTGCATATATGATGATATTATCTGTGCCTTCGACACTTAGCCAGTTTAATTTAATGTCATCATATTTACGAACTCTTTGACCGTTAAAATCAAAGATGCCAAGAGTTCCGTTATCGTTGCCGACAATATATTTGTTATCATAGAATTTAACATCGCCATTATGAAGGTTATCTATTTTGAATAAAGTTTTACATTCCAAGGCTGTAGATATCTGTTTAGGCGAATCAGAGTCATCAGGATTATTTGAGTTATCAGAGTTATCAGAACCATCTGGTATAGTAGAATTAGAACTATCAGAGATGGTAGCATTTGCATTGATACTTCTGTCTGATTTTACACATAGATGACTATATAATGTTATCGATAATACAGAAAAAATTGTTATTGTCAGAAGAATTAATATTAACTTTATAGAAGTTTTTAACCTACGCATATTCATACCTACCTTAATAATTTAGTTGTCAAGTAAAGAGACATATAGTAAATAGAATAATATAAACACAATATATGTTAATAAATGTTGATATATACATAATATATGCTAATATTATTGTTTATTTACTAGCTAAATATATTAAAAAATATTATAATAAAATATGCAAGTAATACGACAAATTAATACAAAAATTTTACATTATCGTAATATATCGAAGGATATTGTAACAAAAAGAAATGGAATGTTAAAAATTATTTGGTCAGTTAAAAGCGATTTTGATATTATTTCAGGTAATATAAATAAAAAGGTAACAGATAAAGTTAACGAGTAAGTAGTTAACATAAATACATATTCAGAAAATGGATATTCATAACAGATAAAGTTAATGAATAAGTGAGGATTAATAATGACGACAGAAGAACGGTATATGAAGGCGGCAATTAAGCAGGCAAAAAAGGCGGAAAATATAGATGAAGTACCTATTGGCTGTGTGATTGTATATCAGGGCAAAATAATTGCAAGGGGATACAACCGGCGTAACATTGATAAAAATACATTGTCACATGCGGAACTGAATGCTATAAAGAAGGCGAGTAAGAGACTCGGAGACTGGAGGTTAGATGATTGTGAAATGTATGTCACGCTTGAACCATGCCAGATGTGTGCAGGTGCTATTGTCCAGTCAAGAATTAAAAAAGTATATATCGGAAGTATGAATCCTAAGGCGGGAAGTGCAGGTTCGGTTATTAATTTGTTACAGGTCAAAGAATTTAATCACCAGGTGGAAATTGAGTCGGGCATTTTGCAGGAGGAATGTAGTGAAATGCTGTCAGATTTTTTTAGAAATTTGCGAAGACGTAAAAAAGATGAAAAAGAATTGGAGAAAATACAATAAGGAAAAAGTGTAAATAAAATATAATATGATATTGAAAAATATGTGAAAGTCCGTTAAAATGAGATATACACTTAAATTAACAGATATCGAAGATATATACAAATGACATTGCGATATTTGAATATAATAAAAAGAAAGTAATTATTAAGCCAGATTGAAAAATCATAGATAAATGATTTTTTAATCTGTTATTTGTGCGTAGTAACATTAATTAAGTGAATTATGTGTATTTTACAAATGATAGAAGCATATGCAGTAAGTTTCTCGTCGTTTGGAAATTTATTATAATGCACCGGGTTAGAATTTGTGAACCGATGTTTAATAACAATAATTTATAACAACACAATGTGGAGGAAAAAGATGAGATTTTTTAAAACATACACAAATGCATGGAAGAGAAAGAATAAGAGACTCATAAAGATTCGTATGAGTGATATAGAAGTTGTAGAGGAAATTCACAAGAATCTTGATAAAAATATTCTGGATTCGCTTGAAAAACAGATTAAAGATATAGGCGATGATAAAGATAGAGAAATGAAATTTATGAACTATCATAGAAATACGATTGTGGTAAGACCTATGGGATATGGAAAATATGCGGTAGTGTCTGGGATTGTTGGATATAATGCTCTTGTGATGCTCGGCGTTGAAAGTGCTTATGTAAGAATGGCTAATGTTAAAAGCAGAGATCAGTGGGTTGACGAAATTATCAGAGATTACACAATTCAGCCTGTAATAGATATAGATGAAATCAAACTGAGTATTGCAAAGCCTGACCAGGACAGAATAAGAGAGAAGATAGCATATTTAGTGAAGAATAAAGATTTTGATGAGCCGGTAGTTATAGATAAAAAGACACTTGATGATGAAAAAGTATCTATATACAGTGGAGAATATAATGTGTTAGCAGCTATTGCACTTGGAATTAAAAGTATACGTGTTATGGTTAAGGCTGATTAGAGTGGCGTTATATGAGTAAGAGTTTATTGAATTATTATAAGTATTTTGATAATATATTAATATGCTGCAAAGAGCAGAATATTTATTAAATATGACATTTTGGTACAGGTATATGGTTATCTGAATGGAAGCGTGACAGATAATTGATATTCTTGAAAATCTAAAAATAAAACTAAAAACAGCGCTTCAGAATGGAGATTAAAATGAGAATTTTAGTAACAGGTGTAAAAGGTCAGTTAGGATTTGATGTTGTAAATGAATTAAAGAAGAATAATATCGAAGCAGTTGGTGTAGATATCGAAGAAATGGATATCACAGATGCAGCAGCAGTAAAGAAAGTTATTACAGAATCAAAGGTTGATGGTGTAATTCATTGTGCTGCATACACAGCAGTTGATGCCGCAGAAGATAATGAAGAAATCTGCCGTAAAATTAATGCAGGCGGAACTAAGAACATCGCAGATGTATGTAAAGAACTTGATATAAAGATGATGTATATCAGCACCGATTATGTATTTAATGGTCAGGGCGAAACACCATGGCAGCCTGATTGCAAGGATTACAAGCCTCTTAATGTATATGGACAGACAAAATTAGAGGGTGAATTAGCAGTCAGCGAAACACTTGATAAATATTTTATCGTAAGAATTGCATGGGTATTTGGTGTAAATGGTAAGAACTTCATCAAGACTATGTTAAATGTTGGAAAAACTCATGATACAGTAACAGTAGTAAGTGACCAGGTTGGTACACCAACATACACATATGACCTTGCAAGACTTTTAGTGGATATGATTCAGACAGATAAATATGGATACTATCATGCAACAAACGAGGGCGGATATATTTCATGGTATGATTTTACTTGCGAAATCTATAAACAGGCAGGTTACACAACTAAGGTCGTTCCTGTAACTACAGCAGAATATGGTGTATCAAAGGCAGCAAGACCATTTAACAGCCGCTTAGATAAGAGTAAGCTTGTAGAAAATGGATTCAAGCCTTTACCAACATGGCAGGATGCGTTAGCAAGATATTTGAAAGAGATTGAGTTTTAGGAAAATGGAGATAACTTTAAAAGAAATTGCAAATATAGTAAGTGATAAAAACATAGATTATATTGCTTCTGTCTGTACACCATGGCATGTAAATTCTCTTAAAGCAACTATTAACAGATTAGAGATTGAAGATGGACGACAACTTAAAGGTGTTGTTTTAATAAATAGTCATGCTACATCAGGTTATCTTGTAGATGAAAGTTATTTAGATAATCTGGAATGTGATGTTTATTATTTTAAGCATAATATAAATATTAAGCAAAAAATTAAATTACAGACAGAAGTATTTTTGACATTTTGTTTTTTGAAGAAATCTAAGAATACAAACAGAATTTATGTATTAAGTCCAAACAGGCCAGCGTATGATATCTTGACTAAAATTATAAAAGATAACAGGCGTAGTGCAATTTCTATATTAATTGATGAGGGAATTGGAATATATGTAACCTCTAAGAAAGAATGGGCAAAAGTTCATATTAGAGAGAATAAAGCAATTTCTACAAAAATTATGTTATGGATATCAACACGTATATTGGATGGTATATATATGTACAAGCTTAGAAAGAATAACATGGTGAAAGAGTATTTCCTGATGAAAAAGGATATTCATAATAAATATATTACTAATGAAAAAATGGTAATAAGTTATAGAAATACAATTGAAAAAAGCATAAAGAATTATGATAAAATAAATATAATATATAAAAAATATATAATTTACAGTACGCAGTTATTTTCTGAAAAGTGGCGGTTATATGAGATAGAAATATTGAAGAAGATAAAAGAAATATGTGAGAAGTACAATATAGAATTAATTATTAAACCACATCCAAGAGATAAACAACATATATATGAGGATAATGGTTTCAATATAATAAATGAAAAGAATATGTCACAAGAGATATATTTATATAGATTAGATAGAAAACCATTATTTATTTTAGGATATAACAGTACAACTTTAATAACCGGGAAAGTAATAAATAATGTGGAGACGATAGGAATAGGAGAATTATTGTTTAAAAATAAAGTGATAGATGAAAAAACTATAGCAAGATATAGACAGTTTGAAAGTAAATTTGATGGAATAATAAATTATGTACATAATTATGAGGAATTTGAAAAAATATTAGTTGATAGAGCTATATAAAGGTACATAAATGGTGGCAAAATGAACAATAATAAAAGGGCGATAAAAGCTGGTATATGGTATACAATTTCAAACTTTATAATTAGAGGCTTTGGATTTATTACTACACCTTTTTTTGCGCGAGTAATGACTAAAGGCGAGTATGGAATGTTTTCTAATTATAGTACATGGCTTTCCTTAGGAATAATAGTAGTTGGTCTCAATCTATATACAACAATGGTTAGTGCGAAATTTGATTATAAAGAAGATATAAAGCAATATATGTTATCAATGGTGGGATTAAGCACATTTTCAACTATAATATGGGCGGTTATAATTAACATTTTTACATCATTTTTTGAGAAAATGCTAAGTATGGATATATCATATATAAATCTTATGTTAGTTTATTTTCTGTTTGTTCCTGCCATAAATATGTTTACATCATATGAGAGTAATCATTTTAAGTATCAGATAACCATAATTATAAATGGAATCTTATCAGTTTCATCCATTGTATTATCAATAATTTTAATTATTATGATGGATAATAATTATAATGCAAGAGTTTTAGGATATATTTTACCATTTGCAATAATTGGTTGCTGTATATATATAATGATTATTATTCAGGGAAAGAGATTTAGCACAAAATATTGGCCATATGCATTAAAGATAGCATTGCCATATGTACCCCATTTATTGTCAATATATATGCTTAGTTCAATTGATAAAATAATGATAGTAAAGATTTGTGGTAAGGAAGCAAATGGACTTTATAGTATTGCATGCTCATGTGGTTATATAGTATCAATATTTATGTCATCCGTGAATTCGGCATACTCACCATGGCTTGCAGAAAATATAAATAATAAAAAATATGAAACAATAAAGAGATTTTCAAAAAGATATATTGCAATATTTGGAGTTGTTGTGTTAGGTATGATTCTGATTTCTCCAGAGATTGTATTTATATTAGGTGGTAAAAAATATATGGCTGCAAAATATGTTATGGTTCCGATTATTCTGGGATGTATGTGTCAATTTTTGTATACAATGTTTGTAAATGTAGAACAATGTTTGAAGAAAACCAGAGGAATGGCGGTTGCCAGCGCTATTGCTGCAATAATAAATTATGTACTTAACTATATTTTTATTCCTCGTTATGGATATGTTGCTGCAGCATATACGACGTTGGCAGGATATTTTATCTTGTTATTAATACATATGTATTTGGTACATAAACTTCATTATAGTATGTTGTACGATTATACATATATATTTATCGTGACAGGCGTAATTATGATATTAGGGATTATGGTAGGAGTTATTATAGATTATACAGCATTAAGATATAGTATCTTGACTATATATGCTATTGCAATAATTGTTGGCTTGATAAAGAACAGAAAATATATAATTAAGGTAATTAAAGCTATTGTGAGATGATGATTAAATGGTTTACGATAAAATATTTTACAACAGAAAGGTATGAATATGAGAATAGGAATAATAGGACATTTCGCCTTTGGAAGAGATGATATAAGTGATGGACAGACTGTAAAGACAAGAACATTATTTGAGGTGCTTAAGGAAGAATATCCAAACGCTGTATTCTATATAGTGGATACCTATAATTATAAGAAAAGACCATTAAAAACACTGTTTAACACAATACAGCTTATATTAAATACACGAAATATATTTGTACTTTTATCAGTCAATGGAAGAAAAATGTATTTTCCGATGTTATATTATATATCAAAAATAAAACATATAAATGTCTATCATGATGTTATAGGCGGAAGTTTTGCGAAAGAAATAAAGTTGAATAAGAGATGGATAAAATATGTAAATTCATTTGCGGTTAATTGGGTTGAAGTGGAGGAATTAAAGGAAGAAATTGAACGTTTGGGAATAAAAAATGCGGAAGTATTACCAAATTTTAAAAAAATAAAAAGCATTGATGAAAAGGATATAATATACCCTCAAAAGGGAATTTATGAATTTTGTACATTTAGCAGGGTATGTAAAGAAAAGGGGATTACAACTGCAATAGATTGTATTAATAGAATAAATAAAAGATACAAAAAAAATATTGCAAAATTGCATATCTATGGAAAAATAGATGAAAATTACAGGGAAGAATTTGATAGATTATTAAATGAAAATATTATTTATGAGGGAATTGTGGATTATAATAAATCAGTTGAAATATTAAATGGATATTATATGTTGTTATTTCCATCGACATATCCGGGTGAGTGTTATCCGGGAACAATAATAGATGCTTATTCATCGGGTGTTCCGGTTATTTCATCGGATTGGAGATACAATTCGGAATTAGTTATAAATAATGAAACAGGTTTTCTATATAATTATAAAAGCAAAAAGGAATTGTTAGAGAAAATAGATTATTCTATAAATAACATTGAAGAAGTTAATAGAATGAGAAAAAAATGCCTTGAATATGTAAAAAATAATAATGTGGATAAAAATATTAAAATTATTAAGAAAAAGGTGAAAGAATACAATGGTGGCGGTAGTAGTTTTAAATTATAAGACTAAAGAAGAAACTGTAAAATGTGTAGAATCGATTATTGCACATACACAAGATATTGAATATGAAGTTTTTATTGTAGACAATGATTCAAAAGATGGCTCATATGAATTTCTTGCGGATAAATATGAGAAAAATCATAAAGTAATGGTATTTAAAACGAAGAAAAATGAAGGTTACTCTTCAGGAAATAATTACATATGCAAGCAATTAGATACAGAAAAATATGATAAAATATGTATTGTTAACAGTGATGTTATATTTAATAACAATGCATTAAAATTAATGAGCGAAAATATTTCTAAAGAAGTTGCAGTGACAGGACCATCAGTTCATGACTATAATGGAAATGAGACTCAATTATTAAGAAAAACATATGATTTTATGTTATATATGTGTTCTAAGAAGCCATTGTATTATTTAAGAAATAGGAGTAACAGATTTGCTACAGAATATCCATATACGAAAGCCAAATTTGAATTTTATGGAATGCTTAGTGGATGTTGCTTTATGATAGATTCTAAAATATTTAAAAGGATTGGATATTTTGATGAAAATGTATTTCTGTATTGTGAAGAATGGATAATTGCATATAAGCTACAGAGAATGCATAAAAAAGTCTGTTATATTCCGGGAGCCAGTGTAACTCATTACAATGGGAAGTCAACATCAAAGAGAGGAAAAGGTTTTCAGAGTCTGTATTTGTATATAAGTGCATTTTATTATTTACGATATTATGTTAAAATAAATTTATTCGAAAGAATTTATGTGTATTTACAGAATACTTCTGTATTTATTCTGCGTTCACTTGTTGATAGAACGTATAGAAGAGAATTGAAGAAGTATATTAAATATGCAAATAAAATATTCATGAGTAATGATAAGATAAAAATACGTTAAAAACGACTGGAATTATTATGTAATTAAAGTAAATATAGTTAGTCCGGGAGGAGAAAATGAAAGATTTAAAACACGATAAAGCATATACATTACGGGCAACACTATTAGTATTATTGGATATGTTTACTATACAATTAGCCTCTTTCTTCGCTTTATATATAAGATATGATTTTAAGTTTGACGATATAGACAGGAAATTTCTGGTTTCAATTCTTAGAATGGCACCTTTTAATACTATTATTATGTTATGTGTATTGGCTCTATTTAAACTATATTCAAGTTTATGGGAATATGCCAGTATCAATGAACTACTTAAAATTATTTATTCAGGAATTGTATGCTTCTTTATAATTATTGCTGAGATGGTAATTATAAAGTTTAAGGTACCAAGAAGCTATCCGTTTGTATTTGTGGCAGTGCTTGTACTTGGAATAACATGTACCAGATTTGCATATAGATTTTTTAGAGCAATAAAATATGAGTCTACAGATGCAGGCAATGGTATCCGCACAATGATTGTGGGTGGTGGACAGGCAGCATCTATGTTAATTAAAGAGATAAAGACATCAAATTACACTAATTATAATGTACTTTGTATCATTGATGATGATAAAAAGAAGAAAGGCAAATATATTTCAGGAATAAAGGTTGTTGGTAACAGATACAGCATAAATTATATGGCAGAAAAATATCAGATAGAACAGATAGTTATAGCTATGCCATCAGCAGACAGAAGAGACATAAAGGATATTTTGGAAATTTGTAAAAATACAAATTGTAAATTAAAGAAGATTCCGGGAATATATCAGTTAGTAAATGGCAGTGTAAGTATAAATGATATTAAAAATGTAGAAATATCAGATTTACTTGGAAGAGAACAGATAAAAATTAATCTGGATATTATAATGGCATATGTAAAAGATAAGGTTATATTGGTAACAGGTGGAGGCGGCTCAATAGGAAGCGAATTATGCAGACAGATAGCTGTCCATCAACCAAAACAATTGATAATAGTCGATATTTATGAGAATAATGCATATGATATCCAACAGGAATTAATTGAAAAATATCCGGAATTAGAGCTTGTAGTTTTAATAGCATCAGTCAGAAATACCCATAGAATGAATGAAATATTCAGTAAATATAAGCCTGATATTGTATATCATGCGGCAGCACATAAACATGTGCCGCTTATGGAAGCAAGTCCAAATGAGGCAATAAAAAATAATGTATTTGGTACATATAAAACAGCAAAGGCAGCAGCAGAAAATGGTGTAAAGAAATTTGTACTGATTTCGACAGATAAAGCTGTTAATCCAACTAATATTATGGGTGCATCTAAGAGAATCTGTGAGATGATTATACAGATGTTTAACAGACAGTATCAGGAAACAAATTTTGTGGCTGTAAGATTTGGAAATGTATTAGGAAGTAATGGCAGTGTAATTCCGTTATTTGAAAAGCAGATAAAAATGGGAGGTCCGGTTACAGTAACAGATCCTGACATTATCAGATATTTTATGACAATACCTGAGGCGGTATCGTTGGTTCTCCAGGCGGGTGCATACGCAAATGGCGGAGAAATATTTGTGCTAGATATGGGTGAGCCTGTAAAAATACTTGATTTAGCCAAGAATCTTATAAGATTAATGGGATATTATGAAGATGAGATAGAAATTGTATTTACAGGATTAAGACCGGGAGAAAAATTATATGAAGAGTTATTGATGAGTGAAGAGGGCTTACAGGAAACGAAAAATAAATTAATTCATATTGGAAAACCAATAGAGTTTGATGAAGATAAGTTAAGAAACCAGCTAAGCAGACTTAAAGAAGCATGCGAAAATGATGAAGATGATATCAAGGAAATTGTTAAAGAGATAGTACCTCAATATAATATATACAGATAAGAGGCTGCATAACATTTCAATATTTTAAAGAACAAGATATATGATTACAGATATCTGATATAAGGTTATCAGACAGGAGGCAAATATGGCATTAGAATTAATGTATATAACAAATAGACCTGAGGTTGCTAAAATTGCCGAAGAAAATGGTGTTGACAGAATATGGATTGACTTAGAGACACGTGGGAAGGAAGAACGCCAGAAAGGTATGAATACAGTTAAGTCAATACATACAATGGAGGATATTTCAAGAATCAGAGAGATAATTAGTACCTCTAAATTACAGGTAAGAATTAATCCTATATATGAGAAAAGTGAAGAAGAAATATCTGAAGTTATAGAACGTGGAGCTGATATAATTATGCTTCCGATGTTTAAATGTGCTGAAGAAGTCAGATATTTTGTTAAAAGTGTGTCTGGCAGGGCAAGGGTATTATTGCTTTTAGAAACTAAGGAAGCTGTAGATAATTTAGATGAAATTCTGGATATACCGGGAATAGATGAAATACATATAGGATTGAATGATTTGCATCTGTCATATGATAAAAAATTTATGTTTGAATTATTGTCAGATGGAACTGTAGAAAAAATTATTAATAAGATAAAAAACAGAAAGATTAAATATGGATTTGGTGGTATTGCCGGTTTAAATGGGGGAATGTTGCCGGCAAAACAAATAGTTGCGGAGCATTACAGACTAGACTCGGAAATGGTAATCTTATCAAGAAGTTTTTGTAATTCGGATAGTGAAAATATTGAAATGATAAAAAATCATTTTGAAAATGGAATTAAAGAATTACGTGAATATGAAAAGTGGCTAGAAAGTGCATCAGAAGACTTTTTTATAAAGAATAAAGCTTGTGTAATCAATAATGTTAATAAAATAGTGGAGGAAATCGAAAAGTAATATGAATTATGAATTGTTAGAACAGATTGGTAATAAATATGGAGAATCATACTATATCTTAAATACAGAAAGATTTAAACAAAATTTTATTGAATTACAGAATGAATTTAGAAAAATATATCCTGATACATATATTGCATATTCATACAAAACAAATTACATTCCTGATTTGTGTAAAATAGTAGATGAACTGGGAGGATATGCAGAAATTGTTTCTGATATGGAATATGAGATAACTAAAAGACTGAATATATCAGCAGATAAAATAATATTTAATGGTCCATATAAGAATAAAGAAGCAATAACTGAAATATTACTTCGCGGAGGCTGTGTAAACATAGATTCAGTTGAGGAATTCGAGTATATAAAGGGTATTGCTAAGTCAAATGCTGATAAGATAATAAATATAGGAATAAGAGTAAACTTTGCAATAGAGAATACTAATATTTCACGTTTTGGCATAGACATCGAATCAGATACATTAAGGAAGATTGTAAAAGAGGCAGATATAATTAGCAATATAAATATAAAGGAATTTCATTGTCATTATGCACCAAGAAATCTTGAGAACTGGAAATCAAGAACTGAGAAAATGCTAAAATATTCAGATGAATTATTTGAAAAAGCTCCGGCTCATATTGATTTGGGTGGAGGCTTGTTTGGCAAGATGAAAGATGATATGAAAAGACAGTTTTCATCATATATCCCTGAATATAAAGAATATGCACAACTTGTCGCAACAATGTTTAATAAACACTATGGAGAAATGGCAGACAAACCTATGTTGTTCATAGAGCCGGGAACTGCCCTTGTGGGTGATGTAATGAGATTTGCGGCAAAGGTTGTTGGAATAAAAAGTATAAGAGGTAAATATATAGCGACATTATTAGGCTCTGTATATAATATAAACCCGACATTAAATGGTAAAAATCCATCTTTGGAGGTATACCATAAAGAAGATAATAATTTAAAATATTATGAGGACCTTGATTTTGGTGGTTATACATGTATAGAGTCAGACTATCTGTATAGAGGATATAATGGGAAGCTGGCAATTGGAGATTACGTGGTTTTTGATAATGTAGGCTCGTATTCAATTGTCTTAAAACCTCCGTTTATACTTCCTAATTTCTCAGTAATAAGTTATAATGGAGAAGATATTAAATTAGTAAAAAGAAGAGAAAATTTTGAGGATATATTTAGAACATATCAGATGTTTAATTAGGAGGCATTGCCTGAAAAATGAATATGAGAAAAGTTAAAAGATATTTTGATATTTTTATAGCGGAAATAGTAGGAATAATATTTATGCCTGTTATGATATTAATTGCCATAGCAATCAAATTAGATTCAAAAGGTCCTGTTCTATTCAGACAAAAAAGATTAGGACATAGGGGCAGAGAGTTTACTATGTACAAATTTAGAACGATGTATGTAGAATCGGAGAAGAAAGGTACAGGTTTATTCAACTATGAAAATGATCCGAGAGTGACAAAAATAGGTAGTATACTTAGGAATACAAGTTTGGATGAATTACCTCAGATTCTTAATATAATTAAGGGTGATATGTCGATAGTCGGACCAAGACCTTGCGTTACATATGAACTGGGTGATTATAACACATTGAATAAAAAATATAAGAAGAGATTTACAGTAGTGCCGGGGATAACCGGACTCGCACAAGTTGAGGGAAGAAATGATAATGATTGGGAAGAAAAAGTTGAATTAGATAATAAATATATCGACAGATTTCAAAGAGAAGGTTGTTTGTTAGATATTAAAATAATCCTTAAAACAATTGTAAATGTATTTTACAAAAAGAATATCTATGAAAATAAAATCGACGAAAATCTAAGCGATGAAGAATCAGCCCGCAGGGCAAATGAGGAAGTAATTAGAAAAGCACATATTGAAGTTGATAATTAATGGCAGAAAATATTAGTGATAGAATGGAGATTAGTATGAAAACATCAATAGATGAGAGATACATATGGCTGGACGGACAGATAGTTAATGTAAATGATGCAAAGATAAATGTTTTATCTCCTACATCGCAGTTTGCAGTAAACGTATTTGAGGGGATAAGATGTTATTGGAATGAAGAAAATAATCAGTTATACGCATTCAGATTAGATGACCATTACAATAGACTTGCAAAATCAAGAAAATTATTGAGAATAGCTGAAAAATATAATGATACACAGTTAAAACAGGCATTTATAGATGTAATAAGAGCAAATGAATACAAGGAAGATATAGCGGTAAGACAGACTATATTTATAGATGGTTTTGGCTCATGGTCATCAACAGATTCAGTTAATATGTTTGTTGCGCCTATTCCTAAAGGTAAATTAAGTACAGAATATAATAGAAAGGGATTAAATTGCTGTATAAGTTCATGGCGAAGAATAGATGAGAATTCGCTATCGCCAAGAATTAAGTGTGGTGCTAATTACATTAACAGCAGAATGGCACAATTAGAGGCAATTAATAATGGATATGATACGGCAATATTTTTAAATTCCAGTGGAAATGTGGCTGAAGCACCAGGTTCATGTCTGTTTATTGTAAAAGATGGTAAATTGATTACACCATCATTAACAGAGGGAGTTTTAGAAAGTATTACAAGAGATACTGTTATTCATATCGCAAAGGATATCCTGAAAATAGAGGTTGAAGAACGGGTAGTTAACAGAACAGAATTGTATACATGTGATGAAGCATTTTTATGTGGCTCAGCAATGGAAATAACACCAGTATATTCGGTTGATCATTACAATATAAGTAATAATAGTTATGGAGAAATATCAAAAAGAATTCATGAATTATATCTTGAGATTGTGACAGGTAAATATGTATTCAGGAAAGAGTGGTTGACTGAAGTTTATGAGTAAATATGTTGAGAATATGGTATCTGTAATTATGCCTGTTTACAATTCGGAAAAATATATAAAGGTTGCAATTGATTCGGTATTGAAACAGACTTATAAGAATATGGAAATTATTATTGTAGATGATGCATCTACGGATTCTTCAGCAGTAATAGTAAGTAAATATTTAAGAAAATTTGATAATATAAAATATTATGTAAACCATAAAAATATGGGAGTAGGTCAAACAAGAAATATAGGTCTGAAATATGCTAAAGGCAGATATATTGCTTTTATGGACGCCGATGATGTATGGGATAAGGATAAAATAAAATACCAGATTAGATTAATGCAGAGAGAGGAATGTCCTTTATGCTTTACTGCAATTGATATGATTGATAAAGACGGAAATGTAATCAATGGAAAAAGCAGGATAATAAGAAAAGTTGATTATAAAGTATTATTAAGAAATACAGTTATTCCAACATCATCAGTAGTATTAGACAGAAATGTGTTAGGAAATGTAAAAATGTCATGTATACGTTCCGGACAGGACTATGCTACATGGCTTCGGATACTTAGAAAGGGTGTTATTGCAATAGGAATTGATAAAGCATTAACACATTATAGAATTGCATCCGGTTCATTATCGTCAAATAAATTAAAAAGTATTTCTCAGGTATGGAGTATACAGGTATTTAAAGAACATATTAATCCTATAAATGCGACAATAAATACCTCTTTTTTTATTATAAATGCATTGAGAAAATATTTGTGTAAAAGAAGTACTGTAAAATGAAAACTAATTCTTAAGCAGACAAAAGTATAAAAAAGGAAAGCAGTTAAGTATTTTACATAAAACCAATTATGCAACTAACAAAAGTATAAAGAGGAAATTAGTTATGAATTTAAAAAAATATCTCAAAAGATTAATCCTCATAATCTGTATTCTAATCTGGCTTATGTTCATATTTGGGATGTCTGCTAAAACAGGTGAAGAATCAGCAGGATTAAGTCTTAGAATAACAAGGCAGATTTATAAGGTTAATTTGGTAAGGCAAATTATTAAATTAGATACATTACATACAATCATTAGAAAATGTGCACATTTTACGGAATATGGAATATTGGCAATATTAGTATTAGAGTTAGCGAATACATTTGATGAATGGAAGAAGATACTGTTACAGAAAAGATATGTGAAAAGTCTGTGGTGGATAGTTATATTCTGTATGATTGTGGCGGCATCTGATGAATTCCATCAGAGCTTTGTACCGGGGAGAGGACCGAGTGTGAGAGATGTATGCATAGATACAAGTGGAAGCCTTATGTTTCTGGTAATAGCCGTGATAATAAAAGTATATAGATTGCATAGACTTAGTAATGATTAGGCATAAATAGTTAAGATGTTTGAGAGGATTAAATAAAAAGGTAAGTAATATGATAAAAATATGATGATAAGTATATGATGAAAAATTAATTTCATAAAATATTTATTTGACAATATAATTAATATCAGATATACTTTAAAAGCACTAAATAGTCATAAAGTTTCCGTGCAGCCGGGGAGTTAGCGGTGTCCTGTACCTGCAATCCGCTCTAGCAGGGGTGATGTTTTGCCTCGGATATATCTTGTAGGGCTGCCCTTTACAAGTGGCGATGACGTTTAGGTCTTGCGCAACAGGAATTTATGAATCGTGTCAGGTCAGGAATGAAGCAGCACTAAGTAAAACCTTCTGTGTGCCGTAAGGTAGCCTGGACTGAGTTAACTATAGAGGTAACGCTTATGAGCTGTATACAAAGCGAAACGCACGGATTTAATAATATATAATATAAGTATACAAGAGCCGACTGTCGCAATATTACGAGTATATGCAGCAGCCGGCATTATTTTTCATACTACTCCCTGTTTCGAAGGCACATTGTGCCGGAGAAATCGCGAGCTGAATATCAATTCAGCTCTGCGATAAAAGCTACTTTGTGACACTTGTGGCACAAATAGCCGTATGAAAAATAATCGCATCAGCATTATTTTTCATACTATTTATACATATTTATTTCACTACACTGGTTCAAGCATCATTTTCTCAAATTCTTTAGCTGCCATACTTAGCAGTTGTCCTTTTCTCTTGATGAGACAAATCTCACGCATTGGTATTTTCTCGGTTGTTTTAATTGTGAAGATATCATTTACACCAGTAATGAAATCTTCAGGAACGAAGCCAAGACCTAAGTCTGAGCGGACCATTGGAAGTATCTGATCAGCAGTTGCGGCTTCAATATCAGGTACATATGCAAGCCCATATCCCTCATATAATTTCGAATAAAAATCAAATGTTTTAGTTTGTGAACTTAGAGATATAAGAGGATAATCTGTTAAATCAGCAAGGGAAACCGTTTTGTTCTTAAGTTCTTTATATGCGTTGCTTGAAATTAATACTTCCTGAAATTTTCTGACAGTAATTTCTTCTAAATTAGTAGATTTAACAGTTGGAGTTGATACAATTGCGAAATCTACAAGTCCTTCCTTTAAGGCCTCGATAGCCTGAGGGGTTGAATGATTGCTTACGTGCAGACGGATATTAGGATAGAGTGCACGATATTTTTTGAATATCGGAAGCAGGCAGCAATGCAATGCTACCTCACTTGCGGAAATATATACAGAGCCGTTTTGCAGACTTTTGCTGTCAACAATTTCTGCTTCTCCGGCTTCAATTTGTTCAAATGCTATTTTAATATGTTCGTATAGACGTTTTCCCTCAGGAGTGAGTTTAACGCCTCTGTTAGTACGTGAAAAAAGTGGACAACCAAGTTCACCCTCAAGATTCTTAATTGTTCGTGTAAGATTAGGCTGGTTGTTCATTAATACGTTGGCGGCTTTGGAAATGCTGCCATATCTTGCTACATAATAAAAAATTCTGTAATAATCGTAACTTATATACATATAATTTATCCTTTCGTCTTTTTATATAGATGTTTTAAATGAAGTCTATATATGTCCATATGAAGTTAATATATAGATGCTTAGATGAAGTTGTAAACTATAAAATATACAACTAAAAAATTATCAATATTATAATATAGGAACTACTATAGTTATATATATCAAAAACTGATTACGGATATATCAATAATACCTTTTACATATATCTATACCCCTAGTATAATCTTTTTGGAGATAAAGAGCAAGGAGGTAATCTTTATGAAGCATAAAATTCATGGTCAAATGTCAGAATCGTTTTTAATAGCAGCTTTTTTGTCAGTGTCAGGCGGTTTGCAGGACGCATATACTTATATATCGAGAGGGAAAGTATTCGCAAATGCACAGACCGGAAATATTGTGCTGTTTAGTCAGAATATAATAGCAGGAAACTTAAAATTAACGATACATTATTTTATTCCTGTTATTTTCTTTGCTCTGGGGGTTGCAGTGGCAGAATGTATACGACAGAAATACAGACTTCTTCAGAAGATTCACTGGAGACAACTGGTACTTATCGCTGAAATTCTTCTTCTGTTTATAGTTGGTTTCCTGCCGGAAAAATGGAATATGTTAGCTAATGCAATGGTATCGTTTGCCTGTGCAATGCAGGTGCAGGCGTTCAGGAAAGTAAACGGATATGCATTTGCAAGCACAATGTGTATAGGAAATATGCGAAGCGAAATGGAATCATTTTGTGCATATGAAAGAACTCATGATAAAAGGATACTTAAGAAAGCATTTTGTTATCTTGGAATAATATTTATGTTTGCTTTTGGTGCAGGCTTAGGAGGGTTATTGATTCCTAAATTGGGTATGAGAACTATCTGGATATCGTGTGCAATTCTTCTTATAAGTTTTATGTTTATGTTTATTAAAGAAGAGATAGTTGAGAAAGAGACATATCAAAATCATATATAAGGCATATCAAAAAAAGATTATTTGTATAATAAAATTTGAATTATAATATCCTGCGAATTAACTGGCTTTTTGAGTGAATTTGGCGTTTGTGGTGATTTTATCAACAAACCTTATGTAGGCAATATAGCCAGTCTGGGTATATTGGTTCAAAAAATGCCTGAAAAAGTATGATTGGAGTGGAAAAGTCATGAATAAAGATTTGACAGTAGGTAAACCCAATAAAGTATTATGGATGTTTTGTCTGCCGCTATTTGGAAGTATTATTTTTCAGCAGTTATATAATATTGCAGATAGTTTCGTAGCAGGTAAATTCATTAGTAATGATGCATTGGCAGCAGTAGGTAATAGTTATGAGATAACATTAATATTTATTGCATTTGCATTTGGCTGCAATATTGGTTGTTCGGTAATTGTATCGCAGTTATTTGGTGCTAAGAAATATAAGGAATTAAAGACAGCAGTTTATACTACCCTGATTGCCAGCGGCGTTCTGTGTGTAGTATTAATGACAATAGGAATGTTATTTAGCGAAAGCCTTTTAGGACTTATAAATACACCGGCACATATTATGGCTGATTCAAAATTATATCTTGATATATATATAATGGGATTGCCATTTGTATTCTATTATAATGTGGCAACGGGAATTTTCTCAGCATTAGGTGATTCAAAAACTCCATTTATCTTTTTGGCATGTTCATCAGTTTCAAATATAGCTGTGGATATTTTATTCGTAGCAGCTTTTCATATGGGAGTAGCAGGTGTTGCCTGGGCAACATTCTTATGTCAGGGAATAAGCTGTATTCTCGCAATAATAGTTGTATTTAAAAGATTCGCAAAGATAGAGACAAACGGAAAAGTTGATAAATTCTCATGGACATTACTTGGACATATAGCTGTCGTTGCGGTTCCAAGTATTTTACAGCAGAGCTTTATCTCAATTGGAAATATAATTATACAAAGTGTAATCAACAGTTTCGGTGCATCTGTAATGGCGGGATATTCAGCAGCCATTAAGTTAAATAATATGGTTATCACATCAATGACAACCCTTGGAAATGGTGTGTCTAACTATACGGCACAGAACTTAGGCGCTAAGAAATTTGACAGAATCAAACAGGGATTCAAAGCTGGATTACAGCTCGTATGGATGCTTTGTATTCCTATCGTGATAGTATATATGTTCTTTGGAAAATATTTAATCTACATTTTCTTAGACAGCCCTACAGGAAAAGCAATGGACGTAGGTGTTATGTTCTTACATATTGTTGCACCATTCTACTTCGTGGTAGCAGCTAAATTAGTGGCAGATGGAATACTTCGTGGTGCAGGACTTATGAAGAAATTTATGATTGCGACATTTACAGACCTTACATTACGTGTTGTACTTGCAGAGGTTCTTTCTAAGACAGCACTTGGAACAACAGGAATCTGGACCTCATGGCCAATTGGCTGGACAATTGCAACGGTTATGTCGATAATATTCTACTTTACAACGAAGTGGGAGAAAATGATTAACAAGAATATATAACTAGCGGCTTGTAAGCTTGTGGCGTACATTTATCCCTTAATGTATCCGTAAAGTAAAGCCTGTGTAATGATTGTGTAAAATACATATAATAGAGTAATTAAAGGTATTTCTTAGCGAAAAGAAATACCTTTTTTGTTAATAAAATAGTTGAATTAATCAGCTAATTTAAGTAAAATATTAATATATGAGTTTGAAATACAGACAAAATGCAGACATAAGAAAGGTGGTATCGTAAATGAGAATAGGAATGCTTACAAGTGGAGGAGACTGCCAGAGTCTTAATGCCTCTATGAGAGGTGTTGCAAAGGCACTTTATGAGAATATGAAAGATGTAGAGATAATCGGTTTCTTAGAGGGATATAAAGGTCTGATGTATGGTAATTACAGAAAATTAGAGCCTAAAGATTTCTCAGGAATATTAACAGAGGGTGGAACAATTATCGGAACATCGAGACAGCCATTTAAGTTAATGAGAGAACCTGATGCCAACGGACTTGATAAAGTTAAAGCCATGAAAGATACTTATAAGAAGCTTAAGATAGAATGTCTTGTTATTCTTGGAGGTAATGGAACACATAAGACAGCGAATCTGCTTCGTGAAGAGGGATTAAATGTAGTTACACTTCCTAAGACAATTGATAATGACATTTATGGTACGGATATAACATTTGGTTTTCAGAGTGCAGTTAATATAGCTACCAATGCAATAGATTGTATACACACAACAGCAGCGTCACATGGTCGTGTATTTATCGTGGAAGTAATGGGACATAAAGTCGGCTGGCTTACATTACACGCAGGAATTGCAGGTGGTGCGGATATTATCCTTTTACCTGAGATACCATATGATATAGATAAAGTAGTTGAAGCTATTGATAAGAGAACGAAAGAGGGCAAGAGATTCTCAATCCTTGCAGTGGCAGAGGGTGCGATATCTAAAGAAGATGCAGGACTTTCTAAGAAGAAACTCAAAGAGAAGAAAGCTAATTCACCATATCCATCTATTTCATATGAATTAGGTGCACAGATTCAGGAGAAAACAGGCCAGGAGATAAGAGTCACAATTCCTGGACACACACAGAGAGGTGGAAGTCCTTGTCCATATGACAGAGTTCTTTCTACGAGATTCGGTGCGGCAGCAGCCAGACTTATCCTTAATAAAGAATATGGATATATGGTAGGAATGCGTGATGGTGAAATCATCAAAGTACCTCTTGAAGAAGTGGCAGGCAGATTAAAGGGAGTTGATCCTGATTCGTCTGTTATCAAAGAGGCTAAATTAATAGGAATTAGTTTTGGAGATTAATTAAAAATGTCTTATACAGCTTTATATAGAAAATTCAGACCGGATAACTATAATGATGTTAAAGGTCAGGAGCATATTACAACAACATTAAGCAATCAGATTGTATCGGGAAGAATAGGACATGCATATTTATTCTGTGGAACTAGAGGAACAGGTAAGACTACAGTTGCCAAAATATTTGCCAAGGCAGTGAACTGTGAACACCCTGTAAATGGTAATCCATGTAATGAATGTCCTACCTGTAAGGCAATAAGTGCCGGAATCTCCATGAATGTTATCGAAATGGATGCGGCATCGAATAATGGTGTTGAGAATATTAGACAGATTGTGGACGAAGTGCAGTATCGTCCGACAGAGGGAAGATATAAGGTATATATAGTAGATGAGGTTCATATGTTATCAACAAGTGCGTTTAATGCGTTGTTAAAAACATTAGAAGAACCACCTGAATATGTTATATTTATATTAGCTACTACCGAGGCACATAAGATACCGATAACCATACTTTCGAGATGTCAGAGATATGATTTTAAACATATTTCCGTAGATGTAATCAAAGACAGATTAAAAGAGCTTGCAGATATTGAGCATATGGAGGTCGAGGATAAAGCACTCCGTTTTATTGCGAAAACCGCTGATGGTTCACTTAGAGATGCGCTAAGCCTTTTAGACCAGTGCGAGGCATTCAGTATAGGCGAGGCACTGACATATGATAAGACACTTGAGGTATTAGGTGCGGTGGATACAGATGTATTCAGCAATATGCTAAGAGCCGTTATCAGTGAAAATACTGTGGAATGTATGAAGTTACTTGAAGAAATGATTAGCTATGGACGAGATTTATCACAATTTGTAGTAGATTTTACATGGTATTTAAGAAATATGCTTTTATTAAAGACTTCTGATGATGCAGACGAGATAATCGATATGTCGAGTGAGAGATTAGAAGCCTTAAAGGAAGAAGCGGGTATGCTTGATGCCGATACCATAATGCGTTATATAAGAATACTTTCAGAACTTACTAATCAGATAAAATATTCTTCGCAGAAACGTGTGTTGATAGAGATAGGCATTATAAAACTTATGCAGCCGGCGATGGAAGTGGATTACGAGTCGCTTAAAAACAGAGTTTCTAATATTGAAAAAAAACTGGAAAATGGTATACTAGTAAGTAATATGTCTAATAGACCAGAGGCAAATATAAATGAAAATTCAAATGAATCTGATAAAGTAGTTAAGAAGTTAGAGATGGCTGTACCTGAAGAGATAAAAAAGGTGGCAGACAACTGGCAGAGTATTACAAGAAATATAACAGGACATTTAGGAGTAGGTATAAGAAAGAACAGACTGAGTATCGATGAGAATTCAGTTTTGTGCATTGTATACGATTCCTCAATTGACTGGGAACAGGATAACAGACCTGATAATATTAAACTTATTAAAGATGAGATAGCCAGAGCTATAGGGAAAGAAGTACCTGTAGAACTCAGATGCTTAAATTCTAAAGAGAATTATGAAACGTCATATATGAGTCTTGATATAGACAGTATTAATTTCAATGTTGAAGAAGTAAATGATGAAAATGAAGAAGAGGAGGACTTTTAAGTTATGGCAAAAAGAGGCGGAGGCTTTCCAGGAGGAATGCCGGGAAATATGAACAATCTTATGAAACAGGCACAGAAAATGCAGAGACAGATGGAAGAAACCACTAAGGAATTAGAGGAGAAAGAAGTTACTGCAACTGCCGGAGGTGGTGCTGTAGAAGTTACTGTTTCAGGTAAGAAAGAAGTTGTTAAAGTTAAGTTAGCAGAAGAAGTTGTCGATCCTGATGACATCGAGATGTTAGAAGATTTAATCGTAGCAGCTACAAATGAAGCACTTAGAAAGATGGAAGAACTTTCACAGCAGTCTATGGCTAAGATTACAGGTGGACTTGGTGGATTAGGCGGAGGCTTTCCATTCTAGGAACTGAATGATATCCTAATCAAAATTAAATAAAACCTAATACACAATTAATGTGTAGGAATGGGGACTAAAGATGGATTATTACAGTAGTCATATATCTAAGTTAATAGAAGAATTTTCAAGACTTCCAGGGATAGGCACAAAATCTGCCGGACGTCTTGCTTTTCATATAATCAATATGCCACAGGAACAGGTTAAGGCATTAACCGATGCGATAACCTCGGCTAAGAACAATGTAAGATATTGTAAAGAATGTTACACACTTACTGATGATGAATTATGCCCTATATGCAAGAGTCAGAAACGAGACCACAAGACAATTATGGTCGTGGAGAATACCAGAGATTTAGCGGCATATGAGAAAACAGGACAGTATAATGGAGTATATCATGTACTTCATGGTGCCATATCACCAATGCTTGGAATCGGACCAAATGATATAAAGTTAAAAGAATTAATGGAAAGATTAAGAGGTGATATAGACGAGGTTATTATAGCAACAAACTCTAGTTTAGAGGGAGAGACAACCGCAGTATATATCAGTAAATTAATCAAGCCAACAGGCATTAAGGTCACCAGAATAGCAAGTGGTGTTCCGGTAGGCGGGGATTTAGAATATGTAGATTCTGTTACACTACTTAAGGCGTTAGAAGGAAGAACAGATATGTAAAATAGCTTTCGACGCAAGGCGTCTGCGGAATAGTGTGAAAGAATTTTGTTCGCGATTCCATCGACGTTTTACGTTGATGGAATGGAGCGAATATGGCAGGAAAGAGTTTTTGTTTTTGTAAAGGTGAATTAGTTGATTGCAGTCAGGGACGAGTTCAGGATTGTAATGTTAAGCAGGTAAGAAAATGTATACTTGATGAGCAAAAGGAAGTAGAGAAAAAGATTAGTGAGAATAACGGCTTCTGCTTCTGCAAAGGTGAATTAGTCGCTTGCAGTAAAGGAACTATACAGGATTGTAACACTAAACAGTTACACAAATGTCCTAAAGAATAAGAAAGGTTGAATATACCATGTCCGAGGAATATACATTAGTCAGGGATATAGTTTACGACCACAATGAGCGTATGCTGAATATCAGAAAATATTACCCATTTTTCAAATTGACAGATATATCTTTTAGTCAATATAAAGAGGGAAAATTTGCCGTACTTGATATGGGATATATTGTGATGGCAGTATTGCGCTTTTTTATTGAAGAAAATAATTTTCGTGAGAAAATGGTTACATATAACGAATATATGGCATTTATGCAAGATGTATTGAAACGTGATTTTGAACTTGTGATTGAGGAAGATGAAGAAAAGGAACTGATTGCATACATATTCGACAAATTGAAAAATGATGGTAAACCATTTTCGTATGAATATTTTGATCCGGTATCTAAGCAACGTAAGACAGTAAGAACGAAGATACTTGATAACAAAATAGTAGATGATAATGTGGTGTATTATATAACTTCTGATGCAATAGAATTCTATCTTGATACCAAGGAGATAAAAGATGAGAGCAATATAACCATAGCACAGGTCTTACTTACTAAGATGATTTCAACAAGAAATTTCAAGGGTGGTACGGAAGTGGTATCACGAATAAATAATGAGGTAAGCAGACTTATTTCTAAGAAAAATGAGATATTAGGAATACTCAGCTATGATATATTCGAGGGAATCAAGGCATATGAAAGTTTTATTAAGACAACAGTAAAATGGTTTGATGAAGAGCAGAAGTTGTTTGATAAGAATAAACAATTAATAGAGCAGGCATTGAGGGCAGGCGAAGAGGATAATAAATTCTATGAAGCAATGGAGGACATATATCACTTAGAGAGTGAATTGAACAGGGCGATGAACAAGCACAGTGAACTTCTGAATGCCTGCACAGTATTACAGGCAAAAGCTGATGAAATGGTTGTTCAGGCGAAGTTCAACAGATTAAAGTCATCATTTGATTTTAGAAAAGTGCTAAGTGATATGATTAAAAGTGACAATACGGACAACCTTAACCTGTTTACAAAGCCATTGCTTAGGCTAAATGTCAAGAAAACATTTTCACTTACATTGCTTGATAATATGTTAAATATGAGAACAGAAGCAATGGAAGATGGCGAAAAGATTAAAGAAAATAAGTATGATGAGAATTTCAAATATGATGATGAAATAGAAGATGAGAGAATATTCGAAAACCATAGAATATTCTTAGCAATTTTATTCGATATGCTGATTGCAAATGAAGAATTTGATTTAAGGCAATACAACGAAGAGCTCGTTAAAAAGCTTGGTAAAAATGTGCTTAAGAATGGAGATTACTATTCATTTGTAACACATTTGTGCCAGAAATCATCATATGATATGAGTGAAGTCATAGAGAAACCAGACACATTCTTAGAGGGCTTTATGAAGAAAGTCATAACAGAAGAAAGTGGCGGTGCAAAATATAAATATCTGATTTTCAGGATAGATTTTTCGAAAGATAATGAAATACTTGAGAATATGGGAAATGAAATTGTAAATGTACATTTCAGGAATGGAGCACAGTGAGAAAAATAATGCTGATGCGATTATTTTTCTCACGACTAATTGCGCTGCAGGCATCGCAATTAGTATTTATCGCAGAGCTAAATTCGGAATTTAGCTCGCGATTCCTCCGGCATAAATGCCTGCGGAATGGAGCAGAAAGTGGAAAATAGGAATTTATCTAAGGCGTTAGAAATAGTGTCAAAGCTGATAGTAGGTGAAGAAATCAGCAGGGATTCTAAGGAAACGGCTTCTTTATATGATGAATATATGGATAATAGCGAGGTCTATGATATTACAAATACTATTTGTAAGAATATGAATCTGTCTTTATATGAATATGAGAATTCTATATTTGCAGCGGCAGGTGAGAATAACAGGATATTTGGATATTCTAATGATGAGCTTAAGAAAGAGATAGGTGTTAAATTAAACAGGGAATTATTCTTGTGTTATTTTATTATTTATAATGTGATAACCTGGTTTTATAATGATACAAGAAATGTGACTTTTAATGAGTATGTTAAAGTAGATGATATTATTAATTCTGTGGACAGCTCGCTATCTGGGGTGATAAATAATCTGTCGGTTTTATCACTCAATGAAGTCGAAGAGAACAGCTTTAAGACAATTGCGCTTGTATGGGAGGATTTGCCTATCGTAGCAAATGAAGAAACTAATGCAAGAGCAGCAAGAGGTTCTAAAGTCGGTTTTGTCAAGATGACGTTGAACTTCTTATTAAAGCAGGAATTATTAATTGAAAATAATGAAAGATACTATCCAAAGAAGAGATTCAGAGCACTTGTAAGTAATTATTTCGAAGAATATAAAGGAAGATTATACGAGATAATGAAATAAAAAAGGAGTAATTATGCCACACATTAACAGAATCAGAGTAAATAATGTAAAGTACAATTTCGGAACGCAGTTTTATGACGATTTTATGATGCGTTTTTCGTGTAAAAATACCATTTATGACTTGGCAAATGGTGGTGGAAAAAGTGTATTAATGTTGTTACTTTTGCAGAATTTAATACCAAATTGTACTCTTGATGATAAACAGCCTATAGAGAAATTATTCAGGACAAATGAGGGAAGTACAACTATTCATTCAATGATTGAATGGAGTCTTAGTGATGTACATATTAAAGATGGTTTTAAATATATGCTTACCGGTTTTTGCGCCAGAAAGGCAAAGGACCAGGGAGAGTTTGAGGAAAATGCTGATGGCAGCAGAAACGGAACTGCGATTGAATATTTTAATTACTGCATTTTCTATAGAAAATTTAATGACAATGATATAAAGAATTTCCCACTTACACAGAATGGTGAGAGAATTACATATTCCGGACTTAAGAATTATCTTAAAGATTTACAACGTAAGGATTACAATCTTGAAGTCAAAATATTCGAGCGAAAAGGTGATTATCAGAGATTCATAGCAAACTATGGATTATATGAAAGTGAATGGGAGATTATCAGGGGAATTAATAAAACAGAGGGACACGTAAGAACATATTTTGAGACAAATTACAAGACTACCAGAAAAGTTGTGGAAGATTTACTGATAGAGGAGATAATCGAGAAATCATTCAGAAATAAATATGCAAATGATTCAGAGGACGGAAATCTTGCAGAAACACTTCTTAATATCAAGGATAAATTATTAGAATTATCTAAGAAGAAAGAAGAGATAAATAACTTCGACAGACAGATAGAGATTATAGATGGTTTTGCAGGAAGAATTTCATCTATAAGACAATTATATGTTGGTATCGAGAATGCATTTACAAAGATTAAGAAAGCATATAATTCACTTGAAGTATCGGAGAATAATAACAAAGCAGAATTAGAAGCGGCACTTAACGAGCGTAAAAATGTGTTAGCAGAGAAGAATAATCTGTCGGCTAAAGTTGAAACGGCAAAAGTGCTTGTGGATATGGGAGAATTAGAGAAGTTAGAGGTAGAGTTAAGCAGAGAAAATGAAAAACTCACGCAGACAGACGAGGAAGTCAAGGCATTTATAGAGAGATTAAACATCTTAGAGGGCGGCAATTATTACCTTGAATATCTACAGTGCAAAAAAGAATATGATAAACTCAAATTTGTAATGAACAATATTCTTAAGGATAATCACACTCTACTTGATAATCTTAAGGAGTTAGCTGCTATCAGAAAAATGTCCGATGATAAGAGAATTAACGAACTTACTTCTAAGATAAATGAAGAGAAAAGCATAAGTGAAAATGAAACAGAACTTATAGCTGCACTTAAGACAGAGACTAAAGATTTAGATAATAAGTTAGCAGTATTAGATTATAAAGTGGCAGATTATGATAGAAAATCGGCTCTGATTAACAAAGAAATTACTGATAAGAAGAATACGACTTCATTGTTATTACCAACTGATGCGGATAAAATGTGTGCTGACGACAGAGAGAAATTAGCCGCTATAAATGACAAGACAGAGGAATTAGAAAGCAAATGCGAGGCTAAATCAGGAGAAGTAATAACACTTAGACTTAAATTACGAGAAAATGATTATAAGTTAAATGATTTAGAGAAGAGAAAGAATATAATCGAAGAGAATAATAATAAGTTATTAAATTCATCTGAGAAACTTTCTAAATTAAAGCAGGTATATGATGCCGAAGAATTAGAAGAACTTCTTAAGAAAATAGAAAAGACTTATAAGAATATGTTAAATGCATCATCAGAAGCTGAAAAGAAGCTCGTAGAAATTGACGGACATCTTAAGTCATTAGAACTTGGCAGGGTAGTTAATGAATCGGCTGCATTATCAGAGGTGCTTGAATACATCAGAAGATACCATTCTAATACAGCGGTTTCAGGAGCACAATACCTGTCAGAACTTCCTGAAGAAACAAGGATTGAATTAGTAAAATACAACCCTGTTTTACCATATGCAATTATTGTAAAGGATAATTTCGAACAGACGATAATGGACACACGCCTTAAGGAAAACCTAGAAAATGGATACACAGTTCCAATTATCAATGGCAAGAAATTAGCAGACGAAAATGTAGAATTAATTAATTCTGAAAATGTATTCTTTATCGGAGAAAATGCAGAAGAATTTTCATCAGATAAGATAAAACAGAACATTGAACGAATCAAATTATCACAGGAGAAGCTTAATAAGGAATATTTAAGAAAATTAGAAAATGAACAGGTAGTTAAAGAGGATTATCTGTTTATAAATCATATCGTTAATGATGTAAATGATGAAGAAATTCTTAATCCTAAGAAAGCATTAGAGAAAGTTAATTCGGAAATTCTTGAGAATATCGAGGTGTCTAAAAATCTCAAGGAAGAGATTGCATTTACGGAGAACGATATAAGAAGTATTAAAGAAGAACTGGCAGGCTTAAAGAAAGGGAAAGAAGAAACAGAACAAGAGATTAATGCATTGTCAGAGATTAGTAAACTTTTAGCTAAATACAATGCGATTAGTGATGAGAAAACTAAAGCTTCCACAGAATTAGAAAGACTTAAGAAAGAAGTAACAGATAGCAGTAAAAGGCTTGCAGCAACAGAAAATATGTCTAAGCAGAGACAGATAAGAATTAATTCTATGGAAGAAGAGTTAGATGCCATAAAGAAAGACTGGTCAGAAAAATATTCTTCATATTATGATGAAGCAGTGTATAAAGAAGTACGGGACAATGATACAAAATATAATGGCAGAAGCAGAGATGAGATAGAGACAGAATTAATGGCATTACTTGAGAGTCTTAAAAAGGAAAATTATGTCGTAGCGGATAAAGAAAAACTTCTTAATAACTATCAGGTATCAATGGAGAAGAATTTACAGCACATAGATTATATGGGCGTAGACTTAGAAGTGCTTAAGAACCAATACGACAATAACGAGTTAGTCGTTACATCTTCTAAAGATTTATCAGATATTAAGCGACAGGCTGACAGGCATAAGGCAGTTAAGAAAGAGATAAGACAATCGATTCAGGAAATGCGTTCGAAAGCTGACAAGTTACAGGGTAAAATAAGTCACGCAATTAATATTATTACTGATAAATATGGTGAATTTGACAAAAATTCGATAAAAGAGAGTGAAATCGATACATTTCTAAATGAAAATGCAAGACTTCTTAGTGATTTGACGGACAAGTCAGACAGACTTGCAGGAGCAATAGCAGAAATGGAACGTAAGGCAGTTACAATTAATATGCTTAAACGTGACATTAATAAATTAATGACTAAATCTGATATCAAGCCTGACATAAAGTCTGGTACATTTGAAGAAAATGCAGATATTGAGGCAGAATGTAAAAATGTCAGTGAACAGTTAGACAAATTCATTGATGAGAAATACAAGCGCTCAGAAGAATTTGAAAGGGAAATGTCACTTCTTAATGATACCTTGAAGAAGCTGAATGCATTTGAATTGGCATCGGAAATCAGAATGAATGTAAGTATGCCTGCGAATTTAGATGAAACAGACGAATTAATAAAAATGCTTAAAGAGACGAATGAGTATATTAATCTTGAAAAGCAGCGTATACTTAAAGGCATTGAGGATATGCAGGTTATTAAGGATAATTTTGAGAATCAGTGTATACAGACCTGTACTAATATTAAGACTGAGTTAGACAGATTATCGAAGTTATCGAGAATTACAATGGAAGATGAAACAATTCCGGTAATTAACTTAAGAATACCGTATGTTAAAGAAGAGGTGTATAAAGACAGAATGTCTGAATATATCGACAGAGTTGCAAAAGGCGCAGATTCATTTGAAAAGACAGAGGATAAACTTAAATATATCAGAAATAATTTAAGCTGGAAGAAGATGTTCTCCGTTATAGTCACTGATATGAATTCGATAAAACTTAATCTTTATAAGAGAGAAAGAATTGCAGACCAGTCAAGATTTCTTCCATATGAAGAGGCGGTAGGAAGTACGGGACAGTCACAGGGTATCTACATACAGTTCCTTATTTCAATAATTAATTATATTTCAAGTATTAATTCTAAAAATGCCGATGCATCAAAACTTAAAAAAGTTATTTTCATAGATAACCCATTTGGTGCGGCTAAGGATATATATATATGGGAGCCGATATTTAAACTTCTTAAGACTAACAATGTGCAGTTAATAGTTCCGGCAAGAGGGGCAACACCTGCGATTAGTGGCCGATTTGATGTTAATTATGTGTTAGGACAGAAGATGAGCAATGGACGTCAGCAGACAGTTGTAGTGGATTACTTCAGCAATGTAAATAATGATGAGCTGGATTACACAAATTTATCTTATGAACAGACAGCATTGTTTTGACAATAGAGAATGTGTGTGATACACTTAAAACGTATGTAAAATTATAGATTAATATATCTTAAAATAGATAAATAAAGACGGAGGTATAGAGTTGGACAAGTACGAATATAATGTTAAATCAGACCAGATTAAGAAATTGTATTCACGTAAAGAGTTCGAAGCAGCAGCTAAGATTGCCGATGAAATAGACTGGTATCGTGTTAAAGACAACACTATGATTAACCGCGTAGCAGATATTTATGAGAATACTAAGCAGTATGAGAAAGCCAAAGAAGTTCTTCTTATAGCATATGAACGTTCGCCATTAGGAAGACAGTTAGCTTATAAGTTGACTATTTTAGCACTCAGAACAAAGAATTTTGTGGAAGCAGATGAGTTCTATCAGGACTTTGTAGAAATGTCGCCATCAGATGTATCACAATATCTGTTGAAATACCGAATAGCCAAGGCGAAAGGTGAAGATATAGAAGTCCTTATTAAAATTTTAGAGGCATACATAGAAGTTGAGATGGACGAGAGATGGCAGTATGAATTAGCTAAACTCTATCATGAAGCCGGAGAAGATGATAAGTGTATTGCCATGTGTGATGAACTTGAGTTATGGTTCAATGATGGTAAATATGTGGACAAGGCAAAAGAACTTAAGAAGTTAATTACAGGAGTTCTCACAGAATATAATAAACGTTATGCTAAAGATAATGTTGCAAAATCTAATACAGCATCATCTAATACAGTATCAAAAGAAGTTTCAAAGAACATTACAGGTGTAAGTAATGGTGAATCAGATAACTTAGAAGCCAATACTTCAAATGTCAATGCAGGATCTGTTAATGCAACTTCAATGAGCAATTCGATTGACGATTTAACAGAAATGGCAAGTGCAAATAAGCAGATTTCAGATAATGAAGATAATGAAGAGTATTCTGGTGCAGACAATGCTGAATATTCTGATGCAGATTATGACGAAGAATATGATGAAGATTCAGAAGACTATTCACAGGCAGATAATTGGAACCAGGTGGATGCATTAGGTCGTGAAAGAGTTAGTAAAGTCAGTGAAGAAACAGATGAAGATGAAGAGGCAGAAAGTGAAGACCACACAGGAATCCGTTCTCTTGCAGAGGCAATTGTAGCAGGTAAAGAAGAGAGAAAAGCTTCAAAATATAATAAGAAGAAAGATGATGAAGATTTATCAGAAGATAATTTAGAATTATTAGATGACAATATAAGTGATGATGACGACGAGTATCTCGATGATGAGATAAGTGCAGAAGATGAGGCAAGAGCCAATGCAAATGCTGCAGCTAAAGAGGTAGCAAGAAGAGCAGAGGAAGCAGAGAAGAACACACCAAAACTTACGGCTGAGGAGATAGCAGCAAATGAAGCACTTAAGGCAGCAGAGGCAGCAGCATTAGAGGCACAGAGAGCAGCTGACCTTGCAAGGCAGCTTGTTATGGAAGCTAAATTAAGAGCTGAACAGATTAAAAGCACATCAGGCACTCCATCTGATAAATACAAGGGAATGTCAGCAGATGAGATAAGTAAATCACTTGAATCAGAAGATATGTTAAGTGGTAATTCCGACTTAAGAAAAAAGGATTCAATGATTGAAATCTTTGAATTCGATAAGAATAAAGAGGGTAAAGTAAGCAACATTGGTGAAGAACTCACTAAGACTGCTGAAATAGACATAGATGAAATCAATATCAGATTAGCTGATGAGAATAATCTATATAATACAGCAAACATTCAGGCTGCACTTGCTAAGAGCATGGAAAAACTTATGAATGATGAGAAGAAAGTCAGAAATGCTTTCGAGATGCAGATAGATGATGATAATAACGAGATTCGTCCGACAATAGAAGAAGATGATAGTTATCTAGATGATGATGACGAAGATGTATATGATGATTCAGTAGACGAGACAGAAGATGTAAAAGAATCAGAAAATAAGCCAGAAGCTGAAGAATTAGAAACTCTACCAGAAGTGGAAGAGGTCGAAACATCTGCGAATGTAAATGCGACAGAAAATGAACCTGAAACAGTGGAAACAGAAAGTATTTCAGAACCTGAAGCAACCGAAGAAGTTGAGGCTTTAGAAGACATTCCAGAGGTGAAAGAAGTCGAAACTTCAGAAAATACAGTTAATGCAGAAGAAACAAAAGAATCAGCAACTATTCCTGAACCTGAAGTAAACGAAGAATCTAAAGACATTTCGGAAGAGGAAGCAGTCGAAGAATCTAAAGATATTCCAGAAGTTGAAACAGTTGAAGAATCAAAGGAAGATAATAAAGCCAGTGAAGTATCAGCGCCTATAGAAGAGGTAAGAACTTTAGAAGAGACCAAAGAGGAAAAAACTGTAGAGGCTGTATCCGATGAAATAGAAGACGATTTAATTGATGAACCAACTAAGAGAATAGACAGAGTAGAGATTAACAGAATACTTAATGCAAGCAAGAATATTTATCAGTCACTTCCTAAGTCAGTATTTGAGAATACAGAGGAAGAAGTTGAAACAAAAACTGAAATGACAAAATCTGAAGAAGATGACCAGATAGAAGGACAGATGACATTAGATGAGGTTCTGGCAGAATTTGAAGATAATGAAGCTGATAAGCCAAAAGATGAAGAAACTAATGAATCAAAAGATAGTGAAGTTTCTGATTCAGATATACCTGGTGAAACTTCAAGTGAAGGATCTGATATTAAGATTGATAATGAAGAAGCCAGAGATGTTCTCAAGGCACTTGAACAGGTTGAAGAAACACCTGCCGAAGCTTCAGATGATATTTTAGAAAATGCAAATGAAACATCAGAAAAAGAAGCAGAAAATGTCAATGAAGCATCAGAAGAAGTAGCAGAAAATGTCAATGAAGTTTCAGAAGAAGCAGCAGAAAATGTCAATGAAGTTTCAGAAGAAGTAACAGAAGATGTCAATGAGACATTGGAAACAAAATCAGAAAGTAACAGTAAGAAGTCTGTTGAGAAATCAGAAAGTGACAGCAAGAAGTCTGTTGAAAAACCAGAAGATGAAACAGATAAATCCAGTGTGGCATCTACAGGCTTTGTAGTTAAAAATCACAGAATACCTGAAGAATACAGAAGTCTATTCAATGATTTCGTAGGAACAGGAAGTATGGAAGAAAAGATAGCTGATACGCTTGATAATCTTATTAATAAATTCGTTATGGATGGAACATCTAAGACAAATAATGTTATTATCACAGGTTCAGCGAAAATCGGAAAGACTACATTAGGTCTTAGTCTTATTAAAGCAGCTAACCGCGGAAGAAACCGAAGCGGTAGAAAAGTAGCAAAAGTAAAGGCATCTGTACTTAACAAACGTGGAGTTGCACTTGCAATGACACAGATACTTGGAACTGACCTCATTATCGAACAGGCAGGAAATCTTATGCCTAACACGATTATCGATTTAATGATTGCCATGAAGAATTATACAGAAGAAATGCTTATTGTGTTAGAAGATGATAAAGCAGCAATTGACAGAATGCTTGACAATTCACCTGACCTCAAAGGTTTCTTCTCTAACAGATTAGACATTCATGAGATGGAAATTGATGATATGGTTAAAATCGCTAAAGATTATGCAGAAGAGCAGTTCTATGCAATTGATGAAATGGGCGAGTTAGCCTTATATGCGAAGTTAGATGATATAAGCGGACGTAATCCTGTATTATCAATAGAGGACATTCAGGAAGTTATAGATGATGCAATTGCCCACGCAAACAGATTTAGTCTTGGTAAAATATTTGGAAGAATTCACAAGAATAAAGACGATATGCGAGTATTAAGTGAGCAGGACTTCTTATAGAATTAAAATGACAGAACAATTTATGAATACTGATTTTTAATTAAAGAAACTTATTGAAACGAACACAGATTAAGAATTAGTAAGAAAAGCATATTAAAGAGTAAAATAAAAACGGTTGAGTAGTGAAAAACTACTCAATCGTTATTTTTATGTTACCAACACCGCTATCGCATTTAATTTTATAGATTCCTTTATTATCTGAATAAACTCCCGGTTTCTTGCCATTAATTCGGACAGTACCTATGCCACCATCAACATCAAATGAATAGTCATTAATATCACCATTAATATTAATATCTATATTACCGACACCGCCATCAATTTCAGCATCGTAAAGTATGCAGTCATTTAATCTGATATTACCAACGCCCATATCAAAATCACCAGTCTTTATAAGACATGAAGTTAACTTAGTATTACCGACACCACCATCTATTATTAATTTATTTATAGATATGTCCTGAATCTTAATATTACCAACACCACAATCCAGGTTTAAAACATTTATTTCAAATTTTTCAGGAATATAAATAGTTATCTTTCCACTTCTTTTCCTGCGAAATGACAGAAAACCATGTTTTGAACCACTATTATCAACTATAAGTACACCTTTTGAATTAACAGAGCATTTGAAAGATTTATATATATTTTTGCCCTCAACGGTAATTTCTGAATCAGTTGTTGAAACAATATTAACATTGGCAATGCTGTTATCCAATGTAATTGATTTAACATCATTGATTGAATATGAGCCGGAATAATCAGTAAGTTTACCACCACTGCCACCTATACCTCCGAAGAAGAACAAGACTACATTTAAGATGCTGACTACAATCGCCACAGCCAACAGAGCAGCTACAGCAGTTGCAACATATTTAATTGTTTTTTCAAAAAATCTCATTTAATAGTAACACCTCCGAACATTGTGGTTGCATTAATGAAGATAGTTGGTGCGTTAATATTTTCATAATCTCCGGTTTTATTAGTTATTCCACCGAAGATAGGAGTTCCTGATATTCGTATATTTACATTGGCTGGAACATAAATGTCAATTCCTGCAAATACACAGTAGCAGTTTATAACCGTATCCTCAGTAATAATGGCATCTCGTAAATCAATAATTACGCTACCGAAGATACTGTTAGCTTCACAACCTTCAAATGTATCGTGTGGATATACAACTTTATTAGACGAAAATACTGCATTGTAATAATTAGATTTATTAAAACTGTCCTTTTCATTTACCCATTTAGGAATATTTTTTTTAATTAATCTATCCTTGAAAATAATAACGATACCAATAACAATTAAGCAACATGGAATAAATAATTTATCCCTTGTACTTTCGCTTATTATGTTGAATTCAGTAAGCAAAAATGATATTCCGATAAGAAGAAACAGTGAATTGAAAATGCGTATACCTTTTGAAAACATACTTGCAATACTTGGCAGAATAAAAAGTAATGGCCAGAAATCAAATATGTCAATTTTGATTGAGGTAAAAGCATTTAAGATATAAAGAACACCGGCAACTATAAAGATAAGCCCCCATATTAAACTTGATTTTCTGTTTTTCATAATAATCCTCATTTCTGAGCGACTTTGCTGTGAAGAGGCGATGAGAAATTCACACATGCGATTTCACATCTGCCATAAAAGCTATTTGCTTTCGCTCCGAAACAAATAGCTGTGTGAAAAATAATCGCTTAAGCAATATTTTCCATACTACCTTCATTAACAGATATAATTTGCGTAATTTTATATATAATTTGCATAATGTTATTGATATAGTATATTGTATATAAGGTTGTAAAAAATGTGTAGTTACAAATGTCATATAAATGATGTGAAGAATGTTAGGAAGTAGTAGGATATTTATTAGAAATTATATAATAATAAATATTAAGTATATTTGATAACTATATATAGATTTATTACGAAAACTTCCGTTTATCTCATTGATAAATGGAAGTTTATGTGTTATAGTTTTATGCGGAATAGACAAATTCGGTACTTTTTTCAAAAAGTAATGGAGGTAATCATGGAAGTTTTAGAACTGAAAAAACAGGCAAATGAAATCAGAAAGGGTATAGTAACGGCTGTCCACAGTGCAAAATCAGGACATCCGGGTGGATCATTATCAGCAGCAGATATAATGACATATTTATATTTTGAAGAAATGAATATTGACCCTGCTAATCCTAAGAAAGCAGACAGAGACAGATTCGTATTATCAAAAGGACACGTTGCTCCTGCATTATATTCAACATTAGCTCACAGAGGATATTTTCCGGTTGAAGATTTAACAACACTTAGAAAAGTTGGTTCATATCTTCAGGGACATCCTGATATGAAAGGAACACCTGGCGTTGATATGTCAAGTGGTTCACTTGGACAGGGAATATCTGTAGCAGCAGGTATGGCTTTATCTGCTAAATTATCTAATGAAGACTATAGAGTGTATACACTTTTAGGTGATGGCGAGATTCAGGAGGGACAGGTCTGGGAAGCAGCTATGTTTGCCGGATTTAGAAAGCTTGATAATTTAGTTGTTATTGTTGATAATAATAATCTTCAGATTGATGGTTCAGTTGATGAGGTATGTTCACCATATCCTATTGATGAGAAATTCAAAGCATTTAACTTCCACGTTATCAATATAGATGCACATGATTTTGAACAGATAAAAGCAGCTTTTGATGAAGCAAGAGCTACAAAAGGCTGTCCAACAGCTATTATTGCTAAGAGTATTAAAGGTAAAGATGTTTCATTTATGGAGAATCAGGCTAAATGGCATGGAAGCGCTCCAAATGATGAGCAGTACAAAGTAGCAATGGAAGATTTAGAAAAGGTAGGTGCAGCATTATGTCAGAAGTAATTAAGAAAGCAACAAGAGAAGGCTATGGAGACGGATTAGTTGAAGCAGGAAAAGAATTTGATAATCTTATTGTTTTAGATGCTGACTTAGCTGAAGCTACTAAAACTTGTGTATTCAAGAAAGCATTTCCAGAGAGACATATAGATTGTGGTATTGCTGAATGTAATATGATGGGCATTGCAGCAGGTTTAGCTGCTACAGGAAAGGTTCCTTTTGCAAGTTCATTTGCAATGTTCTCAGCAGGACGTGCCTTTGAACAGGTTCGTAACTCAATCGGATATCCTCATCTTAATGTTAAAATCGGAGCAACACATGCCGGAATATCTGTAGGCGAAGACGGAGCAACACATCAGTGTAATGAAGATATCGCATTAATGAGAACAATTCCGGGTATGGTAATTATTAATCCATCAGATTATGTTGAAGCTAAAGCAGCAGTAAGAGCAGCATATGAATATGTAGGTCCTTGCTATCTTAGATTTGGCAGACTTGCAGTTCCTGTAATAAATGATACTCCTGATTATAAATTCGAGATAGGTAAGGCAGTTACATTAAGAGAGGGAAAAGATGTAACAATAATAGCAAGTGGTCTTACAGTTTCAACATCACTTGAAGCCGCTGAAATGCTTGCTAAAGATGGAATAGAAGCCAAAGTAATAAATATGCATACAATCAAACCAATCGATGAGGAAGCTATTATAAATGCAGCTAAAGAGACAGGCAAGATTGTAACTGTCGAAGAACATTCAATAATAGGTGGACTTGGAAGTGCTGTATGCGATGTACTTTCAGAGAAATATCCTGTAAAAGTTAAAAAGATAGGCATAAATGACAGATATGGTGAGTCAGGACCTGCAGTTGAATTAGTTCATAAATATGGACTTGATGGCGAGGGTATATATGCATCAGTTAAAGAGTTTTTAGCATAAGACAATTATAATATAAATGGCGTTAAAATATTGTGATATATTATTTAGATAAAAGGTATTAAAAGGTATATTGTAATATTTATATATTGAGAATTATAATTCCCCGACAGACATAGAGTTTGTCGGGGAGTTTTGCATTATACCTCAGGTGTAATATTATTTCCGTCAATATTGCTCTCATCAATTGTCAGAGCATTAAGCGACATTTTCATAATACGTTCCACTTCATCTTCAGGAAGTGAAAGATATTTAGCAAGTTCCTCGAGGGTAGGAGTTCTGTCTAATTCTTTGCTTAATGCGATAGATGCGCGGTCAAGTTCGTTTGCTCTGTCAGCAACGTGAAAATTAATTCGGCTTGAAGCATTCTGTTCAAGGACAGCATCATTTATTGCATTTCGGATTGAATTCTCAAGATGGGAATGAAATTCTTCAAGAAGAAGCTCGCCCTCATATGTGAGAATTCCCTCCATAAGTCCTAAGTTACCCTCTTGTAGGAGGTCGCCATGAGAGACACCTTTATTTCTGAAATTTTCTGCTAGTTCAATTACAGTTTTAAGATTACCCTCGATAAGACTGTTAAGTGATAACTTGTCCGAAGAGTCGGCAAGGACTTTTTCTAAAAGCATAAGTTCCTCTTCTTCTGTTAACAGAACCATATTTTCAAGGTCATCATAATACATATCTACAAATGTCTTTTCTTTGGCATCGTCCTCAGAAGTGGAGACATTTATTTCGGATATATCTACGTTACCATCCTCTGCTTCATTATCTGAATTATTAGCAGGAGATTTTTTTACAATAGGAACATAACCCTTGATGGAAATTTTATTCTCAAGCAAATAATCATATACAAGCTTATATTGTTCATCATCAGTGATTACATCATTAAGAGCTGATTTGATTTCATCTATGGTGAGTGAACCATTATTTATATTTGCTGATTCTACTAGAAATGATAAAGCCTCGTGAAATTGAGATTTCTTTTCATTTTCATTCATAATTGATTCATATCCTTTCATTTGAATAATAATCCTGTAGGTTATGAAAACGTTAATACAGGTATTTTCAATATTGCTTTATTTTATCGTAAATGATAGAATAAAGCAAGGAATGATTTGTGAAAATATAGTGTATAATGCTTTGATTGACTATGGGAATCAAGGAAAGGAAAGGTGTTTCAAGATGAAGAAAAGAGTGTCGCTTTTACTTGTGATATGCTTATTTGTATGTCTGTTAACAGCTTGTGGGAAAGATAATAAAAATGATAAGGAGAAACCAACGAAGAAAGATGATTCGACGGAGGTTGATAATGATATTTCTGATGAAAATGAACTGTATGAGCAATTATTTGATATAAATAATCCTGTTTCAATACAGATTAAGATATCTGATGAGGAATTGGATAAGATTCAGGAAGATTATGAGAAATATGATAAGAAGAACTCAAAATCACCTATTTACAGAATGGCAGAGAAAGTTGTGATTTCAATAGGTGATGAAGTGTATGAGATTGAAGAGGTAGGCATACGTCTTAAGGGAAATACATCAAGAGTTCCTGTATATGATGAAGAGACCGGAGAACCTAATCTCTCACATTATCGCCTGAGCTTTAACGAGACTTTCGATAATGAAGAATACTATGGAGAAGATGCGAAAGTATGGGATAGTGAAGAGGAACGCCAGGCGAGAAAAGACAGAAGATTTGCAACTTTAAAGGGCATGGAAGTCAAATGGAATAAGTGTTATGATGACAGCCATATAAGGGAAATATATGCAAATGATATGTTCAGGGATATGGGCGTGTTATCACAGCATGTAAATCTATGCTCATTAGGAATAAATGGTGAGAATTATGGCGTAGTTAATATCTATGAACCTGTGGATAAGATATTTATAGAAAGAAATCTTCCTGAATCAGAACAGGGTGGAGATTTATATAAATGCGGCTGGACATTCAAGCCTGCTAACTATATAAAATCATCTGTAACTTATGGTATAGAGGATAAAGATGCGGGTAAATTCTATAATTATGATTTAAAGACAAATGAGAAAGATTCAGATTATAGCACACTTATTAATATGTTAGATGTTTTGAATAAGGATGATATTTCTAAGGAAGATTTAGAAAGTATAATGGATACTGATTATCTGGTTAAATTCTTAGCAGTAAGTTATTTTGTTGGTAATCCTGATGATATAAGAAACAATTATAATAATCATTACCTGTATTTCTTAAAAGACTCAGGGAAAGCAATTTTCATACCATATGATAATGACAGATGTCTTGGAATAACATATGACTGGAACCCTGAGGGCGCAGGTATGTCAGATGTTTCACCATATTCTGAAGATTGTGAATCAACAGGCTGGAGTCAGGCAAATCCTGTTATTACGGAAACAATTCTTGGAGATGATGCATATTTTAAAGAGGCATATGCTGAGGCTTTGAAGAAGGTTGCTGAAAGTGACTGGCTTACAGACGAGAAATTTAATGAATACTATGAGATTGCTAAACAGAATTATGAGTCTGTTGTAGTTCCATCAATTGAATTTGCAAATGCAGATAATGATATGTTTAAATTCAGTCTAGAGGGAGAATTTACAAGTAGTGATGATGCTAATATGTCATTTTCAGAATATGCCAAGAGAATCTTAGAAGCATATAAAGAGGGATAAAAGTGGACTTGTCCACTTTGTTTCTTTAAGTACTAAATGATAAAAAAACACTAATAAGAAATACCAAAATTAAGATTAAGGTGTAAAAAAAGCACATTATGTTTATAAATATAAGCAGGCATTATATGAGTTTACACCATAATCAGATTAAGCAAAGAAGAGACATGGAGAAAGAAAATGGGAATACTTGAACTTTTGATTTTGGCAATAGGATTATCAATGGATGCATTTGCTGTGTCAGTCTGTAAGGGACTTGCAATGAAGAAACTGGAGTTTAAAAATATGGCGATTGTAGGCTTGTGGTTTGGAGGATTTCAGGCGTTAATGCCAACAATCGGATATTTTCTAGGTGTGCAGTTTAAGAATCAGATAACAGCGATTGACCACTGGATAGCATTTGTTCTTCTGGGGATAATAGGTGCTAATATGATTAAAGAGGCCTGTTCAAAAGATGACGAGGAAGAAGTTAAGGCTAATTTAGATGTTAAGACAATGTTTATGTTAGCTATAGCTACAAGTATCGATGCATTAGCAGTTGGTATAACATTTGCATTTCTGTCAGTAAATTTAGTTCATGCTGTTACATTTATTGGAATTACTACATTTATATTATCGGCAGTAGGTGTAGGCATTGGAAATATATTTGGTACAAAATACAAAGCTAAAGCAGAGATAGCTGGTGGTATAATACTTATTTTGCTTGGTATAAAAATTCTTTTAGAGCATTTAGGTGTTTTCTAAGGCATAGATTTAGCTTACAAATATTTTACAAAAAAAGTAAGGGAGTACGTGATTTTATATTTGACAATGAGTTTTTGACGTGTTAGTATGAGAAAAGATTAATGAAAGGAGATGTCGCGTTATGATTATAAGAGAATACTGTGAGGTAATTGGAATATAATTTAATATGTGGTAGTGTTTGTATATAGATATAAGAATTTATATAAATTGTACTACAGGATATAGTAGGATTATTATTATCTGTTTATGAAGTCATAGTTAGTAATATACAATTTATGAAGTTGTTATGATATATATAAATACTATCGAATCAGACTAACCTTTTGTGAACGTGTGCGTATGTATGGTAACGAGAGTATAGAGATTACAAGTTCGTTTTGAGGTAGAGTTTCTAGATAGAAGCTCTTTCTTTCATATGTAAATTTAAGAATCACATCAGAGATTGGTGTGATTCTTTTTTGCGTACAATAAGCAATTACTTCATGGTAAATGGTAAAAAAATAAATACAAATAAATTTTAATGCCTATGAAATGGAGATAATGCGAAAATGGAAAATTTAATAGAATATGGTTATACACCAATACTTGATACAGAGGGATACATTCCTGCACGAATAACAGCGGAGCATAGGAAAAGATTTGAAGAAATATAACAAGAGGAAGTAGAAAAGGAGAATGTATGATAGAAGTTAAAGATTTACGAAAAGAATTTAAAAAGCCTATCAGAGGCGAAGGCATAAGCGGAATGATAAAAACTTTATTTTCAAGGAAATATGAAGTTAAAGAAGCCGTAAAAGGAATAAATTTTGAGATTAAAGAGGGCGAAATGGTTGGCTACATCGGTTCAAATGGTGCAGGTAAATCAACAACCATAAAGATGATGTGTGGTATTCTTAATCCAACAGGTGGTAAAGTCTTGATTGATGGTATGGAACCATATAAGAAACGTAAGCAGGTGGCACAGAATATTGGTGTTGTATTTGGACAAAAGACACAATTGTGGTGGGATATCCAGCTTATAGAATCGTTTAAGGTCTTAAAGGAGATTTACCAGATTTCAGATGAAGATTATAAGGAAAGAATGGAATTTCTAGAAAGTGTATTAGGGCTTAGTGATTTCTTAAAACAGCCGGTAAGAACGCTGTCACTCGGGCAGAGAATGAGAGCAGACTTAGCAGCTTCACTACTTCATAATCCAAAGGTATTATTTCTTGATGAACCTACTATAGGATTAGATGTCTTAGTAAAAGAAAAGATTAGAGAAGCCATTAAAGAGATGAATAAAAAGTACAATACAACAGTAATACTTACAACTCACGATATGGCTGACATCGAAAATCTATGCAACAGAATTATCATAATCGATGAGGGAAATGTTATATATGATGGTGACCTTTTAAGCATTAAGAATAAATTTGGCGATTTGCGAACCGTAACGATAGAATTACGAGATGATTTGACTTCAACAGATATGTTTGATACATTTGACGGAAACGTCGGATACGAATTAAAAGGTCGTGAACTTACAGTTAATTTTGATGCGTTAAAAGTTAATTTTGAAAATGTAATGAATCACATAATGCAGCACGTACATATGAAAGATATGAAATTGAAAGAGATATCTATAGAAGAAGTGGTAAGAGAAATATATAAGAATGGAGATTAGTGTGACAAATCTAATTGATATGTCGATTTGTCACACAGCAATTTGCTTAGAGCAAAAGCAAATTGCTTTTATGGCAAGTCAGAAATCGCCTACGCGAATTTCTGACTGCCTCTTCGCAACAAGTTGCTCAGAAAAGAGGACAATGTGACAAATAATGCTTATGCAATTATTTGTCACACAGCTAAATGTGCCGCAGACGCCACATTTAGCATTTATCGCAGAGCAAAATCTGAAATTTTGCTCGCGATTCCTTCGACGCAAAGCGTCTGCGGAATGGAGAAGAATAATGACAAAGAAACGCAGAAAAAATATATTCGCCAGATATAATGCATTTATGAAAACGGGAATTCTTAATGTATTTGCGTATAAATTCAATGTATTATCCTGGCTTTTAGTAGCAGCATCTTCGCTGTTATGTCTGTTCTTCCTGTGGTTAGCAGTTTTTAACAATTCACCGGTAGATGTTATAAATGGTTTTACATTTAAAGAGATTGTAGCCTACACAGTTATAATAAATATATTTGCATTTACAATGGGTGGAGGCGAAACGCAGGATGTTATAACGGACGAGATACAAAATGGTCAGATAGCAATGTCGTTGATTAAACCAATCAGTTACAGATTAAGATTCATATTTTCAACGTTTGGTTCACTTATTGCATCTGATTTAATAGTTGGTTTTCCACTGTTAATTATATCTACAATAATTTTAACTGTGAACGGATATATGACAATTAAGTCACCAGGACATTTTATATTAATTCTGTTATTTTTCCTGATTGCACAGGTTCTGGCAAAATGGTTGTATGATGTAATTGGTTATATTTTCGGACTGATTTCATTCTATACAATGGCATCATTTGGGTTGTTCCAGATAAAAGATACAATAATTAACTTTTTATCGGGAACATTGATTCCGATAGCATTTTTCCCGGAATGGGCAGGTAAAATCGTGAATTATTTACCATTTGTCGGTATGGCCCAGAATCCAACAATGATTTATCTGGGAAAAATGAACATAAATGAGGCATTAATTGCAATTTTAATGCAGGTAGTGTGGATTGCAGGACTGGAAATATTTGCACATTTCTTCTATCAGAAAGCAATCAAGATTGTCATAATACAGGGCGGTTAATCAGAATAAATGTGACACAGAATGGAGGATTAGATGAAGAGATATATAAAGCTATATTTAGTATATTTGCAAAGAGCTATAAAGAGCAGGCTTGAATATAAAAAAGACGCAATTGTCGGAATGTTTTCATTTCTCATAACCAATACATTACAGTTCTTTTCGCTTATGTTTATCGTGAAAAGCATACCAAGTTTAAATGGCTGGACTATGTATGAATTAGGTTTTTTGTATGGATTTTCAATGATGCCAAGGGCATTAGACCATCTGCTTACTGATTCACTATGGTACGTTGGTTACTGGTACGTGCGAAATGGCGTTATAGACAGATTTCTTATCAGACCGGTAAATACATTGTTCCAGGTAATTGCAGAGATATTTCAGCCGGAAGCTTTCGGTGAACTTATAATGGGATTGGCGTTATTAATAGTATGTGGTACGAAGATAGACCTTAAATGGTCATTTGGAAATGTCTTTGTGATGATAATTGCGACTATTTTCGGTGCAGTTGTATTCACTTCACTTAAATTAATTACATGTTCAATTGCATTTTGGACAAAACGAAGCGGACAATTAATGTCGATGGTATATAATTTTGCAGATTTTGCAAAATATCCGATTCAGATATATCATCCGGTAATTAAATTTATAATGACATTTATCATACCATTTGGATTAGTAATATCAATGCCTGCAAGTGCATTTATCAAAGGTATGTATAATCCATGGCTTGTGAGTGCTGCGATAATTCTTGCAGCAGCGGCCGTATTTGCAGTAGGCACATTTATATGGAGCAGAGGACTTAGAAATTACGAGAGTTCAGGAAGTTAAGCGGAGAAAAGTGTCTGAAATTATTAGGTGTGAGTACATAGTATTTTAGAAATTTACAAGTGTAATTGTTTTAACTAAATATATAAAAATATTGACGGCAAGGTTCGAAAGAAGAGCTTTGCCGTTAAATTTATTTGACATAGAAAAGGACAAATGGTAATATACAAAGAAATAATGTCGAAAAGTAGGAGACATTGGAGAGAGTGGGTAGACACCCGGAAATGAGGATTAGTTATGAAAAATAAGAAATTAATT
>OMVQ01000026.1 GCA_900314555.1 uncultured Eubacteriales bacterium | reverse complement strand
TTTCCCATGTAAATGTCCTCCTAAATCTTTATAAGGACATTATAGCACAGGTTTCAAATATGGTCGAGTTATTAAAAAGACATTATATTAGAAATATTAGGAACATTTGCATAATCTATTTCTGCAAGCAGATTATTTTCAATCATTTTCTGAATCATATAATCAGACGGACATACAACATCATATGTTCTTGCACCTTTGGCAATTATTGTATACATCTCTTCATTTGTTTCAAACTCTTCATAATTAACCTTGATGCCTGTCTCTTTCTCAAACATATCGATTACTTCAGGGTCTAAATATTCGCCCCAGTTATATACATATATTTCTTCTTTATATGTGTTCTTAGCAAATATATTCTTTACGGAATATACCGTACTTACTGCAACTAATGCTATAACCACAACTATTGTAGCATACTGCATACATTTATTTATAATCTCTGCTCTCTTCGTTACAACTTTCTTCTTAGTCGGTGTCTTGTTAATTAATAAAAGTAACACGAATACTGTAACGAATAATAACGTTGACAGAGCATACATCTCAGGTTTTATACCTTTTCTTACTTCGGTATAAATCTTTGTAGACAATGTATCAAAGCCTGAACCTCTTGTGAAATGTGTAATTATGAAGTCATCTAATGACATTGTAAATGACATAAAGAAGCCTGACAAAACACCAGGCATTATATCAGGTAATGTAACCTTGAAAAATGCCAATGTCTTAGATGCTCCTAAGTCAAGAGCCGCTTCATACATACTGTTATCCATCTGCTTAACCTTAGGCATAATACTTAATACCGCATATGGAATACAGAACGTAACATGTGCTATAAGAACTGTCGAGAAGCTAAGTGATACACCAATTCCGATGAATAATAACATAAATGCAAGACCTGTTACGATTTCTGCATTTAACATCGGAATATTTGTTATACTTGTAAGTATTGCTCTTGGCACTTTCTTCATTCTATTTATGGTAAGGCAGGCGACTAATCCTATCACCGTTGCTATAAATGCTGACATTACCGCTAATACAAGTGTTGTCTTTAACGCATTCATTATTGAGTCGTTTTCAAAAAACTGTTTATACCATTTGAAAGTAAAGCCTTTCCATGTTCCAAGTATCTTAGAATCATTAAATGATGCCACAATAAGTACAATAATCGGAAGATATAGAAACAGAATTATAAGTGCTAAGTATATTTTCTTTGCTGCATTTTTCATTATAATACATTTCCTCCTTCACTCTTATCGTATTTTGCCGTAAATAACATATTTAAAACAATGAATATCATAAGTATAAGTGAAAGTCCCGCACCTAAGTTAATATTATCTGCTTTAACCTTATTTTCCACAAGGTTACCGATAAGTAAGAGTTTTCCTCCACCTAAAATGTCTGATACAACGAAAGTTGTAAGTGCAGGAACAAATACCATAATTATTCCACTTGCAATTCCCGGAAAGCTGAGTGGCAGAATTACTTTTCTAAGTGTCTGGAAGTAATCTGCTCCTAAATCTCTTGCCGCATTTATCGTATTGTCATCAATTTTAACTAATACATTATATATTGGTAAGACCATAAATGGCAAAAAGTCATATACCATACCTAATACTATTGCTGCCGGAGTATTAATTATATTAAAATATGGTAAATGCAGTGTATTCAACAGATGATCAAGCACACCGTTTATATCTAATATTGCCTGCCATGCATAAGTTCTTAACAGGAAATTCATCCACATCGGCATAATGAATACAAATACAATAAAACTATTCTTCTTCATATGCATATTTCTAAGAATAAGTGCTAACGGATACGCAAGTAACAGACATACTAATGTACTTATAACCGCCAGAATTATAGATAAAATCAATGCATTATAATATTCTTTCTGTGCAATTACGGCAACATTATCGAAAGTAAAGTGTCCGTTTGCATCAGTAAAACCATAATAGAATACAAAGATTAACGGAATTACTATGAAAGCAATTATCCATACAATATAAGGGCCTGCCATTAATGTATTCTTAAATGAGGCGCTAAGTGCCTTATCCTTTTTCTCTTTATTCTTCAATTGGTACTGCCTCCTCATCTTCTGATTCAGGCTTATGCATTATCTGAATATTGAATGGATCAACAGTTATACCTACTTCCGCTCCAACCGGTTCAAATGTTGTACTATGCACTAACCATTCATAACCATTAGCCATAACTTCCATTTCATAATGAACTCCCTTAAATATGAGATGTGTGACCCTGCCATCTATTATTCCCTTTCCTTTTTCAACTAACTCCACGTCCTCAGGTCTTATAACCGCATCGACAGGTTTATTATTACCAAAACCTGTATCCACACATTCGAACTTTGTTCCAAGTATCTCTACAACTTTATCTTCTATCATAGTAGCAGAGATAATATTGCTGTCACCTATGAAATCTGCCACAAATGCGTTCTCAGGCTCATTATATATATCTTCCGGTGTACCAATCTGCTGTATATATCCCTGATTCATAACCACGATTGTATCAGACATAGTAAGTGCTTCTTCCTGGTCATGTGTTACATATATAAATGTAATTCCAAGTTCATTCTTTAATCTGATCAGTTCATACTGCATCTCCTGACGGAGTTTCAAATCTAATGCTCCTAATGGTTCATCAAGTAACAAAACCTTAGGCTCGTTAACAATAGCTCTGGCTATCGCGATTCGCTGCTGCTGTCCACCACTTAGTGAATCTGCCATTCTATTTTCATATCCATCAAGATTAACAAGCTTTAAAGCATATTTAATCTTATCATCAATATATTGTTTACTTTTCTTCTTTATCTTTAATCCAAATGCTATATTTTCAGCTATTGTCATATGTGTAAATAAGGCATATTTCTGAAATACTGTATTCAACTGTCTCTTATTGGGTGGAAGCTTTGTAATATCCTCCCCATCAAAAACAACTTTTCCATTATCCGGCTGTTCAAACCCACCTATAATTCTAAGTGTCGTAGTCTTACCACAACCACTTGGTCCTAATAATGTTAGAAATTCATTCTCTCTTATATACAGATTTAATTCATCAAGAATTAAATTGTCACCGTATGATTTTGAAATATCAACTAAATCTATAAGTCTTTTTGCCATCTCAAAATTCCTTTCTGGTTTATCTATGCCTCAGCAAATTTTATTAATAAACTGATGTAAAATTAATTGTCAAAATTCATTTTCCACCTTGTATTTTCACATACCTGCTTCACATACCTGAAAATATCCATATGACTATTAATCTCATTAAGTCAATCAAATTGAATTGTAATATTATTAATTGGTACTGTCAATAATAATTTATCATTAAACACCGATTAAAACACAAATAAAAACCATATAATTTCACAAATAAAATATACATATTTTCACGAATATAACTTGCCCATTTCTCAACTGTTCGGTATACTTAAAGTTACCTGACAAATTGTGTGGCAGGCAACACAAAACTGTCTTTTATAACAACTTAATTTATAGCCATTTACAGTTATTTAAAATATTTTTTAATATTTATTTATAATATTTATTCAAAATATTTTCCCAGACACTTTTAAACTGTATTATGGCAATTAATTTAATAAAATATCTACAGCCTGCAGAATGGAGACAATACAAGATATGAGAAAGATTTTTAAATCATTTATTGCATTATCATTAGCCACTTCTATGGTTCTGTCCTTAGCAGGATGTGGTAATTCTTCTAAGAAAGAAACTTTTAAAGAAGATGAAGTGGTAACAGGCGAGCGTACGCAGGCTGACTGGATAGATACAGCCATAATCTATGAAGTTAATGTACGCCAGTATACAAATGAGGGTACATTTGCCGCATTTTCAAGTCATTTAGAAAGACTTAAAAATATGGGGGTCAATACACTCTGGTTTATGCCTATTTATCCTATTTCCGAGCTTAATAAAAAAGGAACTCTCGGTTCTTATTATTCTATAAGAGATTATAAAGAGGTAAACAGTGAATTCGGTACTCTTGATGAATTCAAGGAATTAGTAAATAAAGCTCACGAAATGGGCTTCCACGTTATCTTAGACTGGGTTGCTAATCATACAGGCTGGGACCATACCTGGATTACTGAACACCCTGAATATTATGCTAAAGATGAAAATGGTAATATCATTTCACCTCTTAATACAGACTGGAATGACGTAGCACAATTAGATTATACAAATAATGATATGAGAAATGCTATGATTGATGCCATGAAATTCTGGATAGACGATATCGGTGTTGATGGTTTCAGATGCGATTATGCACAGGGTGTACCACTTGACTTCTGGGAACAGGCACGTACTGAATTAGATAAGGTTAAACCTATCTATATGGTTGCAGAAGATGGTACAAATAGTGATTCACTTCTTAATAAAGCATTTGACAGTAACTATAATTTCGAATTATATGATGCACTCAAGTTAGCATCATCAGTTCCAAATACCGCTGACAAATTAGAAAGCTACATTAAAAAGGACCTCCCTTACGGAGCTTTTAAGATGAATTTCATCGATAACCACGATAAAAATACTTATGACGGAACACTTGCTGACCGTTTCGGCGAAGAAGCTCTTGGTGCTTTATATACTGTAGTATTTACTGCTGAAGGACTTCCTCTTATATATTCAGGTAATGAAGAAGATTCAGATATTTCTCTTGAGTTCTTCGAAAAAGACAATATCGATTTTGGCGATTATAAATACGAGAAACTCCTTACTGATTTCTGTACAATAAAGACTGAAAATGAACCTCTTTATACAGGATTAGCAGGTGGTAAAGTCAGAATGATTACTAATAATAACAAGAGCATATTATCTTACGAACGTGTTAAAAATGGTAAGAAGATTACAGTTGTTGTTAATCTTTCTAATAAAGAACAGACAGTTAAATATGATAAGAAGATTTCTAAAGGCAACATCTTATTAAATGGTGATTCAACAGGAATTATCAATGATGAGAAAACTACTCTTAATACTAAAGACCTCAACACTCTAAAACCTTTTGAATATTATATTATTCTTTCAGAATAAAAATACAGGCTCTTTATCCATTTTATATATGAAACAACATCATATATAGACCGGGTAAAGAGCCTGATTTATTATAATCCTGTTTATTGTCTTCTAACTATTCTACACGTGTTATTTATAAATATATTAATTACTTCAGCCTGTTTATCTTACTTTTTATCTTACTTTTTTTATTATTTATGCAAGATAACCTTATTTTCGGTGTATAATTAAATAACGTATATTTTATGAACGGAGAAAGCTTATGACATCATATATATTAGGAACAGGTTCTGCTGTTCCTGCAAATATTGTAACAAATAAATATTTTAGCACCATTGTTGATACAAGTGATGAATGGATTACTGACAGAACCGGCATCTCAGAACGAAAAATTTCAAATGGCGATACAACTGCCACTTTATCAATTAAAGCTGCTATAAAAGCTATTAAAGACTCCCATATCTCACCGGAGGATATAGATTTAATTATTGTAGCCACATTAACTCCTGATGGAAAAATGCCAAGTACAGCATGCAAAGTCCAGGCTGCAACCGGTGCCATAAATGCTATGTGTTATGATATAAATGCTGCCTGCACCGGATTTATGTATGGATTACAGACAGCCCATGCTTTCATTTGCTCCGGATTAATTAAACATGCTCTTATAATAGGTGCCGAAACACTTTCTAAAATAATTGACTGGACTGACAGAGGTACCTGTGTATTATTCGGTGATGGTGCCGGTGCCGCCATATTAGGTGTTTCACAATCGGACAAACATGGCATATTATGTTTAGAACATGGTTCAGACGGAAGTAAAGGCAATGTATTAACCTGTGAAAATGCTCCATTAATTAACCCTTTTATCCAAAATAATTATACCTCTCCTTATGTCCATATGAATGGTCAGGAAGTATTCAAATTCGCCACAAGAAAAATTCCGGAAATTATTGAATCATTATCAACAAAATCCGGAATAGAAATAAAAGATTTCAACAAAATATTACTACATCAGGCAAATAAACGTATTATTCAATTTGCCGCTAAAAGATTACATCTTAGCGATGATATTTTTCCTGTTAATCTTGATAAATATGGCAATACTTCGGCTGCAAGTGTGGCAATTCTCTTAGATGAGGTATTACATAATGGAACCGTAAAACCGGGTGACCTTATTGCTTTAGCCGGTTTTGGTGGTGGACTTACATGGGCCGGTATTCTTATGACATTATGATAATATTATCCTCGCATATGTAATTTACGCCTGTCGCTAAATCGTATTCTTATGACATTATAATAATATTATACCTATTACTTTTCCCTGGCTGTATTTTTCAAGGCTCCGGTTATAGGATCAAGAAAGTATTTCATAATACTTCTTTTTCCCAAGTCAAATTCTACGGTTGCTGTCATTCCCGGAAGCAACTTAATTTTATCATTATTATTTTCTATGCTAAGCTTTACAACATATACATTCTTAACTTCATCTGTCGAGACTGCGCCTGCCGATATGTAAGTTATCTTTCCTGTTAATGTTCCATATTCCGAATATGGATACGCCTCTAATTTAATAACTGCCACTTTACCAATCTGCAAGTCTGCAATATCACTGTTTTTCACATAACATGTTAGCTCCATAGGTGTATTATCAGGTATAATATTCATCAGAACATTGCCTGTTGCAACGACATTACCAGCAAGTCCTTCCTGCATATTCGTTACATATCCATCAGTTTCTGAACGAAGTATTTTATTATCCAGAATATTCTCTGCCTTTTTCATACTGTTATCAATCTCAGAAATCTTCTCATCATTGTCAGCTATTTTAGAAAGTACAGACAGATTATGTTGTTCTGTGTTATCAACAATTGAACCTTCATTCGTTTTTGCTATATACTTTTCCTGTGTAACTATATAATTAATTGTATTCTTCATACTTTCATCGTATTGATTTATATCAATTGAACTTATATCCTGATTATCTAATATCATCTGATATATTTTATTTTCTTCTTCTAACAATTTCTTTTGTGCTGACAGATTTTCAACATCTATATTATCATATGAGGAATCTATTTTAACCAGAATATCACCTTTATGCACATACTGACCATTACTTACCAGAACCTCATTTACTACGCCATCCTGTTTAGCCTGAACATTGATAATACTTCCTTTTGGATTAACTGTTCCTCCTGTCGTAGATACAACATCTATTTTAGATACTGAAGCCCATATAATGGTTACTACAAGCAATGTAAATATGCTCCAGATAATAACCTTTCCACCTATATGTGCCGGTTTCTCAATTATTTCAAGAAGCTCAGGCATAAAATCATACTTAAGGTTTCTATCTCTTTTTCTACTATATTTCTTCACATAATTAAGCATTTCTTTTCTCATTAAACTCTTCCCTCTTTCTGCATATTATACAGATAATAATAAAGTCCCTGGTTGCTCATTAACTTCTCTTTAGTATCGAATTCAACAAGTTCGCCATTATCTATTACCATAATCTTATTAGCATCTTTAAGCGTTGACAATCTGTGTGCAATTATTAATACAGTTCTGCCCTTACATATTTCCTGTAAATTATTCTGAATAATACTTTCTGATTCGTAATCAAGTGCCGAAGTTGCTTCATCAAATATAAGTATCCTAGGATTACTAATTATAGCTCTTGCAATTGCAATTCGCTGTTTCTGTCCTCCTGATAAGCCAACACCCTTTTCGCCAATCATAGTATCGTAGCCATTTTGCATATGCATAATAAAATCATTTGCACCTGCTATTTTAGCAGCAGCAATAATCTTTTCCATAGATACCCCAGGACAATGTATCGATATATTTTCTGCAATACTTCCATTAAACATAAAATTTTCCTGCAGAACCACACCTATTTGTCTTCTAAGCCATGCCGGGTCGACTAAAGATATTTCAACGCCATCTACCATTATCTTTCCACTTTCCGGAATATATAATATTTGTATGAGTTTCGAAATGGTACTTTTACCTGAACCACTCCTTCCCACTACTCCTATAATCTGTCCCGGTTCAATATCAAAACTTATATTTTTAATTACTTCCGGCGCATCAATTCTATATCTGAACTTAACTTTCTCGAAAGTAATTCTGCCTTTAATTGGTGGAAGCGACAACTTATTTATATCAACTCTTGGTTCTGTTGATGTATTAAAAATATCACCTATTCTCTTAACAGACATTGATGCCTGCTGATACTCCTGCCACAATTGGACAAATCGTAATACAGGACCACTTACTCTGCCTGATAACATTCTGAAAGCAACTAATTCACCTACCGTAAATCTACCAGCCATTACATACTTAGCTCCCATAAACAGAATTAATAAATCAAATGTTTTCTGTATAAACTGTCCAAGTGTATTGGCTGTACCTGCAACCATTGAAGTCTTATATCCTGCTTTAACATAATCAGCCTGAAGACTTCCCCATTTCTTTTCAACTTTAGGTTCTAAGGCAAATGACTTAATTGTCTGAACGCCTGTGATACATTCCACAAGATATGATTGTGTTTCTGCGCCTGCGTTAAATTTCTCATCAAGTCTCTGTTTGAATAATGGAGTTACAATAATTGATAATATTGCAAAAACCGGCATAGATGCAATTACTACAAATGTTAATGGCACACTATAAAAGAAAAGAATTATTATATAAATTATAATGAAGAATAAATCTATCAAAGATGATAGAGGTGTTCCTGTAAGAAAGGACCTTATACTATCTAATTCTCTTACTCTTGCTACCGTTTCACCCGTACGTCTTGATTCAAAATATCTAAGTGGTAATGCAAAAAGATGTTTAAATAATTTGTCACTTAACATTACATCAATTCTGTTAGTTGTATGTGTAAATACATAACTTTTTGCCAGACCTATTATCATTTCAAATACATACCCTAAGAATAAACCTATCACCAGCACATAAAGCGTTGACAAAGTCCTATGTACCAGAACTTTATCAACTATTACCTGTGTTACAAGCGGTGTCAGAATTCCTAATATCTGAATAACAAAAACTGCCACCAATACTTCTATAAATTCTTTCTTATATTTTAATATTGTCGGAATAAACCACTTAAAACCAAATATAGCCTCTTTATCAATAATGCTTTTATTACTAAGCAGAATAACTGTTCCCGAAAAAATATCTCTGAACTCTTCTACAGATATTAATTTTGGTGGCTTATTTGCTTTTAGAATCATCACCTTATCATTATCTGTTTTCCCAACAATAAAATATGTATCATCTTTAGCTTTACATATTACCGGAACATTCAATTCTTCTAATTGTTCATAATTCAGTTCCTTGATTTTTCCCTTTATCTTTAACAATCTTGCGGCTGTCATCATTTCTATTTCAGTCATATCCCCTCCATTTAAGGAGAGAATATAATTCAACTGTTCCTTAGACACATTTACATTGAGCAAATGTGTCATTGTCAGAAACGAAGCCATTCCACTGTTTATTATATTTTCCACTTTTGTACTCCCATTATTCTATTGATTGCTTACAAAAAGCTGTGTATCTGTCATATTGTTATCCTGTGTTGTTATATTAACCATCTCTGAAACATTTCCATTATCTGATGTTGATGCCATACTCTGTACAAGTAGTTCTGACTGTTTAAGCGCTGATTCGTATACATATGTTCCATTTATTATTGACCTAAAATCGTTCTGACTTAATGAACTTCCATCTGCAAATTCTGCAGTAAAGTTCTGATATGAAGAATTTATAAAATAATCATTAAGAATTATTTTATCTGTGGTATCACTGATACTTACTTCAAGATTGTTTCCATTTCTTGTCATCATAAGGTCTTCTATGGATATATTTTCTTCAAATGACAATATATTACTACCTGTATTATCAACAATGGTGTCTATTCCATCACCTCTGCCAAAGATATAGGTATCATTACCATCTCCTCCGTAGATTGTATCGTTTCCGGCTCCACCGTAGAATGTTTCATTTCTAGTATAGCCTAAAACATCATCATAACTATGCATTACATCATTAGCTTCTGTTCCTCTGTGGATACTTGCCTGTCTCCCTATCTCTTCTATGTTCCATACTGTTCCGTCTGAAAACTCTATATTTTCTATGAAGTATGCTCCATATCCTACATAACTCTTATAGGCATAGGCATTCTTTATTGTTACTTTGTCTGTCTTTCCATACTTTATTATGAGGTCATTTTCTACTCTTTCTGCATATACATCG
>OMVQ01000050.1 GCA_900314555.1 uncultured Eubacteriales bacterium | reverse complement strand
TAGATACGATACCTCCATCGCTTGATGTAAACATTGTATCATAGGCAAGAAATAAAGTCCAGTTATTTAAAACATATCATACTAGTAGATATCTGTCCATCACCATAATCATCATTTATCCAAGCGCCAAGACTACTTAGTCTATGTGCACCGTCAATAACAAATATATATCCACCTTGATTTCTCCATAAAATTATTGCCGGTACCAGTTCATCATTAACGAAACTCTCTATCATTGAACATACTTTTTCAGCATCCCATTCATTCGTTTCTCTTTGAAATATTGGTTTTCTGAGTGCGCTGAAGAAAAATGAATCATATTTTAAATCTTCTATCGATAAAGTTGTTTTGTTTCGTGTATTACCACTACTACCAGTAGTAGATAATATATTAAAATCTTCTCTCGGTATTAATGCATCTAGCGTAATCGTTTGCATTTTCATTAGTCCTTTCTATATATAAATTAGATGTTCTTTATCTTTTCTCTATCTCTCGTTAACAATAACTCAACCAACTCTTTATCTGTAATGCAATGTAGTTCAATCCCATATGGAGCTATAGTAGACTTCATCGCTGCTGTATTTCTTTCGTGAATTGTAGGTGCGCAAAATACACCAACAACATCTTTCCCTGCCTCTTGCTGATACAGCCTTATATGATCAGGAACTGATGAACCTTCTGCACTAAATTGTAATGACTTCGCCTTTATTGTCGTCAATTCAATGACGATATGTAAATCATCAACTGTAAATACAATATCTGGTGTACCTGTCTTTCCTCCTGGTGCTTGAGTCGGCAATCCGTATTTACCAATCTTACCATTCCATACAACTTCATCAACAACTTTATCATCTTTGAGAATACTCAGCATTTTATAAACATAATATTCAAAGTAAGCTCCCCTTAATGATTTATCACTAGTTTTATCTATCCCTGTGACTTTTGACAAAGTGTTTAAATAGTTTAAGGTCTTTCCTGCAAAATTAGTTGCTTCACAGTGCTCTTTAATTTCCTTTGCTACTTCTTCTAATGTTTCACTTGCTACTTCTAGATTACTTAATTTACCTTCAATTTCATATTCTCTTTGCTCAAATGTAGGGCATATATTAAGCACTTCCAACTCTTCTCCAGTTGAAATATCTATAATTTTTATATCATATTGCTCATTTACAAACATAGGAAACTGCAAAACACCATTTTCATCGATTAAGTCATCATACTTGCACATTCCATCCTTAAATACCTGTACCAAAAAACTACTATTAGCTTTATTTATAACCGAAATATCTATTGGAGGATAATCTCTGCTAGGATCACCAATATAATCTATCCACAACTGCAAATTATCTTCAAAATCGTATATTTCTGTGTTTTGATATTTCGAATTCAACATTTCTACAACATATTCCATATATGTATCATTGATTTTTATGGCTGCAATTGCTCCATTCTTGTTATTTGGAACCACTTTCAATTTATCCATAATACCAGTTATTTGGCAAAGCGAAATAAAGTAACCGGCCGAAGAAGCCTTAACTAATGTAATGTTTCCAATGTGTGTACTCTTAAATGCATTAATAAGAGCTTCTCTATTTTCCGTAGGCAATTTGCGAAAATTCTCAATCTCTTGAACTATCACATCAACTTCATCTTCATTTCTAACCTTAAACAGAAAATATGCTATCTCTTCCTGATCCAAATACCCAACCTTCAATAGTACTCTCAACATAAATCTAAACGGAAATACATATATATTTTCACAATCTTTATTTATTACTGGGTTTGTAATCTGCAATTTCTCCATTTGCTTCAGAACCGCTTCCGATTCTGTTATTAACAAATCCTTTCCCTCAACAAGATTCGGGACTTTCACTAACTCATCCTTATGCCTATGCCACAGGGCCATACCCGCCTCTGTAAGACAAATTGTATTTGGCGTACTTTCAGTATTAACATATAGGAATCCTAAATATTGTGGAATTGATGCCACTAATGTTCGAATTGCTTGTGGCGATATGTTTTTTCCATCCTTAGTTGCTCCCCACTTTTTAAGATTTACTCCTAGATTATTCTGTTTCTGCGGATTCCAACTCGTACCATCATATTTTCTTTCGATTATTCCGTCAATTAAGCAAATTGTTTGATGTAAATTTACTCTCTTAGGTATTAACCATATTTCTTTCGTTCTATTTTTTTGTGCCATAGCTAAGCTCCTTTCTCCAATACTAGTACGTAATCCTTATTAATCTTTCCTCCCATGCCTTTTCTAGGTATTCTTATATAAGGATTTTGTATTATATAGTTAAAATACTGCACTGTTTTGAAACCTATTTTATTTGCGATTTCTTCTATTACCCGCCAGCTTTCAACATTAACTTTTCTAATTGTACTATTTCCAATAACAATTACATACTTACCACATATATTCATCTGACTATAAACACAGCGTAAATTATCTTCCATATCTTCAAAAAACTTCTTTACAATTAACGCCCTTTTCTCATCTTGCTCAACAATCTGATTATAATATGCTTTTAATAAGTCACTTTTTTCCAAAATACCAAGCTCACTTTTTTCTTTCTTAGTATTTATTTTTTCGGTTCCCACATACTGACTCTTTTTTTCCCTCAACATTTCCTCGTTCAAAGTATCTAACCATAAATTTTCAAGTCGCATAATCCTACCATAATCAAATGCATTAATATATGGTGGTGATGTAATTGCTAAATCAATTCCTAATGGTACTGAAAATTCTAATGCATCACCCTGTATAATTATTGTATTTCCCATTTTTTTGACATGTGTTAATTCTTGCATCATTTGCTTATATCTTCGGAAAACTGATGTAAATTCTTTTTCAACAGTCGGAGGAATTTTAATTATTTTATTCGACACATATGGTTTCGGTGATGTATCATCCGCATTAGATACTTTCTTTATAATTGAAGCCATACACAATTTAAAGAAATCTCGTACATCCTCATCCTCAATATTATCAATATATGCTTTCATTCTGCCGAGTTCATAAATTGTATTTTCAGAAAACCAATGTTCTAAATTAGCAATCGCAGGCGTAAACAATTCAACATCATCTTGCCCAATTGTATTTATGATTTCCGAATAGCATTGATCTAATAATTCCATTTGTGCCGAACCTAAAACAGTTGTCTTTACCTTTATTATCAGCTTTGCAATATCATCGATTTCTGTCCCATATGCATCAAGCCCGTTTACATTAGCTTCCAATAAAGTTGTTCCACTTCCTGAAAACGGATCAAAAATAACCCCTCTCTTTTCAGAAAGGTATGTTTTTATTCCCCATCTCGGAATTTCCGGTATAAATTTACATGGATATTTAAACATTCCATGTGTATAGGAATTCGGATTTGCCTGCTTTATTGTATAAGTTGCTCCAGTTTGAATATCCACAGGCAATGATTCAACCTCTATTATTTGTTCTTTACTAGGCATACAACACTCTCCCTTAAATATTTTCCAGTTTCTTTTGTCATCTCATATTGCTGAGAGCTCGTAATAATATATCTATCCACTTCTATTTTATCAACCTTAAAACCTATCTTTTCAGCATACTCTGCCAATATTAAATCAGCTGGAAATACAATTCCTCCATATGCCGAATTACCAACAACTATACAACAAAACCCCTTGTCTACTAATGACGCATAACTTTCATCTAGTACTTTAAACATATCATCATAATATAATTGCAACATTTTTGGTATTTTTTTATCCCATAACTCTTTTTCTTGCAATTCTATCAATAACTTTGTCAATGTTTCACTTTTTGCTTTCACTTCTATATTCAAATCACCATTCAGATGAGAATGCAAAGACGCATTTCTTAATTTCTTTAAATCAGCGTATTCTGACACAAACTTACCAAACCATAATTCCAACTTGTAAATCTCTGTATAATCAAAACAATTTGCATAAGGCGGTGAAAAAATTATACCCTCAACACTTTCTGGCTTTATTCGCTTTGACATATTTAAGCAAGTTTCGTTATATATGGTTGCATATCCAATACTTTTACTTTTAAGCAAATCAATATACATATTTTGATATTCTTCTAAAAGCATTACTCTAGCGTCATCTACTGTAATTACTCTAGGTTTAACATATTTTTTAATTTTTAATCCATTTCCTGCCTTTCTGTAATTGCACAAAGGCTCTAAACATGCCAACCAGCCTAATTTTAATAAATTAATAATTTTATCATCAGCTTTGCACTCGTCAATAAGCATACCAATATTCATGTAATACTTTTCAATTTCATCTGCAAAAACTTTTTCACTAATAGATAACTTTGGTAACACATATTCTTCATCTACCTCCTCTGCATTATGAAGTATTTCCTCATATTCTTTCTTAAATTGTTCTATGATTTCTTTTGTATATTTCTCTAATTTGCACTTTGATAAAAAGAAAGAAAAAGGATTAACCTCAAACCCCACTCCTGAATATCCCATATCATTTGCGGCTAATAATGTACTTCCGCTTCCCGAAAATGGATCAAGTATAATTCCTTCTTTATGTTTTGAATACTCTCTTATCAACTGTTCTACTAATTCAACAGAAAATCCTTCCTTATACCTATACCATCTTTGAAACGGTTTATTCAAATCATCTGAGTAATTCAACAAACTTGTATATGTCGCATTAACGCTTTCGGGATATATAACTCTATATTTATTCTCAAGATTTACGAATTTATCATAGTATGCTTTCATTCTCTTATATCTTCCATCATTTGGTTTTTTTGTGTTGGATGGTATCAGCCATGTTTTTCCTTTTTTAATGGCCCCTGTAAGTCTACCATCCTCACATAGAATTGCTACTCGTCTTGCACTTATATTCCATTTCTGTGATATTTCCTTCGTTGTTAAAAATTCCATCGTTCTTCCTCCATTAAATCTATCTTATATTATATTCTGTTATCTGAATAATAGCAAGGACTTTTTATGAACATACGTTCTTTTTATATGTCATCAAAAAACAACTGTGAATGAAATTACTCAACTCACAGTTGTCCTTTGAAACAAAATTATTACCTCCCCTCATACACTTCCCACAATCTCTTCTGTTCCGAACTCAACCTCAATATCTCCTGTAAATCCCTTGCCATCGCCTCAATATTTGCATCCATCTGCTCGACAGTACCTATTCGATTGTACGCCCTAATCTCCCATTGCATTGTCTCCTTCGAATAGTATTCCTTAGTCTCCACATTCATATATCCATACACCGAATATGAATATCCTCTACTTTTTTCGATAAATACCGGTGCTACCTCTCCTTTTGAAGTATTCCACCTCATAAGCCTTGGAAACCAACACAATCCCTCTTTTATCAGTTCTTT
>OMVQ01000117.1 GCA_900314555.1 uncultured Eubacteriales bacterium | reverse complement strand
ATGAATATAACCTCCATATATGTTATATGAAGATTGTATCATAAAACGAATGCATAGTCGAGTTAATTAAAAACTTTTATACTAGTAGAATAATTTTCACCATCTATAATAGTTAGCTTTCCTGTCTTACCGCCACTCTTATCCCCAAAGAACTGTAAATTATATTCCAACAGTGGCTTATTATTTGCTTTATTGCCCCACTTATTTCCAACATCTGTTCCTATCATTTTCTTGATATCCTTACCAGATGTCACAGCTCCTTTTCCACTTACTATCGTTGTAAATAAATTTAGTCCTAATGCTGCAACATTACTTGCTGTATCAATCGATAGTAGTTTTCCGCTTTTGGCATTTCTGAATATGGCTTTTGCATTTTCTAAACCTTATATTGCTGCCTGGGTAAATGTCGCCCTCACAGGCATACCATACTGCGTTTATACCATCGAATATAAAGCCATATCCATTTATACATCCCTGTATGTTTAATGCTGAATGTCCAACATTTCTCCAGTTAATTTTATCAAGTGGTGACAATCCGAATGGGTCTGTCAGCTTTATAGGATTACCCTGGACATAACTGTATCTATTAAGGCTCTAGCTTACATTGATACTTCCATGTGCTACGTCCTGATTGACTAATCGCTTGATATTAACATTATAATATCTTGAACCATCTAATCACTTTTCTAATTGAAAATGTCACAGAAAATACGCATTATCTCAACAACATATGCTATGATTTTCTTTTACCATACATTAATAAAAATATCTATACCCTCTTCTTTCACAAAAAACGCTTCCAACGAATCAGCAATATAAACCATTTCATTAGCATCTAGATTACCAAATGAAACCATATAAACTCCAAAACCATTGATACCATTTGCATAAATCACTGCATTACTGCATTCATCATCACCTATTGCCAAAGAATTTGGTATATACTTTTGAATATTATATGCAGAATTCATTTCTATACATCCACTTGCCCCCATATTCGTATATACTTTTCATTTTTGACCATTATCTCAAGTTCTGTTTTCTCTTTAATAATCTCTATAAATTCAAGAGGAACATCAATTTTTGAGTAATGAATTAATTCATCAATTTCAGTATCACTTGATTTTGCATCACCTACAGCAATTTCAAATGACTTACTCATTTTACTTAATATACTCATTAATATTTTATCCTTTCATACTTAACATCAAGTTTATCTAACATTCTATATTGTTGTTCCATTATGTCATTTATTACTGCATCCGAGAATCCTGCCTCCCTAAAATCAGAAACAATATTTCGGCGTTATCAGATACGGATAGTTTCAGATTGCTGGTGATTATCCATGATTATCTTAGTTGTCTGTATTCATGAGACCCCAGCGAATTGTTTGTAAGCTGTCTTTGAATCTCATAATTCATCTTACAGTAAAACTTAATTACGAGAAAATCTTAGAAAATGGCTCGATTTCTAAAGAAAAATGGGGTCTCGTAATATCTTTGAAAGTAAAATCAAAAGAATCTGATACCGTCTTTCTGGCAAAAATCTGTATGTGATTTACCGTCTTTCAAAGAAATATTCGAATCGAAATTACCTCTTTTTTGACCATTTTTATATCTGAAATACCACTTAAGGAGATTATTTTTACAGAAAAACGCATTGTCTTCATAGCACCAAGTACCATGAAAACAATGCTTTTTTCATCTTTGATAAAAGAATATTTAGTTATAATTTCGGATGTACTTAAATACCATCTATACTGACAGCCTTATGCCATATCGACTCAAAGTATTCTTTATCAATTTCACAGGCTTCAAATTGTACATCTAAATTAATATCCTCCAATGAAGGGATTTCAGTTTTTGACAAAAATGTGCCATTTACACTTTTGTTTTCACAAGCATATCCTAATTCATTATTTTTGTAAACTTCAACCTTTCTAACTTCATTCCGCATACTATCTAACTCTGAATATAAAAGAATTGGCTCATCTTCAAAATCATGTATCCACTGTACCTTTATATATGTCATTTTAATCACCCACCTTTCCGTAAGAAACTATTCTATCCATTAAATCTAAAGGTTCTTGATTTAGAATGACAAATACATTGTCTCTTCCATATACTACATCCAAATCTGTAACATCTATCTCTACATAATAAGCATATTTTGCTCCTTGAAATGGATTATGGATAAAACTTCTCGATAATTGGGCTGGTGATTTGGTACCAGGTACTATATCAGATAAATACTGCCCCTCCCCATAAAAACAATCATTAGGATTGTTAACTTTAAGTGAAGGATTTAATTTCTTCGACTCAACAATTCCATTCATACCTTTCTCATTGGTATAATGGTATAAAGTATTAGAAGGACTACCACTCTTATCCGCAAAGAACTGTAAATTATATTCCAACAGTGGTTCTTTCTTTGCTTTCTTACCCCATTTACTTCCAACACTGTCTCCCACCACTTTCT
>OMVQ01000031.1 GCA_900314555.1 uncultured Eubacteriales bacterium | reverse complement strand
AGAATTGCCGGAATATATCAGAAAAGCAAAAAAGTCGTGAGAACACGACCTTTTTATAAAACTAGGTACTTGCTATGAAGCATTTACGTAAATTCTAGTTTTTAATATACTTTAAACATTAAATAAAAAATGCAGAGTTGTATATTTTTTCAGATACGCTTCTCTGCATTTTTATATTTTTAAAACATCTATAAAAAAATTAACGGATGCCTTCTCCACATCATATATAGTGTTTTTATCAGCATAATTAACAATCAAATATATTATAATCTCCATAGATTCTATATTTTAATAGCAACTATGTGAATTTTATTTAGTTTTAAACATTTTAGGGCACTTTCTTTTGAGTATTGATTTTACTGATAACGCATTTTTGACCATAACCCATACCAATTTATTTTATTAAGTTTTGGAGAGTTTAATCCATTAATTTTCCCTAACTACTTAGTTAAATTTTCTTAAACCCAACACTATTATTGTTTGAATATATGGAACAATAGCGAAAATACATACAGCAATTGCCACTATAGCAAGTATGTAAGACTGACCAAATGAAGTTCCTATATCATCTGTATTTGCAAGTTTTCCATTAACCACAGCCATTACCACCCAGACTAACCCTGTTAAACACATTAATGCAATCGGCAAACCGATATAATAAAGTACCTTTACTAATTTATTCTTAATCCTGTCACCCGTCTTTATTATTCTTATGCTCACTCTCGTCCCAAGAATGCTTGTAATTAATGCAACTACAGTAAATAAAGCTGTTGCAAATAATCTTACAGAAATATCCTCATTATGAAAAATAATAAATGTAGCTGTCATCACAAGAATTGTAATAAACATTCCTGATATTTTATATTCTTTACTTAACATTTTCTTTCTCTCCTCCTCATAGCAATATTTTATATAATTTCTTTTTCTATAATCCACGAATTATATTTAGATAATCTTGCCTTTGATCCACAACTGCATATACGATAACATTTTTCTTTTCTTCATCAATTTTATAAAATACCAAATTTTTATCTAAAATAAGTACCTTATATCCTTGACGTTTAAGAACAATATATCTTGGAGACATTCCCATATATGGATCATTACCTAATTCAAGAATTCTTTTTTCTATTTTCTCAAGTTTCTCAAGTGCAACATCGCTTCCAAAATTTTGTGCAATATATAGAATTATCTTTCTAATCCCCTCATCTGCTATATCCGTTCTTATAACATTATATTTCATAATCAACCCTCTTTAAGAATTTTTCTCAAATCAGAAAATGTTTCTGTTATTGGTGCAATACGACCACTCTTTACATCATCTTCCGCTTCGGCTAATATTTCTAATAACTCTATTCGTGCTTTCATATTTTTATATTCCTCGTATGAAAGAGTTACTGTATCACCTCTGCCATTTACTGTAATAATTATTGCTTCATTATTTTCCTTACACTGCTTTGATATATCATTATAATGATTTCTCAAATCAGCAGATGGTCTTATAGATTCTTGCATTACAAACATCTTAACTCTACCTCCTCACGTATAATATATACAAATTATATCATAATTTGTATATATCTTCAACTAAGATAATTTTATATATTATAATTCTACATATAATAGTTATCAATCCAGAATCTTCAAATAATCATCCTTAGCAAATCTATGATAAGTAATACCAAAATCGTCCTGCTCCACACAGTATACATATGGTTCTACATTCTCATCTTTCAGATACAATACAGTACCTAAGCCGTCTGTTTCCTTTTCAAATACTAATTCAGTATTATTCTCTCTGGCATATCTTTTGAATACTTCTAATATTTCTTCAAACTTCTGTGTCTTAAGTGCTGCTAAAAAGTCAGTTAAAAATTCCGGTGTCTCAATATTATCCTCAACATATTTACAGCCTTTATCGAGAACTTCAATGCAATATCTGTCTTTATTATAGGTAATATTAACCTTTCCTAATTCTCCTGCTTTATTCTTCATATAATCATATAACATTTCTAACAAATCATCATTCGAAACCGATTCAGGCACTTCCATATAATCACACAGGGACGATTTAGGATAATATAATCTTATATCTGTATCTATATTTCCTATTTTCAACTGCCATTCTTTAATTGTATCAATTATATGCTTTTTAAGTGTCACTTCTATTCCACCTTTCTGATTTTATTTGTCACATTATCTGCTATATTATTGTCATATTGCTTGTCACATTATTTACTGTATACTATTTGTCGCATTATTTGTTATCATATTCATCTAAGAAATGATGTTTAACACCATCTTTTTTATAAGCAACCAAAGTGTCTAAGTTTACATTTTCAACACTTCTGAAAATATTGCTCTCAACAAATGGATTAACTTTCTTCAAATCACTTATAAGCTTCTTTATCTCCATTCTCTTAGACTGATTTTCTTCATTATTACACGTTGTACAAGTGTCTGTAAACTTGCAGGCACACTGTATAAAATGCAGATTATTATAATCTCTCCACGCCTTTATATCATCTTCACGAATTAAATATAGCGGACGGATTAATTCCATTCCCTCGAAATTCGTACTATGAAGTTTAGGCATCATAGTCTGCATTTGCGCACCATATAACATACCCATAAGTATTGTTTCAATTACATCATCATAATGATGTCCGAGTGCTATTTTATTACACCCCATTTCCTTGGCATAGCTGTATAAATGTCCTCTTCTCATTCTCGCACACAGATAGCATGGAGACTTTTCTATATTATATACTGAATCAAATATATCCGATTCAAATATCTTAATCGGTATATTAAGTTTCTTCGCATTTTCCTCGATAACCTGACGGTTTGCAGGGCTATATCCCGGATCCATAACTAAGAATTTAACTTCAAATGGGAATTTATTATGAAGCTTCAATTCCTGAAATAATTTTGCCATAAGCATAGAATCTTTACCACCGGAAATGCATACTGCAATTCTGTCACCCTCTTTAACAAGTTCGTATTCATTAATTGCCTTAGTGAATTTGCACCAGATTTTCTTTCGGAATTTCTTTCTTATGCTAAGTTCAACATCTTTAGCAAAATCTGTATCACTTTCATTATCCTCTGACATGGCATCTAACAGCCACGCAATATAACCGCCCTCAAGACTCTCAGCTTTTATGCCATTCTCATTAAGCTTCTCCACAACTTCTTTACTGTATATTCCTCTTGTACAGCATATGATAAGCTCCTTGCTAAAATCAATCTTATCATTATTAATGATATCATCTGCCGGAACATTTATAGCACCTGGTATCTCTCCATGTGCTACCTCCACCTCATCACGAATGTCTATAATCTGATATGTCTCTTTATCTTTCTTTTTTAATTCCTGTACTGTTATACTCATTGCTTTATTTCCTTTTTATACTATTCATTTTATATTTATCAAACTATTATCTTCTAACAATTTTTAAGTATACTTAATTTTATTCTATTTTTCAACTGTCTAATAATTACATATTATGATTCCCCAGCCCTCTTATAAATTTATACAGTTCTTATGAAGTGCTTGGATATTTATATACCATTAAATATATAGATGCATATTAAATGCCTATGCACCTTTAATATATGTACCTTAAATGCTTTATGGCTTAATCAGCTCATACAATGCTTCAACCACTTCATCTATCACATTGATATCAACCGATGAATAATTCATTACATAAGTATTTCTGTAATTCTCTGCATTTTTACCATTTCCATTTTCGCCATTTCCGATGTAATAACCCGATAATGGCATCATATTAATACCTTTCGCCCTTGCAAGCCTTACGAATTCCTCTTCACTATATCTACTGTCTATGTGCATCAGAAAATGTACACCTGCTTCGTCACCCTCGATTTCAATGTATTTACCTAGTCTGCTGTTACAAAATGCATCGACGATAACTTCTCTCTTATTCTGATAATAAGTTCTTAGGCGGTTAATGTGCTTTTCAAAGCTTCCGTTTTTCATAAAATTTGCAAGTGTGTACTGCTCGAAATTCGAAACCGTACAGGAATAAAAACCAAGCTTCTCATAGAATTTCTCCATTAACTGTGATGGCAGAATCATATAACTTATTCGCACTGTCGATGCTAATGTCTTAGTAAATGTATTAATATAGATGACTTTATCTGATACATCAATACTTTGTAATGTAGGAATCGGCTTGCCACTTAACCTTAACTCGCTGTCGTAATCGTCTTCAATAATATATCTGTTCTTCTCCTTTGATGCCCAGCCAAGCAATTCATATCTTCTGCTTATCGGCATTACTATTCCTGTTGGAAAATGATGTGACGGTGAAATGTGGATTATATCGACTGATTTCTTCTCCATCTGTTCTACTGATACACCATTTTCGTCTATATCTATGTATTCACATTTAACTTTCATACTGTCATATATTTTCCCGACTTTAAGATAGCCCGGGTTCTCGACAGCATACACCTTATCATTTCCTAATAACTGTATAAGCAGGCTGTATAAATACTCTGTTCCCGCACCAATAATTATCTGAAGAGGATTAACACTCATTCCCCTGAATTCTTTTAGATATTCTGCAATGGCATTTCTAAGCTCCATAATACCACCACATGGTGGATTGATCATAAGCTGGATTCTGCTGTCATTTAATACTTCCCTTACTACCTTTGTCCATATTGTAAATGGAAATATTTCCGTAACGGTCTGATTACTTGTAAAATCTGCCTTATATGAATTCTTACCTCCGGTTAGTGATATCTGCTCTTTTTCAATCGTTTTACCTGAGTTACTATTCACATTTCCTAATGCACTTTTAAAATCAGTTACATAAAAGCCTTTCTTCGGAATCGAATAAATATATCCCTCAGCAATAAGCTGTTCGTATGCATTTTCGACAGTAATAACGCTTATACCCAGATTTTTTGCAAATGTTCTCTTAGACGGAAGTTTCTCGCCAATGCCGATATTTCCATTAATAATGTCGTTTTTAATGCATTTATATAGATACTCATATAACGAATCTGACCCTATATTTGTAAAATTATATGTAATCATCTTATGTTCTTCTCCTAATCTGACCTTACTGAATATATTTAATTTGATAATTTTAATATGGTTACAAATGGATTATACTTCCACAAACACAAAAAGTAAATACAATATACAGATTGGAGAATAAAAAATGAATAACAGATATGAATTAAACAAAGACTTAGCACAGATGTTAAAAGGCGGCGTAATTATGGACGTTACAACTCCTGAACAGGCAAAGATTGCTGAAGCTGCCGGTGCATGCGCAGTTATGGCACTTGAAAGAATTCCTGCTGATATAAGAGCTGCAGGCGGTGTATCAAGAATGAGCGATCCTAAGATGATTCAGGGTATACAGAATGCCGTTTCAATTCCTGTTATGGCTAAATGCCGTATCGGACATTTCGCAGAAGCCCAGATATTAGAGGCTATTGAGATTGATTACATTGACGAAAGTGAAGTTTTATCTCCTGCTGATGACGTATATCATATTAATAAAAGAGATTTCAAAGTTCCATTCGTATGTGGTGCAAAAGATTTAGGTGAAGCATTAAGAAGAATTAACGAGGGTGCTTCAATGATTAGAACTAAAGGTGAACCGGGAACAGGTGATATCGTTCAGGCTGTAAGACATATGCGTAAAATGAACAGCGAAATTGCTAAAATAACAAGTATGCGTAAGGACGAATTATTCGAAGCAGCTAAACAGTTACAGGTTCCTTATGATTTAGTAGAATATGTACACAATAATGGCAGACTTCCTGTAGTTAACTTCGCTGCAGGTGGTGTAGCTACTCCTGCTGATGCAGCATTAATGATGCAGCTTGGTGCAGAGGGCGTATTCGTTGGTTCAGGAATCTTCAAATCAGGTAATCCGGAAAAACGTGCAAATGCTATTGTAAAAGCTGTTACAAACTACACAGATGCTAAACTTATCGCTAAATTATCTGAAAACTTAGGCGAAGCAATGGTTGGTATCAATGAACAGGAAATCGCATTATTAATGGCTGAAAGAGGTAAATAAATGACAATTGGTGTATTAGCAGTTCAGGGAGCATTTATTGAACACGAGAAAATGCTTGAAAAACTTGGTGTAGACTCTATAGAGCTCCGTAAAGCAGAAGATTTAGACAAAGAGTTTGACGGTATCATTCTTCCCGGTGGCGAAAGCACTGTTCAGGGTAAATTATTAAGAGAGCTTAATATGTATGATAATCTTAAAGCACAGATTCTATCAGGCAAACCTGTTCTCTCAACATGTGCAGGAATGATTCTCCTTGCCGAAAAGCTTGATGATGATAATACAACTCATCTTGCAACGATGCCAATAACTGTCAAAAGAAACGCTTACGGCAGACAGCTTGGAAGCTTCTTTACAACCGGTACTGTTAAAGGTATCGGTGAAATTCCAATGACTTTCATCCGCGCCCCTTATGTATCGGAAGTATCAGATGGTGTGGAAGTTTTAGCCGAAGTCGATGGTAAAATCGTAGGTGTGAAATATGGAAATCAGCTTGCATTTGCATTTCACCCTGAATTAAATGATGACCTGAGTATTCATAAGGCATTTATTGATTTAATAAAGTAGTAAAACATTAGACAGAACATTAAAAGAGAAGTCCGTCTATAACATACACTTGATTATAACGTATTGTGTGTGAGTTATAAATGGACTTCTCTTTTTTAATTGTTCTGAATGTTGAATGAACTGAATAATTCAATCCATTTTAAAATTAATTTAATACCAACTCCTATATCGGAATACTATCCCTCAAACACAATGCCCCAAAACCGATTCTTTCATCAGGAATCTGTGTATATCCCGGCAATGGTCTTGCTCCCTTTATAAGATATGCTTTCACTTTTTCACCATACAGATATGCATCATTTTCACGTACAATTCCCCATTCCATAAGAAGTGCCGCACTTCCTGCCACAAACGGACATGCCATGGAAGTACCGCTTTTCTCTGTGACTCCTCCGCCTGCTGCCGCTGAAGTAATATTTACAGCAGGTGCTACGATGTCAGGTTTTATTCTTCCTAACACTCTTGTAAACCCCCGCCCTGAGAAATCTGCATAAGACATAAGTAATGAATTATAGCCACCTACTGATATCGCAGAATTACTTGTTGACGGAATCGTAAGTGTTGTTTCAGGTGATGGTGTCAGGAATCTGGTATCTTCATTTAATGATGCTGAATCAGGAAGCCACATATCAACCCTGCCATTTACTACCCTCTGCGCTACCACATCTATACTCCATATTCCTGACGTTATATAATCATTTGCCGAAATATCAGGGATAATTTCTATGAAAATCTCCTGAAAAGGACTATATGGTGATGGTTCGCCATAATATATCAGAATTTTATTAGAGCCTAATCTTGTCTTTGTACTTCCTATCACATTGTCAATCTTAATGGAATTGACTCTGCCCGGTGATACAATAGTGAATTCAAATACATCTTCATAGTTCTTCCAAATCTGGATATTTACATTGCTTTCATATTCGCCTATGGTGAATCTCATACTTTTTTCATCATTTACCTTAAATATTTCCTCGGTATGGCCTGCCGCTGCGCCCTCATTTCCCGTTCCGATACTGATACACATTTTCCATAAATTAGATATATTATCAATAAATGTCTCTATAAGCGAAGTTCCATCATGCGAGCCATATGAATTACCAAAGCTTATGTTAATTGAAACAGGCATATTATACCTTACGGCTGCCTGATAGATATAATTAATTGCCTGCATTAACTCCGTAGTCCTTGGAAAACCATTATTAATCGATGTATTTAACTTAACCATAATTATCGGACTTCTGGTCGCTATCCCTATACTGTTATTCTTATCCGATGCGAAATTTCCTGCCATTATTCCTGCCACATGAGTTCCATGCCCCGACACATCTCTTGACCTGAATTCGCCACTTCTAAGTGCAGCATTAATATCGTCCCTTGTAAATACTGTTCCAAGCATGTAACCCTCTGGCGGATTACCACTTATGTTCTGATCCCAGATCTCTAAGATTCGCGTGCTGCCATCATTATTTCTGAAAGCATCATTAAATATGTCAATGCCACTGTCAATTAAAGCACATATTACGCCCTCGCCAAACAGCCCTCCACGATTTGAGAATTCTCTTACCTGTACATTATTAATACATGAAATTCGTGTGCCATTAGCTACTGTAAGATACAGGCTTTTTGGCATTTCCACGTATATAATCTCCTGATAAGAATTAAGATTCCTTATAAAATTATCGGGTACTGTAAGGATTGCATAATTACCTGACAAATATATGATACTTACTCCATTACTTTTAAGAAATTCTATATCACCATTATATCTTACGATTACTTCCCATGTATTTATTATACTGTCGAAACCTACATTAAGAGTCTTGCTCTGCTCTCTGTCTCCCTCAGAAGTATCAAGTGCTAAATTAAGCATATTTTCATATTTCTGACTATTCATTTCCTATCCCCAAATTCATAATCCTATATATCTATATATTTATATATTGTGTCCATATCTTCTATATTGTGTCGGTGTCATCTGGAATTTATTCTTAAATGCCCTGTTGAAATACGAGACATTATTAAACCCTGTATCTGTTGCTATATTAATTACCGGCTCATCAGTTGATTCTAACTTCTTCGCAGCCACAGAAAGCCTATATTGATTAATATATTCCATTGGGCTTTGTCCTGTGCAATACTTAAATGAATGTGAAAGATTGTATACACTCTGATTTGTCAACTTCGCTAAATCTTCTAATGTGATTTTTTCTGTAAAATGCTCCTCTATATAAGTTATTATTGCCTTGGTTTTATCACTCATTTTAATAAGGGACGATTTTTTACCTGAATTTTCATATAATTTGTTTTCAAATAAATATTTAAAGAATTCCAAAAGGTAAATCTTTAACTGTATTTCGTAGCAATCTGCCTTATCGTAATAACATCTTAGAAATTTTCCTACAATTTCCCTGATATTCTCAGTATGCTCTTCGCCATTTTTCATATGTATCTGTAAGACAATTTCATTATTAAATAATGGCATAAAATACTTTGAGGAACATACATCAACTGTACTGTTATTCACCATATTAAGACTGAATACACTTGAAATTCCAATAAAACGTTCCGTTCCACTCTGTTCAAATGAATGTATAACCCCAGGCGGAATAATAAGCACTTCTCCCTCATATAAATCATACGGTTTAAAATTCACATAGTAAATGCAATGACCTTTACTGGCATATATGACTTCTATTTCATCATGCCAATGCGCAGGGAAAAACGTGCAGTTATCAGGAATTAATGTTCCATACATTGCAAATGGCAGCATATAAGTACCATGTCCTTTTTTCTCCTCATATTTCATAAAATCTTCGTGATTCATATTTACGTCACCTCATTTTTACATAGTCTTATCTGAATACCTGTAATTATATGCTAAATTTATATTTTTAGCAAGATTGTGTTATTTTTTAGCATTATTGTTGTAGATATATTGCTATTTTTGACTGTATAATGACAAAAGAGATATGAGAAAAACATATAATTGCAGAATATGTCTGCGGAATGGAGAGTTGTATGGAAACTTCAAATACAGATATTAAAAATACATCATTGTTTAAATTAGGCTGGCCGATTTTTGTACAGTCATTATTATCAATGTGTCTCGGATATATCGACACTTTGATGATAAGTAATTATTCTGATACAGCAGTCGGCGGAATCGGTAATGCCAACCAGATTATCGGCTTTCTTACACTTGCATTTTCCATTATTGCAAGTGCTACCGGTGTTATAGTTGCCCAATATCTTGGTGCAAAAATTAAAGAAAAGTTAAATCAGATTTACACCGTTTCAATTACCTTTAACCTTTTGTTAAGTGGAATAATAAGTGCATTGATATTAATTTTTAACCAGTTTATATTAAAGGTTATGAAAGTCCAGACTTCAATGCTTCCTGATGCCACAAGTTATATGAAAATAGTTGGTGGTTTTATATTTCTTCAGGCTATCTTTGATACATTTTCACAGATATTCAGAAGTAATGGTCAGACTAAAATCGGTATGATTATTGCAATCGTGATGAACCTTGTAAATATCGGTGGTAACTATATGTTCTTGTATGGTCCACTCAAATACTTACACAAAGGTGTAGCCGGTGTTGCTATCTCAACAACCTGCAGCCGATTTGTCGCAGTTGTTATTTCAATAATATTCTTCATTATCAAAATTGATGGACAGATTTCTATTAAATATTTAATTCCATTCCCATTTGATATATTGAAGAAGCTGCTTAAAATAGGTATTCCTACTGCCGGAGAAAATATTTCATATAATATAGCACAGCTTATAATCTTAAGTTTTGTCAATTCATTATCCGCTGTTGCTGTTAATACTAAAATTTACGCTACAATGTTAAGTAACTTCGCATACCTTTATTCGATATCTGCCGCTATGGCTACTGCTATCGTGGTAGGTCATTCAATCGGTGCAAATGAATATGATTTTGCATACAAAAAAGTTCTGTCTACATTAAAGAAATCTATGATTATTTCAATAACCATTGCACTTATAAACTTCCTTATAAGTCCTGTTACTATTGGAATATTTACAGATAATACAAGCGTTGTAAACTTAGGTCACAAGATTATGTTCATATGTATTTTCTTAGAAATCGGAAGAACTGCTAACCTTGTAATCATCAACAGTATGCGTGCTGCCGGTGATGTTAAGTTCCCGACTTATTTAGGAATGGCTTCAATGTGGGGAATTTCAGTATTACTTGGTTATCTGTTTGGAATCGTATTCGATTTCGGATTAGTTGGTATCTGGATTGCAATGGCACTTGATGAAATAGTACGTGGTGTGGTAGTATATATCAGATGGAAACGTGGTACGTGGAGAGGCAAACGTATTGTAGATAAAGTATAAGAAATCACTCAGAATGAAAGTAGTATGTAATATGAACGAAGAAGAACAGTTAAAGAAACGCTTTGCTGATTTAGCAGACAAAGCATATTCAAGAGATATTTGTACCTTTACAAATTTCCTTGGCTTATTAGAATTAAATACTTACTATAGCATAGAAAAAGAGCTGTCATATGTTGACCGCTCTCTTTTTGGTGGAAATGATTTCTGTGAACGCCAGATAGTGAGATTTGGCAACATAGAAACTGCATTTCCAATTGATTGTATACACATAACACCCGTACTTAAGAAATTCTCTGATGAACTAAGCCATCGCGATTTTCTTGGCGCATTAATTAATCTCGGCATTAAGCGAGAAACCCTTGGCGATATAATAATTATGGATAATGAGGCATTTGTATTCTGCCTTAATAAATTATCTGAATTTATCGTAGAAAATCTGACAAGAGTAAAACATACAGTTGTTAAATGCAATATTACTGACTCCATACCTGAAAATGCATTTAACAGAATTAAGGTTAAAGAATTCAATGTGGCATCACTTAGATTAGATGCAATAATAGGCGAGGTTTATAATCTGTCAAGAAGCCAGAGCCAAAATCTCATACGTGAGAAAAGAGTATTTGTAAATGGACGTATTACCGAGAATAACAGCTACAATGTAAAGCCCGAAGATAAGATAACAGTTCGTGGAATGGGAAAATTTATCTTTGGAGATACGATTCATACAACGAAAAAGGGACGATTCTTTGTAGATGCACATATCTTCATATAATTCGCTCTAACTTCTAACTTACATTGTTATTTTAAAGCAAATCACTTGATGAATGATTATGATATATATTAATATTTACACTTATTGGATAAAATTGCGTAAATTTGTCAGGTATTGATTTTTTGCTCAGATTTTGTGTACATTCACCGAACGGACAATTAAGTCAAGGTGTAAGTCTATGGCACACGCTCTCATAATTCCTTAATCGGGTGTGAGTAAATGCCGTCCTCTGCAAAGTCTATTACGTTGCAGTAAATCAAACGCGCTTTGCTTGAACGGTGATTTACTGCAACGACCTTTTGCATCGAACGGCATATAACTCACACTCATGATACGTCATAAATCGAGTGTGTGACAAAGACTTACACCTTGATTTTATTGTTCCGGGCGTTGAATGAACATAAATAATCTAAAGAGCAAAAAATCGATACCGACAAATTAGCAATTTAATACACAAGTGTAAATATTAATATATATCGAATCATTCAACATTGATAAACTAAAATAACAATGTAAGTTCGAAGTTTTCGCTTTATTTAATCAGATATTCTCCTATCGTCTCCATAAGCTTCTGTATATTTATCGGCTTTTCTATATATCTGTTCATTCCACTATCCATAGCCTCCTCCACATCTTCTGGAAATACATTTGCACTCATAGCTATGATAGGAATTGTCTTAGCATTAATATGTTTACTGTCTCTTATAGCTTTAGTTGCCTCATAACCATTCATTATCGGCATCTGAATGTCCATAAGTATCATATCGTATGCACTTTCTTCACTATGAACGAACATATCATATGCCATATATCCATTATCTGCGATTACAACTTTTGCACCGTATCTCTCAATCAGTGCTTTTTCTACCATCTGGTTGACGTAATTATCTTCCGCTAATAGAATCGTCATATTGCTTAAGTTATAATCTTTATTGTTCATAATCCCGATGTCTTTTTCTTTTTTCTTATATTCACTGGCACTTGCATCTACCTGAAAATGCATATCAATGGTTATCTTCGTTCCCTCCATCGGTTTACTGTCAATCTTTATCATTCCACCACTTGATTCTACGACACTTTTGGCTATGGTAAGACCTAATCCTACTCCATCGTTTTTAGAATTCGTGATTATATTATCAGTATAAAATGGCTTAAATACTTCGGGTAATTTATCTTTAGTGATACCAACTCCATTATCCGATACAATTATTCTTATATTGGCATACTTATTATTTTCGGCCGGAATTTCTATGATTCTTAACTCGACTTTTCCGCCATTTGGAGTAAATTTACTGGCATTATTCAACAGATTTATAATAACTCTGTTAATTCTTAGACTGTCTGTCAGAATGTCATTATGCACAACATTTATGCATACATTGAACTTCTGATTCTTTCGTTTGAACATATCTTCACTTATCTGCCTGATATTTTCTACCTGTGTAGGAATATGAACTTTCTCTTTGATTAACACCATCTTGCCATTTTCGATTTTAGACATGGTTAAGACATCATTTATAAGTGATAATAAATGATTCGATGATGTTTTGATAACCTAAAGGTATTCTAATACTTTTTCCTTATTATCAATATTTTCCATAGACAGCTCTGTCATACCAACGATTGCATTCATTGGTGTTCTAAGGTCATGTGACATATTTGATAAGAAATTTAATTTAGCCTTATTTGCTGATTCTGCATTTAACAAGGCATTTTTAAGTATTTCATTCTTCTTCTGCTCCTCAATATAGATATCAGACACATCTATTTCCGATACAATAAGCTGCTTTTTCTCCCTGTTCATATACGAAAATCTTACCTTTTTTCTTCGTATTTCCCCTTTGATTACAGACGAAAAGAATATGAATAATTCCCTGCTGTCCTCTAACTGCTTATAAATATATGATAATTTGGTCTGGTTAATTAATCTTTCCCTTTCCTCTTCAATTACATATTTATTAATCAGATATATTTTCGCCTGTTCATATTGCTTGCCTGAAACTGCTGAAATATTGTCAGCACTGTTATTTTCATTAATAAATATAGTATATTCTTCATTGATTCCGTTTACATATGCGACATAATCGTACTCCGATGCAATTGTACTGTAAATTATTTTCTCGGAAATCTTTATCTCTTTTTCTGATACAATTCTCTTAGTCATTGCATTATGGTATCGCATTTCAATAATTTTATTATCCGTTATATCAACTGCTAGACCATAGGCTTTCACAGGCTTACCTGCCATATCACAGATGACTTTATAATTAATATTAAGCCATCTGTCCTTCTTATCATCTTTTAATTTAATCTCACAATTACACTCTTCTTTTCCCTCTAACACCTGTTTTAACTGGTTAGTGTAATCTTTCATACTGTCTTTATGTACCGGAATAATCGTCTCGTATTTCTCAGAATACTTTTCCACAACCTCCGGAATATTGAAATCTCTTTGCGAAGCCTTGCTCTGTATGGAAATGTCGTTAACAATATCATAATACCAATAGTACATACCCTTATGTCCCAAGGCATTTTCCATCATTTCCATTATTATCTTCTCATCATATTCGCCTGTCTTTTTTAAATGACTTTTTATCTTATCTATTATTTTCATAACTTCATCCTCCTATGCTGCCTAGGTAGTGTCAAATGACACTCCTATTTTTTATTTAAAAACTTAATATTTCAATGGGTTCTATCACTTTTTTACAATAAAAAAGTGATT
>OMVQ01000091.1 GCA_900314555.1 uncultured Eubacteriales bacterium | reverse complement strand
GTCTTGATGAGATTGATCCAAGTGAAAAAGTTGTAGTAGATACACTACCCATCAAAAAGTCGAGTTAATTACTGACGGATATACTAGCAATCCGGTACTTTGTATTATCTCGGGAGATGCTCCGGGTATTGCTTTTACGTGTATATAACCATTAAAATTATATTCATTTCTAAGTTTATATATTGTTCTATAGATTAACTCCATAGTGTAATCAGGAGATTTAATAATTCCTGAACTTAAAAACAATCCCTCAATATAATTTCGCCTGTAAAACTGCATAGTAAGCTCGCATACCTCTTCTGGTGTAAATGTTACCCTTTCTACATCATTAGAACATCTGTTTATACAATATTTGCAATCATAGATACACTCATTAGTAAATAAAATCTTTAAAAGTGATATACAACGTCCATCGGCTGAAAAACTATGGCATATCCCTCCCTTTACTGCATTACCAATATCTTTCCCATTACCTTTTCTGTCTGTACCACTGCTGGTACAGGCAACATCATATTTGGCAGCATCACTTAATATCTCAAGTTTATGAAATATATTCTTTCCATTAGTAATTGTATAATCCATATCACACCTCGAACATATGTTTGATATAGATATAATATCATAATTTCTAATCGAACACAAGTTCTTTTTTAATTTATTTTAACAGTTATTTTAAGAGGTCTAAATACTAAATCATACAGATATTTTAGTACTGTTTTAATTAAAGTTATTAAATATCTTTGTAAATTCATTTACAAAATATCTTATATGTTTATCATTGTTTCTGTAATATAATCCATATTCAATATTTTTCGTATTGTTTATCGGAATACAAATAAGTTCATCATCTTTCGGAACTAAAAAGCCCGGTAAAAGAGCAATTCCATATCCACATTTGGCAAGCAATATACTTTCACCCTCATTTTCACTTACAATGTGTATATGGTCTTGTGCGTGAAGTGCTAAAAATTCTTGAAATTTGTTGCCTTTAATAAAAGGAATACTTTTTGGTGGCAGAGTTATTAAATTTTCTTCAGCTATCTGATCAAATGTTAAACTGCTTTCCTTAGCAAGGAAATGGTCAGGTAACATAACTGCATAACTTTGATATTTAAAAAGCCTTTTATAAACTCCCTGATTTGATAAATCATAAGTCGCTATTACCAGTTCAAGTTGTTGGTTTTCATAAAGATTTTTCAGGTCAAAAAAATCTTTTGCTATGATTTTCGGACGGATATATGAATAATTCTCTTTTATCTGCCTTAATACCGGTTTGATTTTAGTAAATTCTTTTTCACTCATACAGCCAATACGAAACAACACTGACTCTGATTGTTCGCTGCCTTGAAATTGATTTTTGACATCTTCTATTTTCAGAAAAATGTCTTTAGCATCATAATAAAACTTTTCACCTTGTTCCGTAAGTTTGACTATACGTGAATTTCTGTAGAAAAGTTGCGTACCTATTTCCTCTTCTAAATTTTTAATATGATGTGTTACTGTTGGAACTGATAAATATAAAGCCTCCGCTGCTTTTGTGAAATTAAGTCTTTCTGCGACATAAATAAAACATTGAAGTTGTTGTGAAGTCATAGTCCTGCCTCCGTTTAATCTATAGATTATTTATTTCTTCCAGTATAACAACAATTTAATTTCTTATCAATCATTAGCTTTTATCTAATGCCATTTATATATATGTAATTCTATATTTCAACACTCTCTGTTATAATCCCATATGAAAAAAATAAAGGAAGTGATTTATATGAAAGAACAGAAAATGGAAACTATGCCGATAAACAATCTTCTGCTTAATATGGCTGCGCCGATGATTTTATCAATGATAATAGGTGCACTCTATAATATTGTAGATAGTATTTTCGTAAGTAATTACAGCGAGGAAGCACTCACAGCCGTATCACTTGCATTTACTATTCAAAATATAATTGTCTCACTTGGAACAGGTGTCGGTGTCGGTATAAATGCTTTATTATCCAGATTGTTAGGTGAAAAGAAACAAAAAGAAGTTAATAAAACAGCCATAAATGGATTGATTTTAGGCTTTATTGTTTACTTTGTATTATTGGTATTTGGAATATTCGGAGTAAAATGGTTTTATAATGTACAAACTGATGATGTATCAATATGCAATATGGGATATTCATATTTATCCGTTATCTGTATATTCTCATTCGGGCAAATTTTTCAGCTTGTACTTGAGAAATTACTCCAATCAACCGGACGGACTACATTTACAATGATAACCCAGATAACAGGTGCTATTATAAATATTATTTTAGATCCTATTCTTATCTTTGGTTATTTTGGCTTTCCGGCAATGGGAACTAAGGGTGCTGCTATTGCAACTGTTATCGGTCAAATAATTGCTATGTTACTTGGTATTATTTTTAACCTGAAATTCAATAAGGAAATACAATTTTCTTATAAGAACATAAAGCTTGAGAAATACTATGTTAAAAACATCTGTTATGTGGGAATTCCTGCAGGAATTACAATGTTTATAAGTAGTATTATGTCATTTGGAATTAATAAAATCTTACTTGGTTTTTCTACAACTGCAACTGCGGTCTTTGGTGCGTATTCTAAACTCTATACTTTTGTATCTATGGCAGCCTTCGGATTAAATAATGCACTCATATCTATTGTTGCATATAATCTTGGTAATAAAAAATATAATCGTATAAAACAGGCAATTAAATTAAGTGGAATTTATTCTGTTTTAATCGGTCTTATAGGATTAGTATTGTTACAAATGTTGCCAAAACAAATTATGCAGGCATTTAATGCTTCTGAGACTATGACTTCAATGGGAATAACAGCACTCAGAATAACAAGTATCAGTTTTATATTTGCCTGTGTATCAATTATGGTTTGTTATGCTCTGCAGGGACTTTCAATTGGTGCTCCAAGTATGTTTATTTCAGCCGCAAGACAGGTTATTATACTTCTGCCGGCAGCATATTGTTTTGGAAAAATATTAGGTGTTTCAGGCGTATGGTTAGCTTTTCCTATAACCGAAATAATTGTTATGATTGTCGCAATTATATATTTAAAGCATACGATGGATAAATTAAAATAATTTTCTATATAATTAATCATTAAAAATAAAAAGCAATCTCCCGGTTTCAATAACCAAAAGATTGCTTTTATTATTTTATTAATTAAAATTTTTTTCTACTTTCCACCATTTTCTGATGTATCAATCAAATCATAAGGTGTCAACTGGTATACATAGTAGTTTAGCCAGTTTGTATATATCGCATTTGCATGCGCTCTCCATGTAAGTAATGGCGGATTATCAGGATTATCGTCTTTATAATAATTATAAGGAATATGTATAGGAAGTCCTTTTTCTAAGTCCCTCTTATACTCGATATCTAATGTCATTCTGTCATATTCAGGGTGTCCTGTCATAAAAATCTGTTTGCCATCTTCAGCAATAATTATAAATGGGCCTGCTTCATCTGATTCTGCAAGCACTGTCAGATTCTTATTAGCTTTAACATCTTCAGATAAGACACCAATATGTCTTGAATGAGGTGCTAAAAATACATCATCAAAGCCTCTCATCAATGGAACTTTTCTATGAATAACTCTGTGTTCATAGATTCCAAAACATTTCTCAGGTAATCTTACTGTAGGAATATTATAATGATAATATAATCCTGCCAATGCACCCCAGCAAATATGAAGAGTTGATGTGACATTAGTCTTTGTGAAGTCCATAATCTCTTTCATCTCGTCCCAGTAATCAACGTCCTCATATGCGTAAGCATCTAATGGTGCGCCTGTAATAATGAAACCATCGAATTTCTTATGTTTTATTTCATCAAATGTACTGTAGAACTGGTTCAAATGACTTGCAGGAGTATTCTTCGAAATATGTGAAGCTATATGAACAAAAGTCACATCAACCTGTAATGGTGTATTTGATAATGCTCTTAATAACTGAATTTCTGTTTCATGCTTTAAAGGCATAAGATTCAATATTGCAATCTTTAATGGACGGATATCCTGTCTTATAGCCCTGGTTTCGTCCATTATAAATATATTTTCCTGTTCGATTACCGCTTTCGCAGGTAAATCGGATTTTACTTTAATTGGCATACTATTCTCCTATATAAATACAATTTTAATCAGTTCAATGATTATAATACAAAATTCTCTATCTTTCAACACCTGCTAATGCCATAAATTCTTCTTCGGTAATTATACTTACTCCTAATTCCTTAGCTTTCTTATTCTTTGATGAAGTAGATAAAGAGTCATTATTAATAAGATAATCTGTCTTTTTACTAACCGAATTCGTTGTCTTTCCCCCAAGACTTTCAATATAATTCTTAAGGGCATCACGATTTTCATAGTGATTTAAGGAACCTGTAATTACAAATGTTTTGTCAGCAATCTTATCATTATCTGAATTTATAGCTTCGCTTTCATTTATATTGATTTCTTTTAACAGATTGTTGAATTCTTCCATATTATTTTCATCTGCGAAATAATTTACGAATGAATCTGCGATAATTTCACCGACACCATCTATTTTAACTAAATCATCTTTTGTTGCCTTAATTAATGCATCTATGTCATCATTGTACTGGCGGCATAGCATTTTAGCATTCGTAAGTCCTATATTAGAAATTCCGAGTCCGAAAATAACACGATATGCTTCCGTATCCCTTGAATTATCTATAGATTCCATAAAATTATCAAATGATTTTCTTCCAAAACCTTTAGTACTTACAATCTCATCTTCGTAATCTTTAAGACGATAGATGTCTGCAAACTGATGGATATATCCGCTGTCAACGAATTTCTCTAATGTCTCCTCGGACATTCCGTCAATATTCATTGCATTTCTTCCTGCAAAATGCGTATATTTCTTGATTTCCTTAGCAGGACAGGTTTTATTAAGGCAATATAAGAATTTAAAACCATTATCTTCCTTAATAACCGTTTCACCGCCACATACAGGACAGACTTCAGGGACATTTTTAAGACCTGACCTTGTAAGGTTCTCTGCAATCTGCGGAATAATCATATTTGCCTTATATACCTGAATGGTATCGCCGATTCCAAGTTCTAAGCCCTCTGCAATACTGACATTATGAATACTTGCTCTTGTAACAGTTGTACCCTCTAATTCTACCGGTTCAAATACCGCTACCGGATTAATAAGTCCTGTTCTTGAAGCACTCCAGTCAATATTGATAAGCTTCGTTTCAGCTATTTCATCTCTCCATTTAAAGGCAATGCCATTTCGTGGAAACTTAGCCGTACGTCCAAGTGACAGACCATATTCAATATCATCATACATTAGAACAAGACCGTCTGACGGTAAATCATTTTCTTCTATGGCATTTGCAAAATATTCTACTCTTTCACGCATATTCTCTGATGTAACAGCGAAATGTTCTACAACTGAGAAGCCCTGTGATTCTAACCACTCAAACTGTTTAAGGATAGAATTATCAAAATTAACATCATCAGCTTTAATTAATGCAAATGCGAAGAAATTAACGTTACGTTTTGCAGTTATTTCGTTATTAAGCTGTCTTACCGAGCCTGAACACAGATTTCTAGGGTTCTTATATTTAGCTGCTAAGTCTGTGATTTCATCATTAATTATATTGAAATCAGAATATTTAATAACTGCTTCTCCTCGGATTATTAATTCGCCTGTATATGGAATTCTAAGAGGAATATTTTTAAATACCTTTGCATTATTAGTAATTACTTCTCCGACTTCGCCATTACCTCTTGTAACGGCTTTATATAAGCTGCCATCTCTATAGGTAAGAACTACTGTTAATCCATCTAATTTCCAGGACAGGACTCCCTTATGATTACCGACGAAACTTATTAATTCATCTACCTCTTTCGTCTTATCTAACGATAACATAGGACTTTCGTGTCTTTCTTTAGGTAGTTCACTTAATACCTCATATCCGACATTTAACGTAGGACTGTTAGACATTCGAAAGCCTGTCTCCTCTTCAAGGGCAACCAGTTCATCATATAATTTATCATATTCAAAATTACTCATTATCTCATTGCCGTCCTGATAATAAGCCTTTGATGCTTTATTAAGAATATCTGTCAATTCTTTTATTCTGTTTACCTTTTCCACCTTTTCCTCACTTCTGAGCTTTAAATATTTTTCAGCAATTCATCAAGCTCTGCCTTATTTACATTTCTATAATTTCCTGTTTTCAGATTTCCTATACGGATATTCATAACACGTATTCTGTGCAAATCAACAACTTTATATGATAATGCTTCGCACATTCTTCTTATCTGCCTGTTAAGTCCCTGTGTAAGAATTATATTAAATGTATAATCGTCAATCTTTTTAATCTTACATTTTCTGGTTACTGTATCTAAGATAGGTACGCCATTTGCCATTTTAGTAAGAAAATCATCTGTTATCTTTTTATTAACTCTAACAACATATTCCTTTTCGTGGCAATTAACCGCTTTGGCAATTCTGTTAGCTAAATCTCCGTCATTAGTCATAAGAATTAAGCCTGTCGAATTCTTATCAAGACGGCCGACATAGAATATCTTCTTCGGATATTTGATATAATCTATTATATTATCAGGATTACTGCGGTCTGTAGTACATTCAATACCTGCCGGCTTATTAAATGCTAAAAGCACCATATCTTCTTCAAGCGAAACTGTTTTACCGTTATATTCCACTTTATCATTAGCGGTAATTCTCATACCCATCTCGGCTTTTCTACCATTTACATATACTTTTCCGTCAGCTATTAATCTGTCCGCTTCACGTCTTGAACAGATTCCTGAATCACTCAGATACTTATTAAGTCGTATTCCTGATTCATTCTTGGTATTGTCTGTTTTACTCTGTATAATTAATTTCTTCTGCATAATAAAACTCACTTCTTAGCCTAATACCTGTTTAGCGATATCTACAGATTCCTTAGCATCTTTAGAATAGAAATCTGCACCAATCTTCTCGGCATAATCAGGTGTAAGAACAGCTCCTCCGACCATTATCTTACAATCAAGATTATTCTTTCTTATAAGCTTAATAGTTTCCTCCATAGATACTAAAGTAGTTGTCATAAGTGCTGAAAGTCCTACTAACTTCACATCATGTTCAATTACGGCATCGACTACTCTCTGGTAATCTACGTCTTTACCTAAGTCGATAACTGTATAGCCATAATTCTCTAACAATACTTTGACAATATTTTTACCTATGTCGTGAACGTCGCCTTTAACTGTCGCAAGTACAATTTTACCCTTACTTACAGATTCAGAATTATTTTTGCTTATCTCTTCTTTGATTACCGCAAATGCAGCCTGTGCAACATCAGCAGCCATAATTAACTGTGGAAGGAATATCTTACCTGTTTCAAATTCGCTTCCGGCTTTATCAAGTGCCGGGATAAGATGTGCATTAATAATCTCCATAGAGTCCATAGTCTGTAACATTTCTCTGGTTATTCTTGCACCATCATTTTTAAGTCCATTTTCTATTGCATATTCTAATGAATTAGTGTCAGTATTTTTGTCAGCCGCATTATTTACTGCCTGTGCCTTTGTAGGAGCTGCTTTAGATGGAAGCATATACTGTAATTGATTATTGTATGCATCTATATATTCAACTGAATTTTTGTCGTGTCCCATTAAGAGTCTGTATGCTCTTACTGTTCCAGACATAGCTGCAACATTAGGATTAATAATTGGTAAATCAAGACCATTAGTAAGTGCCATTGCTAAAAATGTATGGTTTACAAGTTCTCTTCCAGGTAAACCAAATGAAATGTTAGATACACCAAGAACAGTTTTTAAACCTAATTCTGTCTTAACTCTGTTAACTGCCTTAAGTGTCTCTACAACCCCGTCCTGCTCAGCAGATGCTGTAAGTGTAAGACAGTCAATAAATACGTCTTCTTTAGGAATTCCTATAGAAATGGCATTATCTAATATTCTCTTTGCAATTTCAAATCTCTTATCTGCACTCTTAGGTATTCCGTTTTCATCTAATGTAAGACCTACAACTGCAGCACCATATTTCTTAACTAAAGGCAATACGGTCTTTAATGATTTCTCTTCACCATTAACCGAATTGACAATTGGCTTACCATTATATACTCTGAGTGCTGCTTCTAATACTTCAGGTATGGTTGAATCAATCTGTAAAGGTGTTTCAGCTATACTCTGGATTGATTTAATAGCTTTAATCATCATTTCTTTCTCATCTACACCCGGAAGACCTACATTTACGTCTAAGATTTCTGCACCTGCATGAATCTGTTCTATAGCCTGATTAAGTATATAATCAATATCATTATTTAATAAGGCTTCTTTGAATTTCTTCTTACCTGTAGGATTAATTCGTTCACCGATAATTCTTGGCTGATTTATAAATACTGTTTCTGTAGCAGAGCAGACTGCAGCCTTTTTAATGGCATTTTTATGGTTTGTTGCAAGTCCCTTAAATAAATTCGTAACTTCTTTAATATAATCGGGAGTTGTACCACAACAGCCACCTAGAATCTTAACTCCAAAATCAGAGAATTTTGTAAGCTGTCCTGCAAAATCTTTTGGAGAAACATTATATTCATTAGTTACAGGATCAGGTAATCCGGCATTAGGTTTTACAACAATCGGTGTATCTGTACATTGTGATAATTCATCTATTACATCATATAAATCTTCAGGTCCTAATGAACAGTTTACACCCATGGCATCAACGCCTAATCCATCAAGTGTATATGCCATATTTGTAATACCGCACCCTGTAAATGTTCTGTGATTTTTCTCAAATGTCATAGTACAGACAATAGGTAAATCTGTATTTTCTTTTGCAGCAAGGACCGCAGCCTTTAATTCATATAAATCTGTCTGAGTCTCAAATACAACTAAATCAGCATCTTTACCTGCAATAAGCTGTTCCTTATATATTTCATAAGCTTCTTCGAACTTCAAAGTTCCCGTAGGCTCAAGTAACTGTCCGATTGGTCCGATGTCAAGAGCTACAAGTGTGTCTGTTCCTTTACAGGCTTCTCTTGCATTCTTTATACCTGCACTGATAATTTCGCTTACACTTTTACCTGTACCTTTTAATTTATATGCATTAGCACCAAATGTATTAGCATAAATTACATCAGCACCGGCATTAATATACATCTTATGAATATCTATAATCCAGTCAGGATTCTCTAAATTAAGTAATTCAGGTATCGCACCTATCTTCATTCCTTTTGCCTGAAGCATTGTACCCATACCACCATCGAAAAATATATATCTGTTTTCTTTCAAAAGCTGTCTGAAATCCATAATTCTACCTATTGCCTTTCTTTAGCCACATTATTTACTGCATTGTGTTCCGTTTTTTCTGAAATTACATGTTTCTTTCAGATTACAGTTGTCACATGACTTCTTATTTTCAACCTTTTTCTTTGATAATCCTACAACACAGGTTACCGATTTAAGTGGTGTTAAAAGACTATTTTCATTTGTACAGACACCAATTCTCTTTCCTGCATCAAGAGTCTCTAATAACTGTTTCTGTGTTGTAAGCGGAAAATCTCCATATCCTACTCCAAAACGCCATGTACTGTTATATTCTTTAAAATCTTTTAGAAATATTTTCTCTACTTCATCGCAGACCTGCTCAATTGCTGCATTTGCAAGAGCATCCATAATCAGGACATTTACCATTCCCGTAGGTTCTGTTCTTCGCATCAGCTTATCTACATCACCTGATAATGTTGCACACATAACTATCGCCTTATCACAGTCTTTAAGATGATTTGCTATGGAATGTCCTTTTAGAGTTAACTCTGCACCTGCAAGATTAACGCCATCCTCTAGCACCTCAATATCAAATACTTTATAGCAATATCTTGGCTTTATCACTTTAAGTAATTCTATTTCAGCCTGCAATATTAATTTAGTCATATTGACATCAGGAAGTGTATCTTTGTATCCTAAATATCTGGCTGCTTCTGCTTTATTAATATTTTTTAAAACAATATCTGAAGTATCCAAAATCTTTCTCCTTACTTCCGTAATATAAAAATTAAAAGGTGTATTATATATATCTTCTCTTTTTATTTTTATATTACGATATTTTATATCTATAAATGTATAACTATATATTTTTTATAATAACGATGAAATGCTTTCGCTTATTCTTCTTGCAACATATGGGTTATTCATTGTATATAAATGAATACCGTCAACACCATTAGAGATTAAATCCACTATCTGGTCTATTGCATATGCAATTCCTGCATCACGAAGAGCTTCAGGATTATGCTCATATTTCTGCATCATCTTTGTGAATTTAGCAGGTAAGCTTGCTCCGCACATTGATACCATTCTTTCAATCTGATTCTTATTAATTACCGGCATAATACCTGCTTCAATAGGAACATCGATTCCTGCAATTCTTGCTTTCTCAAGGAAATCATAGAAATGTGAGTTATCAAAGAATAACTGCGACATAAGATGTTCGGCTCCTGCATCTACTTTTATCTTAAGATGCTTTATATCATCTATAATTGATTCTGTCTCCATATGTCCTTCCGGATAACATGCTCCTGAAACTGAGAAATCTCCATGCTCCTTTATGTATGTTACAAGTTCGCTTGCATATTTGAAATCATGCTTAGGTGGAATATCAGGATTGATATCTCCACGAAGTGCTAAGATATTCTGTATACCTTTCTCCTTTAACTGTCCAAGAATTACATCAATGTCACTCTTAGTACAGTTAACACATGTAAGATGTGCTGCTGAAGTAATATTATACTTGTCCTGGATTACTGAAGCAATCTGACATGTCTTTGAATCAGCCGTATTACCGCCTGCACCATATGTAACTGATATAAAAGCAGGATTCAAATCACTTAATTCGTCTAATGTATTATAAATTGTGTCAATAGAGCTTGTCTTTTTAGGTGGGAAGATTTCAAAAGAAAATACTGTTTTTCCCTCTTTAAATAATTCTGGTATTCTCATAATTTTATCCTTTCAAAATTTTATCATAAAAACAAGGCGTGGATTAACTCTAATTGCAGAACAGATTATATCCTATAATCAGACATAGGAATATAAAAAATATCGACCAGAAACCCATACCCAGATATAATCCGATTGCAATTCCTACTGCAATCCAGAATAATATAAAACCACATATTCTACGCATATATACCATTCTAATTGTCATCTTTGTATATAATATGCCTTAGAATTAAATAATATCCTTAGAATTTTATATAAAGATTTGGGTATCAAAACAGAACCGCCATTTGATACCCAAATCTTTATAATCAACATATAAAATATTAGTTATCTACCTGAACTTCCTGTTCATTGTATTCTTCATCACTTGAATCAGAACTATCGCTGTCATCTTTCTTAGTAAACTTATCAATAAGTCCCGGAACCATATCAAGAATCTTTGTAATTCCGTCCTGTTCCTTAATATTAACTAATTTAGGTTCGCCATTCTTAATTACTAAAACAGCACTTGGTGACATCTTGCTGCCCATACCGCCGCCACCGTTATTCTTCTTATCATTATTTGATGCACCTGCACCAATTCCAAATGACACATCTACCAATGGTAAAATAATTGTACCATCAATTGTAATTGCATCTCCTACAACAGTCTTTGTTGTAATAAAATTCTCCATTCCTTTAAATAACGCCTCAACTGTGTTATCAAATGTGTTATTATTCTCTGCCATTTGTCCTCCTTCTTTCTAAAAGCAACTTCAAATTATCATTTTTATAGAGTCTGATTCCAACAATCAATAAAAGATAGCACTGAACTCTTCCTTTAGCATGAATCTCTCCATCAAATACCTTATTCTCAAAATCTGCATTAATACGAAATTCTTTAGGCGAGCCTCTAAGAATCATATATATTAATCCAAGCAATTTACCTGTATAGGACGGATCATCAAAGCCAAAATGAACATATCCTTTTATCCTTCTTGGTCTGATATGCTTTAATAATACAAGTGCCTCTTCTTTTAAGAAACTAAACGCCTCTTTGGTGTTATCATCACTTATAAATTCTTTTAAATCATTAACATTTTTACATATCTTCTTTATTGTATCACAAAATTTGATAAAACGATATTTAATTTTGCTAATTATTGCCTTAATTTTAGAATAAATTCTTAAAAATATATTCTGTTTTTCAACTTTTATAAATTCTTCCGTATTATCTTCTGTATCATCATCTTTGTTATTACTTTCTTCGGTTTCAGTATTAGCTTTAATTGTATCAGTCTTATTTTCTTGTGAAACATTTTCTTTATCCTGTATTGCATCTTTAGATGAAGCATTTTCTGAGATACTATCAGATGTTTCGTTGACATTACTTGCTAATCTGTCACGTTCTTCATCAATCTTCTTTAACTGCTCATAAGCCTTTGGCATTTCAGACATATTATCCTTAATCTCAGATGACATTTTCTCAAACATCTTTGTTTCTTTATTAAGTTTCTCTTCCATTGCCTTAGCTTCTTTATCAAAGAAATGCGTTTTAATACCAAATATTTTAATACTTAGGCCATCATCATCTTTATAGATATATTTTACCGAAATGAGATGTAATAAATAAGTTATCTTTATCTTAAAATCAAGATTTTTTACTTTTCTGTCATAAACCGCATCTATGGAATATCTGATTGGAACAAAAAGTATAGCTGCTATGATTAAGATAACAAGACTAATCAGAACTAATACTATGATTCCGATTACCTTTAAAATTGTAAGTAATATATGTAGCATATCTAAGTACTTCTCCATTCCATATTTATTGGTGTCTTTCTACCATATGCCTTACAAGAAACTGACCTGTTTCATTATAACAGTCCATTAAAATATCCTGCATAACCTCTAATGCTTCATCATATCCCTGCGATATGCCTACTACCGTTAATTTCTTCTTGCGATAATATTTCTGAAGCAATATATAAGACGGATATATCTCTAATGCATTAGCATCATTAACAGGCAGAGTTATCATATAAATGCCTATCTGAGGCTTTCGTCTTATGGCACGCATTATTATTTTATGTTTCCTTTTTAAAGCTTTTTTCCCAACATAGAGATTATTATACCATTTCATTCAAAAAACCTCAATTTTCATTAATGATACATTTAACGATTTCGATAGCGGCTGATTTCTCAGCTTTATTTGTACAATTAGATAATGAATTGTATACATAATCCTGCACTTCAGTAATATTATTAAAGAATACAGGAAGTCTTGAAATAATAAGTGCCATCACTGAACGGTTGACCTGCTTCTGGTTATTCTTAAAGAATTCAGTAAGCTGCATTACTAATTCATCTCTGACTGTATTAATATATTCCTTAATATCAAATTCTGTTTCTTCTTCTGATTTCTCTTCAAATATATTTTTAATATCTGAGAGGTCAGCAAACAGACTGTCTGAAATAAGGTTCTGCGAAATAAATAATCCCTGATATATATTCTCTGCCATAATGCTCTTTATTATACCAAGATGATTATTTTTAATGTTATCAAGGGCAAATTCTTCACTTTCAATTTTACCATGAACTTTCTCAGGAACGCCCTCTAAGAATACGAATAAATCAGTAACTTCATCAGGTAATGTTATATATTCGCCTGATGTGAAATTATTATTGATTTCTTTAATAATCTTCATACTGCATTCAGCTTCTTTATCATATTCATCTACATATGGTGCAGACAGAATCATTACATATGCTCTGTTTACAATTCCCTGAAGCATCATAAAGATATTTGTTTCTTTATCTATAAAATCTGCTGCATATCTTAATTCATTTTCAAGTTTATCGAATTCTTCTTTAGTAATCTTAGAATAATCCACAGCTTTTACCATTTCATAAATCTCATTTAATTCAGAATAATCCTCTAAACCATCAGGTAATGCAAGCATTGATGAGGACTTAAGTACATATACGAAATCATCGATAGTCTCTTTGTCAGTTTTACTGTATACACTAAGTCCGTCACTTAATAACTGAAAGAATTTGCTCTTAGTAAGTCTTAATGGTAATTCTGCTATAACTTCACAGATTTTACTGTTAATTACCGTATTATCTTCGTCAGAGAAAATATACTGCATTATCTCTCTTGTGAAATCTTCATCAGTATATTTTGAATCAACATTTTCTTCCTTAAATAAATATTCGCATCTGTTAGAAACATATTCATATCTTGAGAAAATATCCGCATAGGCTGCTAAGATATCAACTGTTTTATATATCTTATTTCTTAAAATATCGATTCTTTCAACAGCTTTCTCCCTGTTCTCATCAACTTTGACATCTACAACATATTCTTTGATTATAGAATTGAATTCTTCTGTATATTCCTTAAGTTTACTGTCTTTAATTTCGCCATCGCTTACCATCTCATAAAATGTATAGTAATCCATAGCCATTTCAACTGCCGCACATTTATTATATAAATCATTTATATGTCTCGCATATACAGGCAGATTCATCTCAAGATTCTGATTATTATTAATTTCTTTAATTATCTTCTTCAATTTTATTATTCCTTTTCTAAAAAAATTAGTGTTTATTTTTCAGAACAAAATTCTACTTTTTCTCCTGCAAGAATCTTATTAGTTGTTCTTACTGCACACATTTTACCACACATTGAGCAGGTATGTCTCTCTTCAAGTGGTACACTATCATAATATCTTTTTGCTTTCTCTCCGTCAATAGCATATTTAAACATTTCGTCCCAGTCAAGTTTATGTCTTGCTGCACTCATCTTGTTATCAATATCTCTTGCACCCTTAATGCCCTTTGCAATATCAGCGGCATGAGCTGCTATCTTAGAAGCCACGATACCTTCTTTAACATCTGATGCATCAGGAAGTCTTAAGTGTTCAGCAGGTGTAACATAACATAAGAAATCTGCGCCATTAGCGGCAGCTATTGCTCCTCCGATTGCTGATGTGATATGGTCATATCCAGGTGCGATATCAGTTACTAAAGGTCCAAGTACATAGAAAGGTGCTTCGTGACATATTCTCTTCTCAAGAGCCATATTAGCGGCAATCTCGTTCATTGCCATGTGTCCCGGTCCTTCTACCATTACCTGAACATCTTTCTCCCAGGCTCTCTTAGTAAGATTACCTAACTCAATTAATTCAGCAATCTGTCCGGAATCTGTACTATCCTCAATACAGCCTGGTCTTAATGCATCACCAAGACTAATTGTAACATCATATTTTCTAAATATTTCCAAAACTTCATCATAATATTCATAGAATGGGTTTTCATTACCTGTCATCTCCATCCAGGCAAATAATAATGAGCCGCCTCTTGAAACAATGTTCATTAATCTGCCTTCGCGTTTAAATGTTTCAATTGCTCTTTTATTAATTCCTGCATGAATAGTCTGGAAGTCTACGCCCTCTTTTGCATGTGCTTCCACAACTTTAAGAAAATCTTTAGCTGTAATCTCTAATAAATCTTTCTCTAAATATCCGATTGCATCATACATTGGAACTGTACCAATCATTGCAGGCGAAATCTTAATAAGTTCATTTCTGAATGTATTGGTTTTACCGTAATTACTAAGGTCCATAATGGCTTCACAACCGAAATCAATAGCCATTTTAACCTTTTCCATCTCCATATCATAGTCTTTCATATCACCTGATATACCGAGGTTTACATTTATCTTAGTCTTTAATCCCTTTCCGATTCCCTCAGGTGATAATGATTTATGATTAATGTTAGCAGGAATAACTACCTGTCCCTTTGCCATAAGTTCTCTAAGTTCTTCTACATCAATATTTTCTTTAGCCGCAACTATTTCCATCTCAGGTGTTATAAAACCTTTTTTAGCTGCTTCCATCTGTGTGCTATATTCTCTCATTGCTTTTCCTCCGTTTCATACTTAACTATTATATTTTAATAAATCTCTGTATTAAATTTCTAAATTAACTCCTACTTTTCGGAGATTTCTAAATTTCTGCTTTACTCTTATTTTCAGGAGATTTCTCATCTGTCATAAAAACTATATGTTTTATGCTATCATTTCCTTAAAATCATATATGAATTTATCGCTTAATTCCTTCATTTGCTGCTGATTTTCTCTTGTATGTGAATCGTATACGCCAATTGCCGTATAGCCGCCTGCCTTAGCACCTTTAATACCTGCTAAAATATCTTCAAAGACAATACAATTACTTTTAGATATTCCCATTTTATCAGCCGCTTTATCATAAATATCAGGAAAACCCTTTCCACGATTTACTTCTTTAACGGTTGTAATATTCTGAAAATAATCAATTATGCCATTATTAGTTAATACAGGCTCTACAAGTCTCATATCTGAAGCAGTGGCAACCGACATAAGCTTGTTATTATCTCTTAGATAACTAAGATATTCTTTAACACCATCTTTCAATCTGACATGATATGAATACGCTTCTATTGCCATATCATACCATTCTTTAATGATTTCATCTCTGCTTTCCTTAAGATTAAATCTCTTAATTGTATAATCAGCAGTAGCCTCAAATCCCATAGGTGTTATTGCTTCCATATAGTCTTTAGGCACATCAAAACCTCTTTTGCCTAAGAAATCTATATCTATCTGATTCCACACACCCATAGAATCAATTAATGTTCCGTCCAAATCAAAAATAACTCCATTATATGTATTAATATCTATCATTGTTACCTCCGCTAAATATATGCTATTTGATTTATATTCCGTTTATAGGTTTAAGGTGTCAAAAGGTGCGTAGCACCACCGTTACAATATATGTGTATGCAAATGAATTTACAATACACATATATTGTGACGGTTAGTCCCTATAGGGGCTTTTGACACCTTAATCTTTACAGTAGATGTTTCTCTGATTTTATATCAGTACGTCTATGAAGTAAATGCTTCGTACATATCTTTAGCAGCTTTTTCAACATCAGGCTGTGCAACAATTGCTGACACCACAGCCAGACCATCTATTCCCATATTCTTAAAATTACCAAGTGTATTCATATTAATGCCACCTATTACTACTATAGGAATATCGACATTTTTACGAATCTCTTTTAATTCTTCCATTGTAACAGGTCTTGCATCTGTCTTAGTATCTGTTGAATACATTGCACCGACACCTAAATAATCTGCGCCATCTTTAACAGCCTTAAGTGCTTCATCTAATTTAGCAGTTGACACACCTATTATTTTATCATCGCCAATTATTCTTCTTACAACATCTGCCGGCAAATCACTCTGTCCGATATGTACACCTGCCGCATCAACAGCCATAGCTATATCTACTCTGTCATTAATTATAAGAGGAACATTGTATTTATCAGTAATCTTTTTGACACTTACAGCCAAATCATAGAATTCTTTCGAAGAACAATTCTTCTCTCTTAACTGGATTACTGTACAGCCTCCTTTTATTGCAAGTTCCACATTTTCCTCAATGGTTGCAGAACTCATTAAATCTCTGTCTGTACACAGATATAATGTATAATCAATTTTATTCTTCATAGTCATTCACCAATCCTAACTAAGTTATATAATCTAATATCTTCAGTATAATTGTCATTTAATAAGCTATATACAATCTGATATTTTCAGGATAATTGTCATTTAATCAATCTGTATCTAACCTAACTTTATCATTTCGCCCATAATTTCTTCATTTAATCGGCTCAGACCGTTTATTATTTCTATATGATAACTTCCTGTTCCATTTGCTGAAACACTCATTGCAAGTTCACCTGCTATGCCCATAGAAGCTATTCCTGCAATGGCTGCATCATAATAATCAAATTCATTTTCATTAGTTACGGCACCTGCATAAGAACCTACTAAAGCTGAAGTCATACATCCGGTTCCTGTTACTTTTGATAATAATTTATCTCCATTACTTAATGTAGCAACACGTTCTCCATCAGATATAACATCAACGGCTCCTGTTATGGCTGCCACACAATTATATCTCTTAGCAACATTTTTAGCTACCATAACTGCATCATTGCCTTCATCTTCTGCTGAAGTATCTACACCTTTAGTTGACACCTCTAATCCGGCTATGTAAGACATTTCTGATAAATTAGCCCTGATTATACTAAATTTCACTGTTTTAAGTAAAGAATTAACTGTATCATTTCTAAAGCCTGAGGCTCCTGCTCCTACAGGATCTAAAATAACCGGAATATTTAACTGATTAGCTTTCTTGCCCGCTGCTAACATAGATTTTACTGTTCTCTGATTAAGTGTGCCTATGTTAATGACAAGTGCCTTAGATATCGAAGTTATGTCTGCTACCTCTAACAAATCATCAGCCATTATAGGAGATGCTCCTATTGCAAGTATGGCATTTGCACAGTCATTTACCGTTACATAATTCGTTATGTTATGTACTAACGGATTAACCTTTCTGACTTCTGTAATCATTTTAATAATTCTGTCTTTCTCCATTTTCAATCAACCTCTTTCTTATAAAAATAAGAGCAAAATTTCTCATCTGTCAGAATAAAGCAGGTATATTTAATACACACTCTTTTTCCGTAAAAGTAAATAAAGAGGCTGCCAGTGACAGCCTCATAATTTCTCAAATGATTGCTCCCTACGACAGTATTAACCGACAGGTTCAAAGGGTCAGGTTCTACCTTCTCAACTCTTGCGAGTTCCCCTGCAAACTAAGAATATTATCTATCATCATATATTAAATGTCAAGCATTTACGTTGTGATAAATGTATTATATCCTGCTCTTCTTAATTTATCCTCCATTCTGACTGCATTATCAAGTACAGCAAATGCACCTGACTGCACCTTATACAGACCATTTTCAAGCACAATAAATGCAGGATAGCCCTCATCTTTTAATTCATTTACTAACTCATCAGCATATTCCTTGTTTCTGTATGCTCCTACTTGTACTCTGTAAAGTTTCCTGTTAACCTCTGACTGGTTATTATTATGGTTATTATCATTAAAACTTCCCTCTATTTTGTCACAGCCTCCACCTATTGTCTCTATTATTCCCATAGCAATTGCCATTGCAATCTCGTCAAAACGTTCATCAAACAATGTATTGTCCTTATCACTGTCAATAAAACCTGCCTCAACTAATATCGCAGGCATTCTTGTTCTCTTAAGAACTACCAGATTAGGTCTTTCTATAACCCCTCTGTTAATAAAACCTAACCTCGATAATCTCGAATTAATATTTCTTGCCATTTCAGCTTTAATTCCATTATCATTATATACAAGAGTTTCAACGCCACTTGTGGTATTTGGAACAGTGTATGCATTTCTATGAATTGATACAAAGAAATCTGCATCAGAATTATTTGCTATAACAGCTTTCTCATATGGTGTATTATATACATCTGTTGTTCGTGTATATTCAACATTAACGCAATTTTCCTGCAATATCCTGCCAATTTCCATCACAAGTCGTAAAGTATCATCTTTTTCTTTTCTTCCATTGTAAGTTGCACCGAAATCACTTCCGCCATGTCCGGCATCAAGTATTACAGTATATGCCATATATATCCTCTTTTTTATGTTTTTAATTATTCTATTCATATAATAAGCAAGGGTGTCTGTCTATGACATAAGCTCTCATAATTCTTAATCAGTAAGATATTAATTGCCGTCATCCGCAAAGTTTACTACAATATACGCACAAATTTTGACACTATAATAATAATATGATAAAATATCATTCGCTTTAAGCAGACATTTTTGAAATTAAATAATGAATTTTTAATGAAAGGAATTAAACTATGCACCCATTATTGCATTTAGGACCTATAGAACTTCCTACATACGGAAGTATTATTTTCATAGGACTTGTAATCGGCGTTCTTGTAGCTGTTTTTACATCAAAAAAATATAACATTGAGAAACTTGATATTGTTTTATCGACTATTTTAGCAAGTGTAGGACTTATTGTCGGAGCTAAAATATTATATCTTATAACTGTTATTCCTGAAATTATAAGAAATATAAGTTTTGTAAAAGGTCACGTATTAGAAACCATATCATACGCATTTGGCGGTTTCGTATTCTATGGTGGACTTCTTGGTGCATTATTTGGATATTGGTTCTACTGTAAATGGTTTAAAATTGATTTAGGTAAAGTTCTAAACATTATCGCTCCTGTTATTCCTTTAGTCCACGCCTTTGGACGAATAGGCTGTTTTATGGGCGGCTGTTGTTATGGAATTGAATATCATGGTAAATTTGCTGTACAGTTTCCGGATAATGAATTTGTATCAGACTTAAGTGCTGTTCCACGTTTTCCGGTACAATTGTTAGAAGCATTTATTAACTTCATTCTTTTTATTGTTCTGATATTGATTGCACGTAAGATTCACAAAAGATATAGTATGCTTGGTCTGTACCTGATATGTTATGCTATTATCCGTTTTTCTTTGGAATTTCTTCGTGGAGATGTGGAACGTGGAATTGTATTAGGAGTTTCTACATCACAGTGGATTAGCCTGTTGCTTCTTCCTATTGGTTTCTATCTTATGCTTAGAAAAGATAAAAAGGATATCTAATGATATTTGATTAAATCATCTGTATTAAATAAATTTGCATATATAAATATCGAAACATTTGTAAGAATTGCTAATTTGTAGATATCTTTTTTGACGCAAATTTTATGTACATTCAACAGACATACACTTATGACAAGATGTACGTCTATGACAAACTCTTTCATATTCCTCAATCTAGTGTGAGTAAATGCCGTCATCTGCAGAGGTTATTATGGTGCAGTTAATCAAACGCGCTTCGCTTGAACGGTGATTTACTGCACCAACCTTTTGCATCTGACGGCATTAACTCACACACGATACGTCATAAATCAAGTGTTTGTCATAGACGTACATCTCAGTTTAAGAGTATGGCATTTAATGAACTCAAATAATCAAAAGAGCCAAAAAAAGATATATAAAAATTAGCAATTCTTATAAGGTGTTTCAATATTTATATATCTTAAATTTACTTTACCAGATGAAAATAATCTGCATATGTATTAGTGAAGTTTTAATTGTAAAAAATATAAAAACGGCTGTAATCAGATAGAGTATTAATATAATGCTCATTGATTACAGCCGTTTTTACATTTTTTTATTATTAGCTGGTTTTACTGGCCTGCTGTTGAACTGTTGACATTTGAATTGTTGTTATTATCGTTATTATTAGTATTGTTGTCATTATTATTTCTGTCGCCGTCCATATCATCAGCGATATCGTCTACTCCATCTACGATGTCATCTCCGATATCATCGACGATTCCGCCATTTCCATTACGGTCATCATTATTGTTTGTATTATTAGTAGTATTTTCTCTGTTAGTGTTTGTACCACCATTGTTAGTTGATGATGTCATTTCCTGGCCATTGTTACCTGTTGTAGTGTCATTATTATTGTTATCATCTGTTCCACAAGCTGTTGCGACAACCATATAAGATGCTACAATAGCTGCAATAAGTAATATTTTACCTTTGAATTTGCGCTCTTTTTTCATTAAAATAAGCCTCCTAAGATTATATTCTAAGAGATAAAGCCCTATATATCTCTTTATTAATATAACCATTTAGGAGACTTATTATAATTATTTAATCTGGAAAATAATGTGAATTTTATTATCCAATAACATTGCTCATATCATAGAAGCCTGCCGGCTGTTTTGCAAGGAATTTGGCTGCTTCAATTGCACCTTTACCAAATACGCCCTTTGAATATGCTCTGTGTGTAATCTGGATAACTTCATCAGGACCTGCAAATATTACATCATGGTCACCAACTATTGTTCCGCCTCTTACAGCAGAGATTCCTATTTCTTTTTTGCTTCTCTTCTCACGAACATTACTTCTGTCATATACATATTTATATTCGCAATTTAACTGTTCATTAATAGTATCAGCTAACATAAGTGCTGTTCCACTTGGAGCATCTATCTTCTGATTATGATGTTTCTCGATTATCTCGATATCATAACCTGCATCTGCAAGTAATTTAGTAATATTACTAAGCACTTTCATTACTGTATTAATTCCAAGTGACATATTTCCTGATCTTAATACTGGTATCTCTTTACTTAAATCGTGTGCAGCATAAATCTGTTCTTCTGATAATCCTGTTGAGCATAATACCAATGGTAATTTTCTCTTCTTACAGAATTCAAGTAATTTATCTATAGCTTTAGCTGATGAAAAGTCTATTACAACATCGGCTGCAACATCACATTCATCTATATTTGTAAATACAGGATATGAATTCTCAATTGTATCGCAAATATCGATTCCTGCTACTATTTCTGAATCATTATCTTCTTCAACTAATTTAGATATAACCTGACCCATTTTACCATTACAGCCATGCATTATTATTTTTGTCATTTTAGAACTAACCTCTTTTCTATATGTTTCTTCTATGTTGTTTAGTTTATGATATTTTGAATTATTTTACATCAATTCCGTAAGCAGTCATTGCGGCTTTTAATGTCTCTTTATGTGCATCTTCCATCTCAGTTAATGGTTTTCTGAGTGGTCCTACATTGAAGCCCATCATATTAAGTGCGGCTTTAACAGGAATAGGATTAACTTCACAGAATAATGCATCGATAACATTTAATGCTTCTAACTGTAATTTAAGGCTTTCCTTAACATCTCCCTCAAGATATTTTGCTACGATATTATGTGTCTTTTCTGGTGCAATGTTAGAAAGAACAGAGATTACACCTTTACCGCCTAATGATAATACAGGTACAATCTGGTCATCATTTCCTGAATAAATATCGAATTCTAAGTTATTCTCTCTGATGAGATTTGCAAGTTTAGCAACCTGTGAAATATTTCCACTTGCTTCTTTAATAGCTACTACATTAGATGCCTTTTTAGCAATCTTAATTGCTGTCTCCGGTAAAATATTGCAACCTGTACGGCTTGGTACGTTATATAAAATAATAGGTACTTTTACACTGTCTGCAACAGATGTGAAGTGTTCAATAAGACCATTCTGTGTTGCTTTGTTATAATATGGTGTAACAAGTAATAATCCGTCTACTCCGTATTTCTCAGCTTCTGTTGAAAGATAAATAGCCGTTTCAGTACAGTTAGAACCTGTTCCTGCAACAACAGGAATTCTCTTAGCTACTTTATCTACTGCATATTTAATACATGCTAAATGCTCTTCATGAGTTAATGTAGAAGATTCACCTGTTGTTCCACAGATGATGATAGCATCTGTCTTGTTTGCTATCTGGTATTCGATTGTTTCTCCGAGTTTGTCAAAATTAACACTTCCGTCTGCGTTCATAGGTGTAACTATTGCAACACCTGATCCTGTAAATATAGCCATAAAATCACCATGTGTTTCACATTACTATATAATATACATTATATGCATAAATGTGAAAATGCCCAAGAATTTGAACGACTGTGGGCTTCACTAATCCTTTTTTATTTTCTACCGTTCAAATTTTCTTACAAACGCTTTAAAATATAAAAAGGAGCTAACCAAAACGGTCAGCTCCATAAATTCATATGATATTCACACGTCTGTAGCTCACCATCTCTATAAGATGACAGTCATATAGTTCTTAACCATATGCCCAAGATATATTCTCTCAGGAAGAATATTCTTTCGGCGTAACACCCTTTCATATGACTTCTTATGTGCCTGACACATCTGTCACATTACTGATATGATACGCAACCTCTACTAAAATATAATAATTTAAAAATTATCTACTTGAATAATATCACTATATATATTTATTGTCAATGTAAATATGATAAAATTAACACAATGCTTCTATGTTCGACACACAGTCTACATAATCTTTTAACTTCTCCGGCATAACCCTGCCAGTCATAATTATAATTGTATCATCTGATCTTGCTTCAAGTATCGGATATAACTCTTCACATTCGATGATACCTTCATCAACTAAAGCTAAAACCTCATCTAGTATAAGAACGTCACACTCTCCGGTCACTAAAACCTTCTTAGCATAATTTAATCCGTTTCTCATATTAGTTACTTCTTCTCTCTTCTCGTCCTCAGAAAGCTCGTTAAAGCATATTTCCATTTTCTCGAAGCGAAAAAGCTTAATTTCAGGCTCTAGACGTTGAAAGAACTTACTTTCATTGTCGTTCTTCTCTTTCATAAACTGAACAACAATAACCTGGTTGCCGTCAATAGCACTAAGTATACCTTTTCCTATGGCTGCTGAAGATTTACCCTCACCATTTCCACAGAAAACCTGTACATATCCTTTTTCTATCATTCCTATACCTCATCTATATAAGCAATAATCAATTTTGTATACCATAGCACATATTCTGAAATTTTGCAACTCTGTATTGAAATGATAAAAATGTCTACTGGTCGATATATTCTAATTTGCTGACAGATACTTCATATGCGGTATGCTTCTCTGTATCTGTTTCATTAATTTTTTTAACATAGTCCCTGCTCTGTACTCTGCCCCATATCTGTATTCTCTTACCAACTTCAAAAGATGAGGCAAATCTCGCATTTCTTCCCCAGGCAATGCATGGGATATAATCTGATTTACCATATGGTCTGTTTACTGCAATAAGCAAATCAGAAATCTCTCTTCCAAGAGGTGTCTTTCTGTAAACCGGTGACTTGCATATGAAACCATCGAGGAAAATCTGATTTGTCTTTCCTGATTCTTCATTCTCATCAACAAGCTGCCAGTCTCTTACAAAAATTGATAATACCAACTTATTACGTGTTCCATCATGTTTGTTATATGATCTGAACTGACCTGATGCTTCAACCAGATGACCAATATAGTTCTGTGTAACATCAACAAGTCTTTCTGACACCAATAATGGAATCGTGTCCGTCATATCACTTAGTCTGTTGACTGCGACATCGACGGTATAGAACCCCTCACCAAACACCTGATGACTGTACCTGAATTCAGATGTAATCTCTCCTATTATACTTACTCGGTTGTTTTCAATAACCTTATCTACCATTTGTATTTCTCCCTTCTGTAACCATGTTAGGTTTCTTAAATAATTTTATCTTTATCAGTATATGCATTCATATACGATTTTAGAATAACTTTTTTTGATAATATGAAAATTTTTTAAGAAATCTTATTCATTATTTTCATACCTCACTTGAAATATATACGTTTTTGGCAAAAATTACAACCCCTAAATTTAATGATATTACATATTTTTCAATTTTTTATCCAATAAAATGTAGAAAAGTGTCGAAGATATTAGATAAATTTTATTTAGAATCCTATAATAAAAAATATATTTAGAATTTTACAGAATAAGCCGCCTTGCATTTATCTCGCCCCACCCCTGGTGATTTTTAGGTAGTCCAACATCTATCGCAGTTTCATACATTTTCTTTTTAATCTCTTTATTAGTTAAATCAGGCTTTCTTTCAAGCATTAATGCAACAATTCCCGATACAATTGGAACAGCCATTGAAGTTCCACTCTTAGCTGAATACCCATTTTTATTATTACAGCTTATTATCCCTGTACCCGGACAGACAATTTCCGGCTTTACTACGCATATTTCCGTCGGACCTCTGCCTGAATAATTCTTTCTTCTGTCATTTCCCAATACCATATTATCATCACTTGCTCCAACCGTAATTACACTCTTAGCATTACCGGGTGCCGTAACACTTCCCTTATCAGGTCCGTTATTGCCGGCAGCCACTATTACCACAAAGCCAAGTTTCCATAGTTCTTCAACTGCTTTAACTAACCTTTCCGTTTCATTATCATCTGTTTTCTTAATAGAACCTACAGATATATTTACAATTCTTATATTAAATCTGTCTCTGTTATCTATAATGAAATCAAGTCCTTTTTCTGCATTATCTATTTTTCCATTTCCGTTTTTATCAAGACATTTAAGCATTATTATCTTAGAATCAGGGGCAATTCCCTTGAAACGTCCTTTTGATTTATAACCATTTCCTGCGATTATTCCTGATACATGTGAACCATGCCCGTTATCATCATAGGCTGTTTTTCGCATATTTATATAATCTTTAAAATATACTAAATTATCATTCAAATCTATATGATTAGAAATTCCGGTATCTAATACGGCTATACCTATATTTTTGCCCGTAATTCCCATATTATGGATATAATCTATATTAAAATGTTTTCTGATTCTGTCCAATAAAAATCACCTCATTCAATATATTAAATACATATATCTGCTTTGCAATAACGACAGGCTTAATTATGTCCATACGTTAAACCTTAACAAATAAATATGTGTTTTTATATATTAAATGAGGTGTTTTAGTTAATTGTAACTTGTTTTATTTTATATTCCTATGTCCGGATAAATACTTAAAAGTCATATAAATATTTATAAGTTATATAAATATCAAAAAGTCGTTTTAATACCTAAATGTACTATCTTATAACATATGCGCTCTTAATTCTTCGCCACTCTGAGCTGATAAATAAGCAGGTGCAATATCAAATACTGTCTTACAACCTGTCTGTCCCTCAGCATTTAATCTTGCTGCAGCTCTTGCATATGCAACTAAAACTGAAGCTGTGAATTCAGGGTTTGAATCAAGTTTAAGGCTATATTCGATAATGTGTGTATTTTCATCATTCCAGCCTGTTTTACCACTTCTGATAACGAAACCACCATGAGGTATTCCGCTGTGGTTCTTCTTTAATTCTTCTTCTGTAATAAAATGAACTGTTGTATCATAATCAGCAAAATAGTTTGGCATATTCTTTATTTCTGATTCGATTCTTGCTTTATCTGCACCCTCTTCGGCTACAACGAAACATTCTCTTGTATGTTTCTGTTTTGTAGTAAGTTCAGGATTCTCTCCATTTCTTACAGCTTCAAGTGCGCTTTCTACAGGAATTGTATACTGTTTGCCATCTAATACGCCATCAATTCTTCTGATAGCATCTGAATGTCCCTGACTTACGCCCTTGCCCCAGAATGTGTAATCACTTCCGTTTGTAAGAATTGCATTTGCATATAATCTGTTTAATGAGAACATTCCAGGATCCCAGCCTACTGAGATAATACCGATTTTACCACTCTTCTTAGCGGCTGCATCTACATCTGCGAAATGTTCAGGAATTTTTGCATGTGTATCGAAACTATCGATAACATTGAACATTTCTGCATATTTCTTTGTCTGTTCTGGTAAATCTGTTGCACTACCACCACAAAGAATCATTACGTCAATTTTATCTTTAAAATCTTCTACATCATTAACACTATATACCTTAACGTTTTCTGTTAAAATCTTAACATCGTCAGGGTTTCTTCTTGTAAATACTGCAACTAACTCCATATCATCATTATGCTTAATTGCACATTCAATTCCGCGACCTAAATTACCGTATCCAAGTATACCTATTCTTGTTTTCATTTTTACCTCCATGCCTGATGTATTTTTACATTAGTACATCATTATACATATTTTTTACATATAAACTATATATTTCATCAACTCAATTGTCAAGTTCTTGTTAGAAGTTGTCCAAACTGTTATAGAACATTTTTCTCATTTTAAAATATAACACTCATCAGGTTCATATTTTGAAATTTACTTAATAAAGATTTTTAATTGTAATATGTGTACGAAGTCTGAGTTATCGCATTAGTTACCAAAATAGTAAAATATCAACAGTTGGACAACTTCATTATAATTATCCATCCCGGAAGAAACTCCATTTATTTTAAGGCTGCTGTCGATAAATTTATCTGTAGCATCTGAAAGTGTATCTGTCGATACTAAAGATTTCTCTTCAATTTCGTTAAATACCTCTTCTTTAACGAAAATAGTATCGTCATATGCTCTCTTATCGATTTTATGCATATTCGCCTTCTCTTCTTCTGTTGCATATGTTTCGATATCATCTAACAGATAATAAAATACACTGAGGTAACCACTATATTGTATAAATTCATTATCTGATTCTATGCATGCGACAAATGAAAGATAATTTGCTTCATTTTCTCTTATATAGCCCTTAAGATGGATTAATTCATGACAGATTGTGCTTGGCATATTCGAAATATACATCAGTTTGTTATAATTTGCCTCCATTGAAAATGGAAAATATATTCCTGCAAGATATTGCTGTGTCATTATATCTGAATAATATATCTCTTTAGGTGATGGATAATAGCCTGAAAGACAGGTAAATCTGTCTGAAATATTTCTAAGTGCAGTCTTACATTCATTATAACTGTAATCTTTAATCAACTCGCCATCTGAATCTCTTTTCATTTTAGCAGACAGTTTATTAATGTTATCAACGACCTCATTGTATACATTTATCAGTCTCTCGCCATCTGATATATCCGAAGTTAAATCTATGTCTTTATATAAAGTGTTTTCTATCGTTGTTGTATGATACAGAATAAAGCAGTTAAGTGTTTCAGTTGCATATATAAATATAAGGATATATACAACAATTCTAAAGTATATACGTCTTAAATTTTTAAGCCATTTATACTTCATAAAGCCCGCAATAAATATAATTAAGCCTATTAATACGATAACAATACACATTGTAATCATTACTTCGCCAACTGAATACTTGTATATATTTGTTATCCTTGAAAATACTGAAGAAATATGCACAAACACATATTTCCTGTAAATATCTGCAAAACCTTTTATATAAACAGACATAAAATTAAGTACCGAAATAAATATTATAATTCCGATACATATAATTGTATTCTTTTTAAATTTGTGATTAATTAATTTTCTTAGCATATTATTATATAAAAAGATAACCCCATAAATATTTTGCAATATATATGGAGTTATCTGTATTTTTAAAAATTATTTTGCTGCGTTAGCTTCTTTAATTTTAGCTGTTAACAATGGAACGATTTTGTTTAAATCTCCAACGATACCGTAATCTGCTACGTCAAAGATTGGAGCATCTTCGTCTTTGTTAATTGCAATGATAAGGTCTGATTCTTCCATACCTGCAACGTGCTGGATAGCACCTGAGATACCAATTGCAAAGTAAACCTGTGGACGAACAGTTTTACCTGTCTGACCTACCTGACGGTCTACTGGTAACCAGCCATTATCTGTAACTGCTCTTGAGCAAGAAACTTCTCCGCCGAGAGCTTCTGCAAGTTCTTCAAGAAGTTTGAAGTTTTCAGCAGAACCAACACCACGACCACCAGATACAAGAATCTTAGCATCCATAATATCTACTGTCTCTGTAACTGCTTTGATAACTTCCTGAATCTCAACATATTTGTTGTTTTCAACTAAACCTGCATCAAAGTTAACAACTTCTGCTTTTGCGCCTGGCTTTGGATCAGCTTTCTGCATAACACCTGCACGTACTGTAGCCATCTGTGGTCTATGATCTGGGCAAGCGATTGTTGCGATTGTATTACCACCAAAAGCTGGACGAGTCATAAGAAGCTGATTATGTTTCTGTTCTTTACCAGGAATAGCATTGATTGGGAAATCACCAATCTCTAATGATGTACAGTCAGCTGTAAGACCTGTTGCAACTCTTGCAGATACTGTAGGACCTAAATCTCTACCGATTGCTGTTGCACCAACTAACATAATCTCTGGTTTGAATTCTTTAATAACAGCTGTAAGAGCCTGTGCATATGGCTCTGTTCTATATGTTTCAAGTGCTGGATTATCAACAACGATAACTCTGTCAGCGCCATATTCAGCTAACTTATCTGTTAAATTTCCAACATTTGATCCAAGAAGCACTGCTGTAACCTGTGTTTCTAATGGTTTTGCGAGTCTTCCTGCTTCTCCAAGTAATTCTAAAGCAATACTGCTTATTTCATTATCTACCTGCTGAGCGAAGACAAATACGCCTTTATATTCTTCTAAATTAATATTCTGCATTTTTAAATCTCCTCTCTGATTAAATAATGTGTTTTGTTAATAACTTATCCATGATATAAGATACTGATTCTTCTGCAGAGTCAAATGCAACTTTTTCACCAGCGCCCTTACGAACTTTATCAGATGCTTTAGCAATCTTTGTTGGTGAACCTTTAAGACCAAGATCTCCATCATTAACATCTTTAAGGTCATTTCTTCCCCATACTGTTATTTCAGCATCAAGTGCATCAAAGATTCCACCTGGTGTCATATAACGAGGATCATTTAATTCAGAAAGTGCTGTAATTAATACAGGCATTTTTGCTTTAAGCATATGATGTCTGTCTTCGTACTGTCTCTTAACGATAACACTGTCACAGTCAACTTCAATACCTTCAGCATAAGAGATTACAGGGATTCCAAGATGTTCAGCAATCTGTGGTCCAACCTGAGCTGTATCACCATCGATAGCCTGACGTCCTGTAATAATAATATCATAGTCAAGATTTCTTAATGCACCTGCAATTGTTGTAGATGTTGCCCAAGTATCAGCACCACCTAAAACTCTATCTGTAACTAAAATTCCTTTGTCAGCGCCCATAGCCATAGCTTCACGAAGTACATCTTCAGCTTTTGGAAGACCCATTGTGACAACTGTAACTTCTGCACCGTACTGATCCTTTAATCTAAGAGCAGCTTCAAGACCTGCCTTATCATCTGGATTCATAATTGTAAGCATTGCTGCTCTATTTAATGTACCATCTGGGTTGAACTGAACTCCACCCTTTGTATCAGGTACCTGTTTTACACAAACGATAACTTTCACTATTAGTACCTCCTAAATTATTTGATGATGTTTGCTGCGATAACCATACGCTGAACTTCTGATGTTCCTTCATAGATTTCTGTAATCTTAGCGTCTCTCATCATTCTTTCAACATCATATTCTCTGATATAACCATATCCACCATGTAACTGAACAGCCTTTGTAGTTACTTCCATTGCAACTTCTGCAGCGTATAACTTAGCCTGAGCAGCTTCAAGTGAGTAAACTTTCTGAGTTTCTTTTGCTTTAGCAGCTTTATATACTAATAATTTAGCAGCTTCTACTTTAGTAGCCATATCTGCTAACTGGAACTGTGTATTCTGGAACTGAGCAATTGATCTGCCGAACTGTTTTCTTTCCTGAACATAAGCGATTGTTGTCTCTAAAGCGCCTTCTGCAAGACCAAGAGCCTGTGCAGCGATACCGATACGTCCACCATCAAGTGTATGCATTGCGATACCGAAACCTTTACCTTTCTGTCCAAGTAAGTTTGCAGCTGGAATACGGCAATCTTCAAATATTAATTCGTATGTTGCTGAACCACGGATACCCATCTTCTTTTCTTTTGTACCAAATGTGAATCCTGGTGTTCCTTTTTCTACGATAAATGCAGAGATTTCTTTCTGCATACGGCCACGTTTTTCAACTTTTCCTGTAACAGCGATTACAATGTAAACATCAGCATATTTACCATTTGTAATGAAACACTTAGAACCGTTTAATACCCATTCATTTGTTGCTTCATCAAATACAGCTTTCGTCTGCTGACCCTGGGCATCTGTACCGGCACCTGGCTCTGTAAGACCGAAAGCACCAAGCTTCTCGCCCTTTGCAAGAGGTACTACATATTTCTGTTTCTGTTCTTCTGTACCATATGTTAAGATTGGGTCAATGCAAAGTGATGTATGAGCAGATACGATAACACCTGTTGTACCACATACTTTTGATAATTCTTCTACGCACATAACGTATGTTGAAACGTCACATCCCTGTCCGCCATATTCCTTTGGAACTGGAATACCAAGGAAACCATATTTTGCCATTTTAGCAACTGTCTCTGCTGGAAACTGTTCGTTTTCATCTGTCTCCTGAGCGAGTGGCTTAACTTCGTTTTCAGCAAATTCTTTGAAAAGATTTTTAGCCATTTCATGTTTCTTGCTTAAAGTAAAATCCATTTGTTTTCTTCCTCCTTAATGAGCATTACTGAGCGTCAACTGGTGTTTTTGTACGATCAGCATTGTATACATAAAATCCCTTACCAGATTTAACACCAAGGTTACCGCCACGTACCATTTTACGAATTAATGGGCATGCACGATATTTGCTGTCACCTGTTTCATTGTAAAGTACATCCATAATTGCAAGGCAGATATCTAAACCTACGAAATCACCTAATTCAAGTGGTCCCATTGGATGGTTAGCACCAAGCTTCATAGCAGCATCGATACCAGCGATATCTGAAACACCTTCCATTTTGATAAATGCAGCTTCATTAATCATAGGAATTAAGATACGGTTTACTACGAAACCAGCAGCTTCATTAACCTGTACAGGTGTTTTGCCGATTTCTTTAGAAATCTCGATAATCTTAGCAACTGTTTCGTCTGGTGTATTAACACCTGCGATAACTTCTACTAATTTCATTCTATCAGCAGGATTGAAGAAATGCATACCTATCATTGGACGAGTAAGACCATTTCCGATTTCTGTAATAGAAAGTGAAGATGTATTAGAAGCGAAAACACATTCAGGCTTACAGATTTTATCTAATTCGCCAAAAGTTGTCTTCTTAACTTCCATGTTTTCAAAAGCAGCTTCTACAACTAAATCACAATCTGCACAAAGATCTTCTTTAAGACCTGGTGTGATTCTTGATAAAATTGCATCAACCTGTTCCTGACTCATTTTTCCTTTTTCAACAAGTCTTGCATATCCTTTAGCAATCTTGTCTTTTCCGCCTTCAGCCCATTCCTGTTTGATGTCACAAAGTGCTACTGTGTAACCCTCAACAAGAGCGAAAGCTTTTGCGATTCCCTGGCCCATTGTACCAGCACCGATAACGCCAACTTTCATTTTTTTGCCTCCATAGTTTAATATTATTGATAATTGTTATCCATCATCTCTGATGGTAATTATAAATTTATAATAATGTCATTTGACACTATAATTAAATTTAGCATGTTAATTATATTATTTATTCTGGAAAGGTACAACCTTTAATTTCTTTTCTTTATCTTTCTCAAGGAAGTTGCCCATTCCTGCTTTCTGGTCTTCTGTTTCGAAACAGTCACCGAATAATTTCTCTTCGATAACGATTGCTTCATCCATATTAACCTGTAAACCATCATTAATTGCTTTCTTACAGTTACGAACTGCGATTGGTGCATTCTTAGCAATTGTCTCAGCAAGCTTCTTAGCTGCAGGAAGTAACTCTTCTAATGGATATACTGCATTAACAAGACCGATTCTTAATGCATCATCAGCTTTAATATTTCTTGCTGTATAAATCATCTGTTTAGCCATTCCAACACCAACGATTCTAGCTAGTCTCTGTGTTCCACCAAAACCAGGTGTAATTCCAAGACCTACTTCAGGCTGACCAAATACTGCGTTTTCAGAACAGATTCTGATATCACAGCTCATTGAAATCTCACATCCTCCACCAAGTGCAAAACCATTAACGGCTGCAATAACTGGGATAGGGAATGTTTCAAGTTTTCTGAATACATCATTACCTTTTTTACCGAAAGCTTCACCTTCAGCCTTTGTAAGTGTACTCATCTCTCCGATATCTGCACCTGCAACAAATGATTTCTCACCTGCGCCTGTAAGAATTAATGCTCTTACTGTATTTGTATCAACATTGTCAAGAGTCTCATCTAACTCTGTTAATACCTGGCTGTTAAGTGCATTTAAAGCCTTTGGACGATTGATTGTGATAATACCAACCATTCCTTCTACTTCATAATTAATGAATTCCATAATAAATTTCCTTTCTAAAACAGGCTGTACAGGAACCCGTACAGCCTGCAGTAATTGTTATTGTATCTTAAATGTATTCAAGTGAATTCGTACGAATTAGTCTCTTTCAACGATTGTTGAGCAACCCATTCCACCACCGATACAAAGTGTTGCAAGACCTTTCTTAGCATCTTTAGCTTCCATCTCATGAAGAAGTGTAACAAGGATACGGCAACCAGAAGCTCCAACTGGATGGCCAAGTGCGATTGCACCACCATTTGGATTTAACTGTTTGTCAACATCGATTCCTAAGTCTCTTCCTACTGCGATTGACTGTGCTGCGAATGCTTCGTTTGCTTCAATGATATCGAAGTCTTCGATCTTCATACCTGTTTTAGCTAATACTTTCTTTGTAGAGTATACAGGACCAATACCCATAACTTCAGGTCTGCAGCCTGCAAGAGCACCTGTAACCCAAGTAGCCATAGGTTTAACACCTAATTCTTTAGCTTTTTCTTCGCTCATAACTACGATTGCAGCAGCACCATCATTGATACCTGATGCATTACCTGCTGTAACAAATCCGTTAGGATTGATTGGACGAAGTTTAGCAAGACCTTCGATTGTAGAACCTGCACGAGGACCTTCATCTACTTTGAATTCAACTGTTTCTTTCTTCTTCTTAACTGTTACAGGTACGATTTCGTTATCGAATGCACCGTTCTTCTGAGCTGCTTCAGCTTTCTGCTGGCTCTTTAATGCGAACTCATCTAATTCTTCTCTTGTGATTCCCCATTCTTCACAGATGTTATCTGCTGTCTTAATCATATGGTAATCATTGAATGCATCCCAAAGAGCATCATTAACCATTGTATCTTTCATTACAGCATTACCCATTCTGTAACCGAAACGAGCTTTGTCTAATGCATATGGTGCCATAGACATATTCTCCATACCACCAGCAACTACGATATCAGCTTCTCCGGCCATAATCATATGAGCTGCCTGGTTAACACAGTTAAGACCTGAACCACATACAACGTTCATTGTAACTGCTGGTACTTCAATAGGTAAACCTGCTTTGATTGATGCCTGACGAGCAACGTTCTGTCCCTGTCCTGCCTGGATTACACATCCCATGTAAACCTGATCTACTGCTTCTGGAGCAACTCCTGCTCTGTTTAATGCTTCTTTAATAACGATTGCACCTAACTCAGCAGCTGGTGTTGTGCTTAATGAACCACCCATTGTACCAATTGCTGTACGACATGCGCCTGCTAAAACTACTTTTCTTGACATAAATGTAATACCTCCGATTTAATTTTAATAAGATTGTTAAATTTTTGTCAGGTTCAGACATAAAGACTATGTACCAAACTATCTTTGTTAATTTTATCACAATATATTAAATAATACAATCATAAATTAAATTTTTATTTTATTTTTACAAATTTTACAAATATGAGGAAACTGACCAAGCTGTGCTACATAGAATTTAGTGTAAACAAAATTTGGAGGATTTAAAAATGAGTGATTTAGCTGCAACAAACTGCGGTGGAGGCTGCGGATGTGGAGACAACAATAACAATAGCTGTATCTGGTTAATCCTTATACTTTTATGCTGCTGTGGCAATAACGGAAACTGGGGAAACAATGGCTGTGGCTGCGAGAACAATAGCTGTATCTGGATTATCATCTTACTTCTCTGCTGTGGTGGCAACGGAAATGGCGGCTGCTTCTTAGGCTGCTAATTTAAGTGATATTTCAAATATCATTATAATCATTTAATGTGCTGGCTGACAATATAGCGTATTATTCATGAAATGGAGTTAATTATGAAGAAATCAGACACAACTATAATAGAAACAGACACGTCAATTTTCGAATATGATATGGACTGTATAAAATGTATGATGTCTACTAATACGTTTATATTGTTAGTCTGCATTAAATATGCATCACTTTAATTTTATTATCATATTTTTCATAAACTTTTCATAGTATTTAAAAAAAGAAAAACGCATAATGCAGAAATGAGTATCTGATGATTTCAAACGATTTATTTTCAAACAAGCCACTTAATATTTTAAAGGCATCTCTGCCATATGTTTCCTCAACAATGCAAAAAGTTATTTCCTATTATATAAAAATCGAGGAATTTAATATAATGAGAAATAGTTTTAATGCCTCTCCCGATGACTTACTAAGTGCTTGCGATAACAGTTCTGATAATGCTCATAAGAATAACCCTATTGAATTAATTAATGCCGTAAAACCTTATCTTAACAACGAAGAGAAAAATTTAATAGATATGTTTATGAATATGGTTAGTGCATTTAATATGTATAACACATATAAGTCTTTAAATCTGCCTGCCTTACATCCTGAAGCTTTTAACTTTAATAATCCGGACGGTCCGGTTTATAATTCAGGCATTAAACCTGACACTTCTAAAATAGAAAATGACAGTTTTATTAATGGCACAGATTATGATAATGTCAATACTAACAACAATCAAGGTAATTCATCACCTAACAATATTCCTGCCAATATTGACATTGATGCTTTGAAGAATATGCTTTCACCAAGCCAGCGCGCCATGTTCGACACCTATTCTTCATTGCTAAATAAAAACAAATAAAATATTAATATGGAGAGTAATTTTATGAATAACTATAATAACATATCAGGAATATCACCTGAAAAACTCAATCTTTTATCAGAAATTATAAGACAGTCAGAAAATGTATCTTCCGAAAATCTTATACCATTCTTTTTGAATGCTGCCGCAACTGCTAATGCAAAAGGAATTAATTTCTCAGATGCCGAAACTGATGTTATAATAAATGCATTAAAAACAAATATGACTAAAGAACAGATATCTAAATTAGATACAGTAAGAAAATTAGCGAAAATTATATCATCAAATCGTGCAGGCTGATTTCCTGCACAATTTGATTATTATATATTAATCTTTTAAAATCAATTGGTATTGATGAAGGTCAGTTAAAATACTCTGACATCATACATACACCACTTGCCCCGGCATTTGTTACCTCTTTCATATTCTCTTTATTAATTCCACCAACTCCATACACCGGTATATTTGTAGATTTACAAATATTTTCCATAAACTCAAGTCCTCTTGGAACTTTACCTTTCTTACATTCAGTATTAAATATATGTCCTGCAATATAATAATCGGGTTTAAATCTGTATATTTTCTCTATATCATTTACGGAGTGAATGGATATTCCAAATATTTCTAATTCTCTTCTTATATTATTAAAAATGTTATTTCGATTATCAAAAGATGATGCTTCGAACTTGTCTAATGTGTAAATCGGCATATGTACATTTCTACAACCCGTATTATTAATTATTTCAAATAATTCAAAGATATTTTCTACATTTCCAAGGTTCATAATTATTTTCGTCTGTGTACCTGGAAATGTATTATGTATATGAAACTGAATATCATTTACAAACTTTATATATTCCTGTGGTGATAAATCTTTTTCTCTTATAATAATGTATCTCACATTATCTTCTAATGCGGTATCGATAGCTTCATCAAACGAACGATTCTTACAAAGTTTTCTGTTTGTGATAGCAATTATATTATTCATGGTATCAGACATAAATATATTCACTCATTACAGGTGTAAGTCCCTGTTCCTTTATCGCATCATATACTTCACTTACTGAACGTGAGTCAGAGATTTCAAACTGTTCATCACCTTTTTTCTCTTCTCCATGTCCGCCTACTCCTACTCCCACTCCTGCCGAAATCTTCGTTGCAGCAATATTTATTATGTTATTTCTGAATCTTTCACACTCTCTTGTAGATATTGTTATGCTTGCAAATGGCATAAATAATCTGTAGGCACAGATTACCTGTAAAAGCTGTGGTTCATGGACATCTTTAGGATTAATCTTATCATTATTAATTATAGGTCTGAGTCTCGGACACGAAAATGCCATCTCTGCATGAGGATATTTCTTCTGGATAAGATATGCATGCATTCCTGTTGCAAATGCATCTTTTCTGAAGTCATCAAGTCCTAATAATGCTGCAAAACCAACTCCTCTCATGCCACCCATTAATGCCCTTTCCTGTGCATTAACTCTATAAGGAAAAATTCTCTTATGTCCTGCAAGATGTAATGTCTCATATTTATCAGAATTATATGTCTCCTGAAATACAGTGACATAATCAGCACCACATTTATGTAAATAAGCATATTCATCAGAATTCATCGGATATACTTCTAATCCAACTACCTTAAAATATTTTCTTGCTATTTTACAGGCTTCTCCGATATATTCCACATCAGACATTTTCTTACTCTCACCTGTAAGTAAAAGTATTTCTTCTAATCCGGTATCTGCAATCGCTTTCATTTCTTTTTCTATTTCTTCATAATTAAGTTTCGCCCTGTGTATCTTATTATGACAATTAAAACCACAATAGATACAATAGTTTTCACAATAATTTGCTATATATAATGGTGTAAACATATATATAGAATTTCCGAAATGTTTTCTCGTCTCCATCTGGGCTTTTCTTGCCATCTCTTCTAAATATTCTGATGCAGCAGGTGATAATAATGCAGCAAAATCTTCTACACTAAGAACCTCTTTACTGAGTGCTTCTAAAACATCGTCCTTAGTATATTCATCAGGATTGTATTCATTCATTTTCTTGATTACTTCATCAGCAATACCAGAATCAATCACTTCCATATCAGGAAGATATTCCATATGATTAATTTTGTTTTCTTTTTTATTTTCTGCTATTTCCATATTTCCTCGTTTCTGAGCGATTTATTGCGAAGAGGCGAAGAGAAATTCGCACTGGCGATTTCTCTTCGCCATAATAGCTATTTGTTTTCGCTCCGAAACAAATAGCTATGTACAAAATAATCGTAATAATCGTATTGAATATTAATTTTCTAAAAAGCCCGTAAGTGGTGATGATGCCTCTGAACCACTGCTTAATACACGACCAGTCTTAGCTAAATATGCGCTTCTTCCGGCTTCAATGGCTTTTCTGAATGCTTCAGCCATTAATGGAATATTTTTTGCTGTAGCAATTGCCGTATTAGACATTATCGCAGCAGCTCCCATCTCCATAGCTTCGCACGCCTGTGATGGCTTACCTATTCCTGCATCTACTATTATTGGCAAATCAATTTCGTCAATTAATATTTGGATAAAATCTTTTGTACAAAGTCCTCTGTTTGTTCCAATAGGTGCGGCAAGCGGCATAATCGAAGCTGCGCCTGAATCTCTTAATGCTCTTGCGACATTTAAGTCAGGATACATATAAGGCATAACTACAAAGCCATCTTTTGCAAGTATTTCCGTCGCTTTAATTGTCTCATAATTATCCGGTAACAAATACTTTGTATCTTTCATTATTTCTATCTTGACAAAATCACCACAGCCTAATTCTCTTGCAAGTCTTGCTATTCTTACTGCCTCGTCAGCATTCCTTGCTCCTGATGTATTAGGAAGAAGTGTTACATTATCAGGTATGTAATCAAGTATATTTTCCATACTTGTACTATTAGCTCTTCTAAGTGCTAATGTGATTATCTCAGCTTTCGCATTCTCAACTGCCGACTTAATAAGTTCTAGAGAATACTTTCCTGAACCTAAGATAAATCGTGAATTAAATGAATGACCTCCTATTATTAATTTATCATTTTCTTTTTCTACTGTTGTCATTTTTCACACATAATCTGATTCATTTCTGACATCAGATTTCCTTTCTAATTAATTTCTGTATAAACTTTAATTTAGACTTATTTCAAAAACTATAAATTAACTTTGCCATCTGACAGAATCAGATTAGCTACAACATTTGCCTGATGCATAGCACATGCGCTCACCCTTGGTGACATAAGTGTTCCCTCTGTTTCAATGCCATTTTCTAAATCACCACAGATATATAACCTATCTCCAAACTTTCTGGTTCTGATAAGATTAAGGCTTTTTATACCCGCCATACCATTTCCAGAAATTATAATTTTATCTTCCGACTCTGATAATATTTCATCAATTATTTCAGATTTCGTCTCACCTTTATCAAAGGCTTCGCAGATTATCTTATAATCCCCTAGAAGTTCTAATACATTTTCTCTTGCAATCTTAGTATTTATAAGATTAATCTTAAGGTATGGATTAATTTCTGCTATTTCTTCTTTAATACATTCTGTCTTATATCTTCCGATATGCTCTAATCTGTAATTCTGTCTGAATATATTGGTGATATCTACGATATCAAAATCTATAAGAAGCATTTCACCAATACCCATCCTTGCACACGCCATGGCAATATTAGAGCCTAATCCACCTAAGCCCATAATCGCAACTTTGGCATTAGTTAACTTAGCCTGTCCCTCTTTGGTATGCCTTATCTCAAGTGCTTTTTGCAGTTCTTCTCTTGTAACCATATCAGCCACCCCCTACAAAAGTCACTACTTCTATTACATCATCAGCACCCGGAACATATTCACTATATATATTCTTCGGTATTATGTTCCCATTACATTCAACTGCTACATATTTAGTTTTATAGCCATTATCTGTTAATAATTCTTCAATATTTTTATATGTGGCAGTTATTATTTTACCATTTATTTTCATAATAATCCTCATTTCTGAGCGACTTGCCTAGAAGAGGCGATGAGAAATTCGCGCAGGTAATTTCGCATCTGCCGTAAAAGCTATTTGCTTTCGCTCGAAGCAAATAGCTGTGTGAAAAATAAGTGTATCAACATTATTTTTCGCACTATCCTCATTTTCAATAAGCCTTTTCGAGTTTATTTATACAAAAAAAGCCACACAAAAAGATACACCCAAGGTGGTGTACCCCTTCGTGTGACTTTTGTCTGCACTCTGATTGTTAAGATACCATAATGTTTTAACTAAGTCAACATAAAATAACCATATTTTAACGGCTATATAAGTTTAGTAAATTTATATTTCTCTTGTAATTTCATCTAAGAATTCTTTCTCTTCACTATCTAAAAACGGAGAAATTATTTTATTTACATTTTTGTGATAGTCATTTAAGAGCATTTTCTCGTGTTCGTCTAACATATCAATATTAATTGCATTTAAGTCAAATGGCACTACTGTCAAGGTTTCGAATTCCATAAAACGTCCAAATTCATTTTTCTCTCTGTCTTTACATACAATCATATTCTCAAGACGTATTCCGTATTTACCTGTTATATATACGCCCGGCTCGTTTGATGTAATCATACCCGGTTCAATAACAGCACTCAGATTCTTACCTCTTCCAAGTCTCCATCTGATATTATTAGGTCCCTCATGTACATTCATAAGATAACCCACACCATGACCAGTTCCATGATTGTAGTCAAGTCCGTTTCTCCATAATGCACTTCTGGCAAGAATATCTAAGTTTGCACCTGTAAGTCCATATAGGAATTTTGCATCACCAAGTGCTAAATTACCTTTAAGGACAAGTGTATAATTATCCTTTTCTTCTTTTGTAAGTTCGCCACAGGCTAAGGTTCTCGTAATATCAGTTGTTCCCTCAAGATAATGCGCACCTGTATCTATAAGAACAAATGATTTCTCCTGTAATTCTATGTTTGATGCCTCATCAGGCGAATAATGTACAATTGCACCATGACTTCCATAAGCCACAATGGCCTCGAAACTCTCTTCAACGAAGCCTTCCATCTTAGAACGTTCCTCTAATAATTTGTTCGCTATATCTAACTCAGTAATGCCTTTACTGATATTCTGATTAAACCAATATAAGAATTTCACATATGCAATTCCGTCCTTAATATGTGCTTTGGCTTCATTCAGGACTTCTGTCTCATTTTTTATTGCCTTCATCTTAGTTGTCGGATTAATCATATTAAGAATCTTGCCTTTAAACATTTTCTTATATAACAGATAGTTTATCTTATCAATGTCTGCAAGTATAGGTCTGTCCTTAGATATCAACGTCATCTTAGGTAAATCATTATATATTTCATCATAATCTTTAGTTTCAACATTTATCCCTTTAAGATATTCGCTGATTTTCGAGACAGAATTCTGATTGCAATAAAGTATTACCTTACTGTCAGTTATTGTAAGATAGCTTAATAATAACGGACTGTATTCTATATCATTTGCGCGGATATTTAAAAGCCACGCTATATCATCTAAAGTCGTTATAATATGTCCATACACATTTAATTCTGACATTCTGTCACGTAATCTCTCTATCTTAGATATAGCACTTTCACCGCTATATTCTTCATCAAGTATAAATGCATCAGAATCCGGAAGTTCAGGTCTGTCCTCCCATATTTCCGCCGCTAGATCTAAGTCTGATACAATACGGACTACTTTACCACAGTTCTCTATCTTTCTTCTAAGGTTAATGACGGATGAAGCTACCATGCATCTTCCGTCAAAGCCTAGAATCATTCCATCTTCTAATCTGCTAAGCAGAAACTCATCAATTGTAGGAACACCCTCCATTCCTGCTCTGTATAAAACAATCTCACTATCTTTTAATTCGTCTTCTGCCTGCAGAAAATATCTGCCATCAGTCCAAAGTCCTGCTTCATTCATTGTTACAATTAGTGTTCCAGCAGAACCTGTAAAACCTGAAATATATTCCCTTACTTTAAAATAATTACCTACAAATTCTGAACTGTGATAATCATCTGTAGGAATGTAATATATATCGATGTTATGTTTTCTCATAACATCTCTTAATTCTTTAATTCTATCCATTCATTTCACCACCATTTTATTTATTCAAACATTTTTCGCCATTTCTATTTCTTCTTTATTCCATCATTTCAGAAGTATTTTCTTCTAAATGCTTATAATTACTTCCATAGAATGTCTCTGGTTCTGTTCCGTTAACAACTTCTGCATACGCAGATACTTCATGTTCATTGATAAATGGCTCTTCACTTCTTGTTCCAACAGTTTGTCCGATTTTTAGGCGGTATACTGACACTGAACCATCATTAACCTTGAATGTTCCGAAGCCATCTTCATCAATTACTACATTCTCCGTTACATTTCTAAGCGCATCTACAAATGTAAGTCCTGCAAAATGCTTTCCGACATACATCTTCTTACTTCCACCTTTTTCAACTGTCATTAAAACTGCCAGACCGGAATTCTTATATTCATCGACACCTTCTAAAGTCCAGCCTACTATTTTATCATTATCAAAATAATCGTGTAATCTTCCATAAGCATTATAGGTTCTTAATTTAAGTAAAGTTTTCAAATCTTTAACAGGCTTTATCTTATCGTGTGGTATTCCGTAGAAATCACCATAGAATACACATGGATATCCCTCATTTCGAAGTAAAATAAGTGAATAGGCGTGTGGTTTAAACCATTCGAGCACAAAAGACTCCAAAGCCTGTCCATATTGTGTATCATGATTATCTACAAAAGTAACTGATAAGTCAGGTCTTGAACTTAACAATGTGTTCTTAAGAATATATCTCATATCAAAATAGCCATTACTTCTTGATGCGTGATACATATTAAAATGCAACGGAACATCGAATAAAGAAAGTGTTGATTCTGTTTTCTCAATATATCTTTCCAGAATAGGTAATTCTGCATTCCAATACTCACCAACCGCAAATATCGGCTTATTAAATTCTTTTCTAAGACTCGTCAGCCAGTTCTTATAGAAATTAAAGTCAATATGCTTAACAGCGTCTAATCTGAAGCCGTCTACACCAGTGAATTCAAAATACCATTTTCCCCATCTGTCTAATTCTTCTAATACTTCCTCGTCACTCATATCTAAGTCAACACCCATAAGGTAATCATAATTGCCAAATTCGCCGTCAACATCACTATCCCATTCTTTACCAATGAATCTATAGATACCATTTTCCTGACTCTTAGCATCATAATCTGTTCCATGGAAATTTGTCCAGTCCCATTTGAAATCAGAATATTTACCATTTCGTCCAGGAAATGTGAATTTAGTCCATACAGTAATCTTTTTCTTACCCTGAATCTCTACATTTCTATCATTTTCATCATAACCATATGCAAAGATTCGTTCTTTTTCATCTGCCCCCATTCGGTGCCCTAATACAATATCAGCTAACACTTCTATATTATTCTGCTGTAAAGTTCTGACAGCCTCAAGATACTCATCTTTAGTTCCGTATTTAGTAGGTATAGTGCCTTTCTGGTTAAATTCGCCTAAATCATATAAGTCATAAACTGCATAACCTACATCATTTATACCGCTTGCACCTTTATAAGCAGGTGGTAACCATACTGCTGTAATTCCCGCCGCTTTTAATACAGGAGCTTCTTTTGCTACTCTCTTCCAATGTGATGCGTCTGGTTTTAAATACCATTCAAAATCTTGCATCATTGTTTTATTTCTTTCCATAACGAAAACCTTTCTTTAAACCATTATAATTTAATTCATATATAATCTGGTATTTAATCATTTTTAAATCAAATAAGATACTAATGCATTATCGAGTTACTTATTAAATAATATAATGTACTAATCCATAAGTCTTACCGAAACTTCGCCCGTAGACAGTTTCTCTATTCTTCCGTCACTGTGTTCGACTACAAGTGCCGCAGTATCATCAATATCTTTAACTAAAAGCTGCTCTTTTGGCTCTTTATCTTTTATGTATACGTATTTACCGATAAGCATTGATTTTTCTTTGTATTTGTCCATAAATTCGTGTTTTTCTAAATGTTTATAATATTTATATATATTGGACAATACTTCGGAGGTTATCTTTGAACGGAGATTTTCTATTTCACACTCTGTTCCATCCATAAAACCTGCCGCTATATTTCTTATATCCTCCGGAAATTCATCTTTAGGTGTCTTTAAATTAATTCCTATTCCCAAAACTGCATAGTCAAGTTTCCCATTCTCTAAGTTAAGTGAAGCTTCTGTAAGAATACCGCATACCTTTTTACCGTTGCAATATACATCATTAACCCATTTGATTTCTGTTTTGACATTAGTCACTTTCTCGATTGCTTCTGAAACCGCTACCGCAGCCATTGTTGTTATAAATAATGCTTCTGTAGATATAACCTCAGGTTTTAATAAAATACTCATATAAATTCCGCTGTTCGATGGCGAATAGAAATTCCTGTTAAGTCTGCCTCTGCCATTGGTCTGTTCTTCTGCAACTAATATCTTCCATTCTTTCGCCCCTTCTGAAGCCATCTTCTTTAAAACTGCATTAGTCGATGTTATGATCTTATAGACTTCTATATCAGCTTTAGCTCTCAATTCTTTATTCAGATTCTTCTCTATCTCTTCTCTTGAAATAACATCACTGTTTTCTAACATACAATATCCCTTGTTATTTATTCCAACTATATTATAACCCTCTTTTGTAAGTGTCTTTACAGCTTTCCATACAGCACTTCTGCTGACATCTAATTCTTTAGCTATTTCTTCTCCTGAGAAATGTTTACCTTTATTATCTTCTAAAATTTTTAAAACGTTATCTTTTACACTCATTTTTACACCAATCCTTATGTATTACAATAATCGATTTTACTATCTCTGTATTCTACACCAAATCAATAAGTTTTTAAAGCCTTTTAAACTTAATTTGTTATTTAAAATGGTCAAATCTTATAAATACATCTTTAGTCGATTTTATTCGTGTTTATATTACATTTTATATGTTATGAAAATTATCTGCGACTTAGTATATTTTAAGTTGCATTTTGTAATACTATCTGATAAAGTATCAAAAGAAGAGTTTTTCTTCTTAATAATATTGAAACGAGGTTTGTAAATGAGCGATTTAGAAAATCAGGAATTAGAAAATGATGAAGAAGCTACTGTTACTCTTGAACTTGATGACGGTACAAGTGTTGAATGTGCTGTTCTTACTATCTTCCCTGTAGGCAAAAATGATTATATCGCACTTCTTCCACTTGAGGGCGAAGCTGCTGAAGAGGGTGAAGTATATTTATATAAATATATGGAATCAGAAGACGGCGAACCATCTTTAGACAACATCTTAGATGATGATGAATACGAAGCAGTTGCAGATGCATTTGACGAATTATTAGATTCTCAGGAATATGATGAATTAATTCCTGAAGATGAAATTGATGACTAATCCTGGCCATCAAAGTTTTTGTTCTATAGCAACAAATTAAAGAAGAGTGTCAGAAGTCCAATCCTTATTAAAGGAACCGGCCTTTGGCACTCTTCTTTTTCATTTTCTCTTATTCTCTTGTATTTGTTATTATATATTTTCTATGCCTTAAATTGCAATATATTATTATCTTCTGATTCAACCTTGCCTTTTGCTGACATATATACACTTACTATAAAGTCAATTGTATAATAGATAAATGCACAAAGTACAATTGCTTTACCAATCTTAAATGGAATTCTCATTATTCCCATAAATACAACATTCTTAATGAATGCCGCATCTGCAACGGAATATAAGCCCCATGCGATACAACTCTCTAAGCAGAGTATTCCTTTGTAATTAAATGGTTTATTACTGTAATCCCACCATAAGCAGCCAAATACCTTAATCATTATCTTAGCTGTCATAAATTCAACGCATGTTGCAAGACAGGAACCCAAGATAAATATTGTTACATAATGACCTGAGAAGCTTTTTAAAGCTGTATGTACAAAAATTCCGCCAAAACCATATATCGGACATATTGGTCCATGAATAAAGCCTCTGTTAGTAAATTTCTTATTACAATAAGAAATGTAGATAGTTTCAACAACCCAACCCATAACACTGTACACTAAAAACCATAACGCAAAGTCATAAAAGTTTTCTCCAATTCCCGGTACTCTAATGTTCCACATATCTAAATCTCCATATCCTTAATGTATTTTTATTGCATTTTCAAAATTAGGCAATTTCTTCTTTATACGATTAACAGTTTCTAAAAAGCCACAATATTTATCTACATACATTACAACATAACCCTCCATTGTCTTAGGCGGAATTACTGTAAGTGGCCACATATGTTTAAGAATAATATCCCTTTCAACATCATTTAATTCAAAATATTTATCAGCATTATTAAGTGCTGTACGTGGGTGTGTAAACCCATGAAAATGTTCACCGGTCTCCTTACTGTGTGTATGCCAGTCATACAGGAATAAATCGTGTAATAACCCACCTCTTGCAGCCGAAATATAATCAAAATTGTAATATTTACATATCTTATAACTTATATAAGATACTGATATGCAATGTTCTAATGTTGTAGTCGTCCCATGCTGGATATATTTATCCATCTCCTGAAATTTCTCATTGTCCATTATATCATAGACACATTCCATATATCTCTTGTCATTAAGACATTCTTTACCGGTTAACCATTTCTCTGTATTAAGTTTCCTGATAATATCGTTTCTTCTGATATCACCATAGATTTCTTTATTCATCAGAATTCCTTTCTACCAGCCAAGTAACCAATTATAAAGATTCTCATACTTCTTAGCTGAGTTAGCCCAAGAGAAATCTGCTGCCATAGCTCTGTCTGTTAACTTATTCCACTCTCTCTTGTTATTATAATAAATATATTTCGCATAACGGATAATGTCAAGCATTTCGTGAGCATTATAATTCTTAAATGAGAAACCTGTACCTGTGCTTTCATACTGATTATATGGTTCAACAGTATCTTTAAGACCACCTGTTTCTCTTACAATCGGAATAGTTCCATATCTTAAACTCATTAACTGACTGAGGCCACATGGCTCGAATAATGATGGCATTAAGAACGCATCACATGCAGCATATACTCTGTGTGACATATCCTCTGAATAATAAATATTAGCTGAAACTCTGTTACCATACTTCCAATCATAATATCTGAACATATTCTCATATTTCTCTTCACCTGTTCCAAGAATTACAAACTGTACGTCATCTGTACATATCTCATCCATAACACAAGCAATTAAGTCAAGACCTTTCTGGTCTGTAAGTCTTGATACAAGACCTATCATAAATTTATCTTTATTAACTTCTAAACCTAACTGTTCCTGCAGTGCAAGCTTGTTCTTATATTTCTCTTTTCTAAAATTAATTGCATTATATTTATATGGTATTCTGTCATCTGTTTCAGGATTATATTCATCATAATCAATACCATTTACAATTCCGCAAAGTGAATTACTTCTGGCTCTCATTAATCCATCAAGTCCTTCACCATAAAATGCAGTCTTAATCTCTTCAGCATAAGTCTCGCTAACTGTTGTGATGAAATCTGCATATGCGATACCACCTTTTAAGAGGTTAGCATCATCATATACCTTAAGTTTATCCGATGTGAAATAATAATCTGAAAGACCTGAGTCTGCCTGAATTGTCTTAATATCCCATACACCCTGGAACTTAAGATTATGTATTGTCATTATTGACTTCATATTCTGATAGAATTCACCACCTCTGAAACTATCCTTCATATATACAGGAACAAGACCTGTCTGCCAGTCATGACAATGTACTATATCAGGCTTGAATCCTATGACAGGAAGAACAGATAATGCTGCTCTTGAGAAAAATGCAAATTTCTCTAAGTCATATTTTAAATCTCCATAAGGCTTTGGACCACCAAAATATGCCTCATTATCTATAAAATAAAAGGTTATTCCGTCATGAACTAACTTAAATACACCAACATATTTACTTCTATATCCTATATCCATATAAAAGTATGAAATAAATTCTAGTTTTTCTGTAAAATGCCATGGCATACTAAGATATTTTGGCAATATTACACGCACATCAAATTCATTTTTATCAAAGCATTTTGGTAAAGAACCAACTACATCTGCAAGTCCTCCTGTTTTAATAAAAGGAACTGCCTCTGATGCAACAAACAGTATATTCTTCATATAAGCAACCAAACCTTTCTACTCTCCCTGCTTACTTACGCAGGCAAAATTGTTTATTAATATTAATAACGTGGCTCAAAAAAAGAGCTATAATAATATTCATATTTACATACAAAGATATTATAACTCATTTTTCATATCATTTAAAGTGTTTTTTATCTAATCGCACTTATATTCTAATCTGATTTTATCCGCTATAAGTGCAATGAATTCAGAATTAGTAGGTTTACCCTTACCATTGTTCACAGTATATCCGAATAATTCATCTATCGTATCCATTTTTCCTCTTGTCCATGCAACTTCTATCGCATGTCTTATTGCTCTTTCAACCCTGCTAGGTGTAGTATTATTCTTCTTAGCAATTGTCGGATATAAAATCTTTGTTATTGAATTGAGCATTTCCATATCATTAATTGACATTATAATTGCATCCCTAAGGAACTGATATCCCTTAATATGTGCCGGAACGCCTACTTCATGAATGATATTTGTAACATCACTTTCAAGATTTCTTTCTATGTATTCTTTTTTATTCTCGAATGAATTAATCTTTCTTGGCTCCAGGCTCTTCTTTTTCATACTGTTCTTCATATGCTTTACACGATTTAATACCATCTCATTATCAAATGGTTTCATAATGTAATAGCATGCTCCAAGGTTAAAAGCATCATCTGTTATAGTCTCTCTTCCGACTGCCGATAATACGATAAATGCAGGCTTCTTTTTCATAGTTGTGTTCTTATTTATCTTGTCCATAACCGCAAGTCCATCAAATTTCGGCATAATTACATCTATTAATGCAACGTCGGGTTCCTGTTTAGCAATAACATTTATTGCCTCTTCACCATTTTTCGCCTTACCAACTACTTCAATCTCTTCATCACTGCTAAGTAAATCGTCTAATATCTGCAAAATTCTTTCATTGTCTTCTGCTATAACAACATTAAGCTTTTCCATTTCCCCTTAATCCTCCTGTTTCTTTCTATTTTTTTACATACATTATTATATATTTTCATACAAATTATTGCAACTGAATATCATCGTATAATTTCGACACAATTCGACTTTTGTACTTTATATATATATTTACGGATATTGTTTTCTAAGACTATTTCTATTTATCTTATCTGTTTTTTAAGGCTTTATTATAATATATTTTCTTGCATTTCATTATAATATTTTCCAATAATCTTCTTTAACTCAGTAGTGTTAAGTGGTTTTGAAAGATGTCCGTTCATACCCGCTTTAATACTGATTTCAATATCATCTGTATATGCGTTGGCGGTCATTGCAATAATTGGAATCGTCTTAGCATCAGCACGTTCTAACTTTCTTATATAACGTGTTGCATCAAGACCATTCATAACCGGCATCATTATATCCATTAAGATTACATCGAATTCACCTATCTCTGATTCACTGAATATATCAACACATTCTTTACCATTTATGGCTTTCGTTATGATTGCACCCTCATTTTCAAGCAGAAATTCAACTATCTCCATATTGAGGGCATTATCTTCAACCACTAATATCTTCGCTCCATTTATCAAATAATGATTGGCATTATCAGTTATCTTAGCTGTCTCTTCAGATTTATCAAGTATAAAAGGAATTGTAATTATGAATTTAGTTCCTTTGCCAAGCTCACTTGTAAATGTGATTGTACCCTTCATCTGATCAACTAATTCTTTCACAATTGCAAGACCTAAGCCAGTTCCTGTATACGCAGGCCTGACAGGAATATCCTCCTGTGCAAATGGTTCAAATGCTTTCTTTTGAAACTCTTTACTCATACCGATTCCCGTATCTTCACAGATTAACCTTACATTTACCATCTTATCATCTTTAGATACAATGGTTCTTTCGAATTTAACCATACCATTTTCCTTGTTATATTTAATGGCATTGCTGATTAAGTTCTGTAATATCTGCTGTAAATGCAACGGACTGCCAATAACTCTTATATGTTCTTCTCTGTTTCTGCCCCAGTCTATACTGATTCCACAATCCGATGCCCTTATATCTAACATCGGAATAATTACATCTATTATCTCTTTTATGTCAAACGGCTTTTCTTCTAACTTAATCTCGCCTGACTCTAATTTATTCATATCTAACACACTATTTACAAGATTGAGTAAAAAGCCTGATGCATCCATAATCTTATCAAGACACTCTGTCTGCTTAACCTCATTTCCAATATTATGCCTGCTAATTTCAACCATTCCTCTTATTCCGTTAATAGGTGTTCTTATGTCATGACTCATTCGTCTAAGGAAATCCGTTTTCGCACTGTTGGCTCGTTTCTCCTGCTCCATTGATTTATAGAGTTGCTTCTGGTATTCTTTCAATTGTGCTAAGTTATTATTCGCAATCCTGTAATATATTATAGATAAAAGTAATAGAAATATAAGAAAAATAACCAGACTATAGAAGATAACAATTCTTCTGGTTTCGAATACTTTTTTCTCATTAAAAAAAGCAAACACCTTATATCCGTTTATTTCAGAACCTCTTCCATACCATATTTTATTCTCTGTATGTAATTTAACCATTTTGTCTAACTCTATCAGATTATTTATATTAAATATTTTATAACACATTTCCGTTTTTAGTCCACGAAGTCTCTTAGAATTAGATGCAACAATATTATCATCATCTGTAACTACAATAATTCCGTTCATTTTAATTATACAATCAGCAAATAATGAATCTAAACTATAGCCATTATCAGCCTTTGCTAAGTCACAGGCATTATATATAATCACTAATCCATTAGAACTCTCACAATAACACGCAACAAAATCATAGCTTTCTCCATCTATTTCTAAACGTGTCATATATGATTTCTGGTGATATTTAAGAATATTGCTTACCATTTCACTATGTATTAAATCGTACCAGTATTCATAACCTTTATTATCTGTATTCGCTTCCATTACCACATTATAATTATTATCGATAACTATTGCCCCTGTTATATGCTGGTCATCTATGTAATCTTCTAATTCACCAATACCAAATTCACCATCTCGTAGTAACGCATTATTTAATTCCGTATTCTTCTCCTGAATAACTATCAGACTGTTTGTCCTGTCATTTAATACTGTATTCTCATAATTATTAATATTCTTCTCTAAATACAAAATTGTTTTTTTAGAAATTCTGTCTGTCGCTTTCATATCACGATTAGTAAGTACAATATACTCTATGGAAATGATTATTATACCAATGAAAATTGCAAGAAAAATTATATTTATCTTTCTACGCTTTCTTTCTGACTTCTGACTCATTTCTAAATCATATTCTTTTAATTTATTACTTCCTTTTCTCATATCCTGAATACTCTGTATTTCTTTAATTCACTCTCTGTCTATATAAGCCTCATGTGGACTTATATCATATTTATCTAAAATTTGCCCAATTGTTCCGTCTTTTCTCATATCTTCCAGTGCATCAGAAAGTTTATGTATTAACTCTTTATCTTTGTAATTATTAGAAAATGCAACTCCTAACTCCGATACATATAAATTCTCATCAAGCACATAATAATCACCATTATTTTCATCAATAAATTTATTCAATGTACTCTCATGTCCTGCAATGGCATCTACATAGCCCTCTCTTAAGCATGCAAATACTTCTTTTATATCAGAAAAACTATATACATCTTCAACTTCAGGTATTCTGTCATCTATTCTTTTTAAGAAAATCTCCTCCGGCTTTCCTGTAACCTGTACGGCAATTTTCTTATCTTTAAGTTCATCTATTGTCTTTATATTACTTTCTGCACTGACTACTATAACCTGATGACTATACATATATGGTCCTGCCCATTGATATTCATTCTCTCTTCCGGTCATCGTATAGCTTCCCCAGATGCAATCAATATTTCCTGCTTCTAATTCACTATCCTTGTTATCCCATATAATCTTCTTAAATACCGGTTTGTAACCGATTCTTCTGCAAGCCTCTTGTGCTAGTTCTACATCAATTCCGACTGTCTTTCCCTGTTCATTAATATAATAATATGGTTCATAATTATCACTTCCGATAACTAATTCAGGCAAATCAACTGTGCCTGCCTTCTTTTTCTCCTTATTGCAACCCACACACAAACACATAACCACTATTCCGACACATATCGCAAATATATATTTCCTCATATAATCCACCTTTTTGAGTATTTTCCCATTTTACCATAGTACACTGATACTTAATCAAATTAATTAGTCTAATTATACTTATAAATTGAGGTATTTTCTATAATTAATCGACAAAATTTTTACATAAGTACTTATTTCGTCCAAGCCCAGCTCGTAAAAGCAGAGCTTTTCCTCGCTGTGTGGCTTTCGCCACATAAAAATCAGAAATATCAGTTCATCTTGTGAGCAAGCTCACGATGACTTCTATTCCTGATTTTTGCTTGGACTCAATGCTTTAGCATATTTTCAATGAAGATGCCGTAGCCTTTGGTTGAATTGTTTACGAATACGTGGGTTACTGCACCGATTATCTTACCATTCTGGATTATCGGACTTCCACTCATTCCCTGAACTATGCCGCCTGTCTTATCTAATAGTTCTTTATCAGTAATCTCGATAACCATACCTTTATTTCTGTGACTGTTAGAATAATCTACCTTAACTATTTCGATTTCATAATCTTTTAAAGTACCATCAACTGTGCATCTTATACTTGCTTTTCCTTTTTCTACATCCTGTTTAAGTCCTATATCCATATACTCAAATTTACATTCATTTATAAGCATTTCATTTGCCTGTCCGTAGATTCCATGATTTGTATTACTGTTTATTGTTCCGTATTCTTTGTTTTTCTCATAGGAAATAGAACCTAATAAACCGCCCGGACTTCCATTTTCGCCTTTTTTGATTCCCCATATGTCAGCTTTATATAATATGCCATTGATTGAGCCTAGTAGTTTACCGGTATCTACGTCACTTATACCATGTCCTAAAGCACCGAATTTACCATCTTTTGTAATAAAGGTCAGAGTTCCTATTCCCTGTGAATCATCTCTTACCCATATACCAATCTTATATTCATCATTTCCGACACATACCGGTGTTACTTTTACCTTTATCTCATTGCCATTTCTTCTAATGCCAAGAACAATATCTTCACTTCCGTATTTATTAATCAGGAATGTTAATTGTGATTTTGTATTAACTTCTATATCATTTAGTGAATATATATAATCATTTTCTAAGATTATATTCTCTGCTGGATAGCTTACGTTACCATTTACATCTGTTACTTTTCCCGTATCGATAATCATTACACCATTTGTCTGTAAATAAATGCCTATAGGAATACCACAGGGCATAATCTGAGTTTTGTTAATTACATTTACTTCCACAGTTTTCGCAGGAATTAATCCGAATATTTTCGTTTGTAAATTATATTTTTCACTTATAAAATTTCCGTTGTTCTTATTAGATTTTGAAGATGCTTCAACACTTTCGGCATTTATTTTATAGGATACAGGAAAGTCTAAATTGATTTTTGCATCTTCTACTGAATACACATTTATCTCATCCGGTATATTATCATTTAAGTATTTATATGAATATATTCCCGTAAAAAAGGTTCCAAGTATAAATAATCCAACTAATGCCTTTCTATAAATTTTTAATCTCATAAAAATACTCCATTCCATATAATATTTACGTGTTCTATAAATTATTATATGATAATGGAGTTTTTTCAAACTGTTAATTGTTAACAAGGCTCTTCATTTCTCTTGCATTATCTAGAACTGTTTTGGTTATTTCCACGCCACCTAACATTCTGGCTAATTCATTAACTGATTCTTCTTCATCAAGCAGATGAATATTCGTCTCAGTAATATTATCTTTAACTTCTTTTTCAATAAGATAATGATTATCAGCCATTGCAGCAATCTGTGGTAAATGCGTTATACAGATAATCTGATGAACTTTACTTATTTCCTTCATTCGCTCTGCAACCATTTGTGCGGTTCTTCCACTTATTCCGGTATCAATTTCATCAAAAATCAATGTTTCAATATCATCTCTCTTAGCCATAATAGTCTTTATACCTAACATTATTCTTGATAATTCACCACCTGAAGCTACCTTACTTAATGGTTTTAAATCTTCTCCCGGATTAGTAGAAATTACAAATTCTATATCATCTCTTCCGTTTTCCCTGAAGTGTTCACATTTGCTAAATTCAATATTGAATCTTGCATCTAAGAAATTTAATCCTTTTAACACATTTTCAATATTAGTTGCTAATGCTTTCGCATTTTTCTTTCGTTTTTCAGTTAATTTTTCGCTTAATTCATCAAGTTTTTCTTCAGATACTTTTATTTTGTCTAAAATAAGCTGCTTTCTATTCTCTAAATCAACAAGTTTATTTAACTTTTCTTCCTGTGAATCTCTGTATTCTAAAATATTCTTAACTGTATCATTATGAACTTTTTTCTGCTCGTATTTCTGTCTTAAACGGTTAAGTTCATCTAATCTTTGTTCAACAACTATTGTCTCCTCTTCATCAAAAGACATATTATCAACGTATTCCTTCACAGCTCTTACTGTATCCTGGCAAATGCTTTCTAAATCCATAAGACTTTCAGTTATTCCCTCAATATCTTTGTCTAATTCGCTTGCACTCTGCGCTGTTTTCAATGCATTGCTTATACGGTCTGAAGTTCCGTCAAAGCTACCGCCACCTAATAATTCATATACCTCATTCATCTTAACAATTATATCTTTTGAAGATGACATCTTTTTATAAGCTTCTTCAACTTCTTCATATTCGCCATATTTAAGATGAGCATTATCTATTTCATCTATTTCGAACTGACAGAATGATATCTCCCTATTTCTTGCATCATCATCAATATCATACTCCTTAAGTTCATCTTTAAGACTCTGATATACCTGATATTCATTTTTAAGTTTATTTTTCAAATTTTTGATATCTTCTTCTGCAAAATTATCTAATATTACTAACTGTTTATCTCTCTTTAATAACGACTGGTGGTCGTGCTGACCATGAATATCGATTAGTAATTCCGTTACATTCTTAAGTGCTGAAGCATTAAAAGTTTCCCCATTTACTTTAATTGTACTTCTTCCGTTCAGAATTTTTCTAGAAATAATCAGTTGACCGTCCTCATCAATACTTACACCCATATTATGTAATTTATCGATAATATTTTTATTCTGAAGCGAAAATACTAATTCCACCAACGCTTCTTTTTTATCATCTCTTACCATATCCTTAGGTAATTTTCCACCGAGGGCTATTAAAATCGAACCAATAATAATTGATTTACCCGCACCTGTCTCACCTGTAAGTATATTAAGTCCCTCATCAAAATATACATCAGCTTCCTTAATCAGTGCTAAATTTCTTACATTTACATTAATTAACATATCTTCTCCATTCTGTAAGCACTTTTTAAACTCTTTCTAACAGTTTATTTAACTTATCCATTACAATTAAAGTATCATCTGTACTCTTTATCGCACACATTATTGTATCATCACCTGCTATGCAGCCGACAATTTCATTCCATTCCATAGCATCTAATGCCGCCGCGACAGCCATCGCCATTCCTGATACAGTCTTAATAACTAAAATATTCTGTGCCATTGCCATTGAAACAAAACCATCTTTAAGTATTCTTATATACTTATCATTCATTTCATACAGATTGCCCTGCAATACAACATATTTCTGCTTGCCATCAACAGATTGTTTTATCAGCTTCAACTGTCTTATGTCTCTTGAAACCGTTGCCTGTGTAACATTATAGCCACATTTATTAAGTAAATCAGCTAATTCATCCTGCGTTTCAATGTCATACTGATTAATTAATTCGATGATTTTGCTGTGACGTTCTAATTTCATCTTTGCTAACCTCCATTCTCTAAATATATTTGAAATTAAACATATGAGTTTTGTTACCTACCAGCTTTATTTTCTGAACTATAATCTCAAATTTTACATATATTAAATTAAATTATCTTTATACAGGAAATTTGCATATATAAATATTGCAACTTTTGTATGAATTGCTAATTTGTCGATGTCATTTTTAATCTCACTTTATTATTTGTGTTCATTCAACATCCAGACATTTAACCCAAGTTGTACGTCTATGCCACACACTCGATTTATGACGTACCGTGTGTAAGTTAATGCCGTTATATGCAAAAGGTCGGTGCAGTGAAGCACCGTTCAAGCAAAGCGCGTTTGATTCACTGCACCGTAATAACCTCTGCAGATGACGGCATTTACTTACACTAGGTTAAGGAATATGAGAGCGTGTGTCATAGATGTACACCTTGGTTTAAGTGTCTGTCTGGTGAATGTACACAAAATCTGAATCTAAAAATGACATCTGACAAATTTACGCAATTCTCACAAGTGTTACAATATTTATATATGTCAAATTTTCCTGGATAAATAATAACCATTAATTTAATATGCGTAAAATCTGAGTTTATTAATTCATCTTATTATGCAGCACCTCAACAAAACTCATTCTGTTTAATTTCATAATCTTTGTGTTGAGATGCGATTTACCTACCTCTATAACATCGCCTTCTTTCAACGTAAATGATGAGTTCCCATCGAAATACGCTTTAGTATCATTATCATCTGAATGCCTGTTAGAACAGATTTCAATTTTAATATCTGAATCAGCGGATAATACTATACTTCTCTGACTTAGTGTATGAGAGCATATTGGTGTAATTACAATTATATTTGCACCTGGTTCTAAGATTGGTCCACCCGCCGAAAGATTATATGCTGTTGAACCTGTCGGGGTAGCAATGATTACCCCGTCTGCACTATAGAGATTTAGGTATTCATTATTAACATATATTTTGAAATCGATTACCCTTAAGTTACCGGCTCTGCCAAATACTATGTCATTAAGTGAAATGTCTTTATAGACTACTTCGTCATCTCTGTATACCGAACCACTTAACATAATTCTTGACTCTATTTTGCATTTATTATTCATAATCATTTCAAGTGTTTCTTCTATATTATCCTGTTCAATTTCAGCAAGGAAGCCTAAATGTCCCATATTTACTCCGATTAACGGAATATCTAAGGTTCTTAAATCTCTCGCTGCCTGAATAAGTGTTCCATCTCCACCTATTACAATAATACAATCTGTATCTTTATCTACGTCCTCGGGATTAGTGTATCTCATATTAACATTTTTCTGTGTTGATGGCATTGAATTTACCTTGCAGTACATATTATGACTTTCTAGAAAACTCACTATTTTCTTTGTTGTTTTAAGTTCATAATCCTTTGAGGCGTTAGAAACTATATAAAATTTTTTCATCTATTCTCAATTCCTTATATTGGTTAAAGTAACAAAGCATAACATTTTACTTATCAAGTGTATCATGGGCTTTCTCAACAATTTCATTAATTAAATCTAAATCTGTTTTATTAATTGTATCTGCATTTTCTCCCTTTTCTATATGAAGTAAATATTCTATATTTCCCTCTGGTCCTTTTATAGGCGAAAAATCGAGATTTAATACATTAAAGCCTATGCTTTTGGCAAATTCGACAACCATTTCGATTACTTCTATATGTACTTTCTTATCACGTACAACACCTTTTTTGCCGACTTTCTCTCTGCCAGCCTCAAACTGCGGCTTAATAAGACATACAACCTGTCCATTGTCAGTAAGAAGATTTCTTACAGGACCTAAGACTTTAGTAAGTGATATAAATGATACATCAATTGATGAAAAATCTATCAGATCAGGAATGTCCTCATTAGTTACATATCGGATATTCGTTTTCTCCATACATACAACTCTTTCGTCCTGTCTTAATTTCCATGCAAGTTGTCCATGTCCCACATCAACTGAATATACTTTTACTGCACCATTTTGAAGCATACAATCCGTAAATCCGCCTGTCGATGCACCGACGTCCATACAGATTTTGCCCTCTATACTGACATCGAAATTCGCCATTGCCTTTTCAAGCTTAAGTCCACCCCTGCTTACATATTTAAGGGTATTTCCCCTGACTTCTATTATGGCTTTTTCATCAAATGTCTGACCTGCTTTATCTTCTCTGTTATTATTTACGAACACATTTCCGCTCATTATTATGGCTTTTGCTTTCTCTCTTGACTCTGCAAAACCACCTTTAACAAGCAGTACATCTAATCTTTCTTTCAATTTGAAACCTCCGTCTGTTTAGTCCATATCAATGTTTTTCTGGATTTTATTCAAAATTGTTTCTTTATCAAGACCTATTTCTTTCTTCAAAATCTCGATATTACCATGTTCCACATACACATTTGGTATCGCAACATTTATCACCTTGCATTTAAGGTTCATATCTCTTGCAATTCTTAGAACTCTTTCACCAAAACCGCCATTTAATACATTTTCTTCCATGGTAACGATTAATCTGTGGTTCTCATTCAGATTTTCTAATAATTTCTCATCAACCGGTTTAACAAATCTTGCATTTACAAGTGTTACACTATAACCTTTTGCTTTTAATGCTTCTCTTATTTCAACCGCAACCTCAACCATTGAGCCTACTGCTAATAATGCAATATCTTTTTCTTTATATATTATCTCACTTTTACCATATTCTATAGGCGAATTGAATTCTTTAAGCCCATCATATGCTGTTCCTCTCGGATAACGGATTGCCAATGGGTGATTAAAATTACTTGAGTATTTTATTACCTCTGCTAACTCATATCTGTTCTTCGGAGCAAATATATTCATATTAGGTATATTAGATAAATATGATAAATCAAATATTCCCTGATGTGTCTCTCCGTCTGCACCTACTAAGCCTGCCCTGTCTACCATAAATACAACGGGTAAGTCCTGAATACAGACATCGTGTAATATCTGGTCGTATGCCCTCTGTAAAAATGATGAGTAGATAGCAACATATGGCTTCATTCCTGCTGCCGCAAGTCCTGCTGCATAAGTTACTGCATGTTCTTCTGCAATTCCGACATCAAAGAATCTCTCCGGATAAGTCTGCATAAACTTCTTAAGTCCTGTGCCATCAGGCATTGCCGCTGTAATTGCTGCAACTGTCTCATCTTCTTTTGCAAGTTTTACTATTCCTTTTGCAAATACGTCTGTATATGTCGGTTTCTCTTTCTTAGTAAGTGGTAAACCTGTCTGAATATTAAATGGTTCTACGCCATGGAAGCTTGATGGGTGCTTTTCAGCAGGAACATAACCTTTACCTTTCTTAGTAATTACATGAATTAATACCGCATGGTCTAACTTCTTAGCCTCACTTATTATCTTCACTAACTGGTTAATATTATGTCCGTCAACCGGTCCAAGATAAGTTATTCCCATATCTTCAAATAACATTCCGGGAATCACTAACTGTTTAATACTGCTCTTAGTCTTTCTTATCTTAGTTACTAACTTACCGCCTATTGCAGGAATCTTATTAAGTACCTCAACCACACCATTTTTAAGCTCGTTATATGCTTCTCCGGCTCTTAGATTACTTAAATATGTTGACATACCGCCTACATTTTCTGAAATAGACATATTGTTATCATTAAGAATTATAATAAAATTACGCTTTAATCTGGCTGCATTATTGAGTCCTTCATATGCCATTCCGCCTGATAATGCTCCATCACCGATTACTGAGACTACTGTTCCTTTATTTCCCATAATCTCATTTGCCGTAACTATTCCAAGTCCCGCTGAAATCGATGTAGAACTGTGGCCAGTATCAAAACAGTCACATTCATTTTCTCTTCTCTTTGGGAAACCACTCATTCCGCCATAGCTTCTTAATTCGTCAAAGCCGTCTTTTCTTCCGGTTAAAATCTTATGAGTATATGACTGGTGGCCAACATCGAATATTATCTTATCTTCTGGCAAATCAAGTGCTAAATGCAATGCCATAGTTAGTTCAACCACACCTAAGTTAGATGCTAAATGTCCGCCACTTTTACTTATTACTTCTATTAAAAAATTACGAATTTCATCTGCTAATTCGTCATATTCTTCTTTAGGTATATCCTTTATATCATTAACTTTATTAATTTTATCCAGAACCATACTGTCACCTATTACTTCTTTCTGTATATCAAACTTTCTATTAATTCAGTTAAGAATTCATTTTTGTTATCAAAACCGTCGATAATTCTAAGTGCTTCTTCTGATAATTCTTTAACTCTCTGCGATGCACCATCAATTCCTAAGAGATTAACATATGTAGATTTATGATTCTTCTCATCACTTAGAACATTTTTGCCAAGAACTTCACTTGTACTTGTTACATCTAAAATGTCGTCCTGAATCTGAAATGCCTTGCCTATATAGCTTCCGGCTTTCTCAATTAACTTAATGTCATTTTCTTTGGCACTTGCTAAAGCTGCTCCCATCATCATCGAAGCCTCTATTAATGCACCAGTCTTTAATTCATTAATATAATCGAGTGTATCTATATCTATCTGCTTATTTTCATTTTTAATATCTACAACTTGTCCGCCAATCATTCCATATACGCCGGCTTTTCTGCTTAGAATATCAAGTGCCTTTAATGCATTTGCAGTATTTTTACTGTCTTTGACGCCCTGAATACCTGTCTCAAAAGCATAATTAAGTAAAGCATCACCTGCAAGGATTCCCATTCCCTCGCCAAATACAATATGAGTTGTCTTTTTACCTCTTCTGTATTCGTCATTGTCCATCGCAGGCAAATCATCATGTACTAAAGAATATGTGTGAATCATTTCAATGGCACACATAAACTTATCAGCTTCTTTATCATCACCGCCAAAGAGTCTTAAACATTCTAATAACAGCATAGGTCTTAATCTCTTGCCACCAGCTAATATACTGTAATTCATGGCACTGAAAATTTCTCTCTGAAGATACTTTTCATCATTTTCATCGCATAAATGTTTATTTATTATTTCTTCTATATATTCTACACGATTTGAAAGTTCTTTATTAAAATCCATTACTCGTTATTACCTCCGATAATCTCTAATTGTTTCTCAACCTTGTCGATTTTGTCATTACAGGTTTTACATAACTTTATTCCCTGGTTATATAATTTAAAAGATTCTTCTAACGAAATATCTTCTCTATCCATTTTTGCAATTATCTCGCATAATTCATCTAAAGATTGTTCTAATGTCTTAGCTTGAGCCACGTCTGACCTCCATAATCATAATTCCATTTAAAATTCCGAATCAAAAACTGATTTATCCATAACTTTTACTTTAGCACTACCATCTTTTAAGACAATTTTAAGTTCGTCATCTGCTTTTATCTGATTAATACTCTTCACAGGTTTATTCTTATCATCTGATATATAAGCATATCCGCCTGATAATTTATTAAGTGGTGATAGACCATTTAATCTCTCTGTTAAAAGTTCTAACTGATGCCGTCTTGCAGATGTCTTTCTATTAATGCTATCGTAAAGTCTTATCTCTAAATCTGCTAACCTCTGTCTTTTAGACTGGATATTGTTAGCCGGAGACATCTTATTTAATTTCCATAATAAATCATTAACTGTATTTCTATAATTTCTGATTTTATTATCTATCCGGTATCTCATATTTTCTTCATATGAAGAAATTTTCTCACATAATTTATTATATTCAAAAACAGCCAGTTCTGCTGCCGCTGACGGTGTCGGTGCTCTCATATCTGCTACATAATCAGCTATTGTAAAATCTGTCTCATGTCCGACCGCTGAAATCACAGGTGTATTACATTCAAAGATTGCCCTTGCAACCTTTTCTTCATTAAAAGCCCATAAATCTTCGATTGAGCCACCACCTCTTCCGACAATAATAACGTCTAAATTCTTACTGTCTAAGCATCTGATTCCATTTACAATTGTATCTGCCGCACCATCACCTTGAACTTTTGCAGGATATAATACTAATCTTATATAAGGATTTCTCCTCTTAGAAATATTGATTATATCCTGGATTGCCGCACCTGTACTGGCTGTAACAATTCCAACATTCATGGAGTATTTAGGAATTTCTTTCTTATATTCATCAGAAAACATTCCCATTTCTTCTAATTCATTCTTAAGTTCAATGAATCTCTTATATAAATCTCCGGTACCCTCTTTTTCTATCTTATCAGCATATAACTGGTATTTTCCATCGCGTTCATATACATTTATATTGCCCGATACAATTACTTTATTGCCCTCTTCCATCTTAAAATCAAGTCCTCGTCTCTTACCCGCAAACATAACGCAGGAAAGAAGTCCGTTTCTATCCTTGATTGAAAAATATATGTGACCTGAAGAATGATATTTACAATTCGACACTTCACCTCTTACTGATATATTATTCAGCAAGAAATCCTGATTAAACATATTTTTGATATACTGATTAGCCTGTGAAACTGTATATACACTATTCATTATAATAATTTAGCCAATACACCATTAACAAATGATGAAGATTCGTCTCCGCCATATATTTTAGCTAATTCTACTGCTTCATTAATAGCTACTGCCATTGGTATATCATCATCATATTTAATTTCGTAATAAGCAAGTCTTAATATTGTTAAATCAACATAATTAATTCTGTCTGTTTTCCACTTCTCTGCCTTAGAATCAATTACTGCATCAATCTCAGGAATCTTAGCAATTACATCTTCCACTCTTCGCTGTACATATTCCATATCGAATACGTCTATCTCCATTTCAGGATCTTCGAAAAATAATCTCTCCTGTTCTGTCATCTCATCTTCATTATAGAAGAATGAACGGTATAAAAGTTTAAATGCATAAGTTCTTAATTCTCTTCTTGTCATAAGGTTATTTACTCCTAAATTCAAATTCACTTAATAATAGTGTATACACTATAAAAAGGGTGCCACTTCTGACACCCATCATCTTAGTTATTCTGTTCTACAATTATATTAGCAATTCTTATATTTACTAAATTAACAGTAAGACCTGTCATATTCTCAATAGCTGATTTGACTTTTTCCTGTACCTTTACAGAAACTTCTTTAATGCTGTATCCGAACTTAACATTTAATGCTAAATCAACTGTAACTTCATCATTTTCTAAAACAGCCTTAACACCTTTTGCTAAATTCTTCATTCCAAGCTTAGCTACAAGTTCATTTGTAATATTACCATACATTGATGCAACGCCTTCAACCTCTGTAGCTGCAAGACCTGCGATGATAGCTACTACATCATCTGCTATCTGTACTTCACCAATCTTACCGTCATCATGTATTGTATGTGTCATTCTATTGTCTTCCATAATTCTTTGCCTCCAATCATATGTTCAGTATCACATTTATTTTATCCATACTATATCTTATTATAACAAAAACAACAGTAATTGCAACTAATTTTCGTCTGATATCGGTGTAATTACGATATTGGCTGCCGATACATTGGTTTTTCGCTTAACTACATCTTCAATCTTCGCTCTTTCCGTATCTGATACCGCTGTCATATTTACCACCACATCTACATTCTCATCTCCGATACTTACTACTGCCCCGTTAAAACCTTTGGCTTCTAGAAGTGTTTCAACTTCATTTTCTAATTCGGCAACTTCAGTAATATGTATCATCTGGTCTGTAATCTCTGCTTTCTGTGCTTCTGACAGATTACCACTGTTAATCATATTAAGAAGAGTTTCTTTATTCTGCGCCCTTAACTGCTCTCTGTTAAGCTTTGCATTAGCTGAAAATGTTCCCGCACTTGTAAATATCGCATCGCCCGGTTCGCTTTCGCTATTATTCTCATTCACACTTTCACTCTGCATATCACTGCTTTCGTTTGATACATCACCATTTACACTAGCAGCATCACTATCTATATCCTCATCATTACTTGGTATATCATCTGTGCCGCTTAACAATGAATCCGACTCAAATTCCTTTGACGCATCGGCCGACACCTCATTAAGCGAGCCACCCATATTACTTGTTGTACTGTCATCAATACTTTCTTTTTCTACCTTATTAGATATCTGCTTAGCCACATTCCTTTCTGTATAATTCAGATATCCTGCAACTGCAATTAATATGGCAAGTGATGTAATAATAATCTGATTTCTTCTTACTACGCCTTTCAACCCCTGCTTACCTCCTGTTTATATTTACTATCTCATTCCTATTACTGATATTTTATGTGATGAAATACCAAATAATGCCTGTGCAATCTCAGATATTTTCAAAACATTATCAGCATTATTACCGCCCTCTGCAATAACCGCTATTCCCTCTATTTCCGGTGCATTTTCCTTAGTTACATAAGGTACTTTATTACCATCACTCCCCTCTTCATATACAACAACCCTGTCCTCCTTATAACTATTCTTAGTATTTACAACACCCGATGAATCTGTGCTGTTTTCATCATTTTTCTCATAAGACACTTCAGTAAGTACAATCTTCTCCTCTGTTGCCTTAAGCGTAATCATAACCTTGACTTCCCCGATTCCATCTATTTTAGAAATCAGATCCTCTAACCTTTTTTCAAGCTTTTCGCAATAATCATCGCCTGATATTTCTATGTTTTGCGAGCCTGAACTCTTCGTGGTTTCAGTTTGCTTTGAACTCTTAAGCTTCTTATCAGGTGATGGCAGCATTACTAATACAACACCACATATTGCGATTATAAGTAATTTTTCCATTCCTATATTCTTAATAATTTTATTAATGTTAATCGTCTTTATTACCGACTTTTTCTTCTCCTCCAATTTATTCACCCCTGTCTGTCTATATTTCTTTAATATGTTTAACATTTTTAATATTCTATAATAATCCCTTATTATTTAAAATATCCTATATGTCTTATTAGTCTCCTATTGTCCCAAAATTCCCCCTGTATATTATTAATTTTAATACTTAATTTCAATAACATCTTTATCTATATTATATTTTTCTAAAATAATGTCATCTATGTAAATTGTCGTAGCTTCCCTAAGATTCTTGTCATAATTCATATCTTCAAATTCAATAATAAGTTTCTTGACAACAATCCTATTATCATCATCTACAATAAGATTAATATTAACATCTCTTACCTTGAAACCCTTTTTCGTTAAAAATGTCACAATATCTTCACTTACTTCTCTTTCATAATCTGAAATCGTAATATCCGCAATCTCCTTATTAAGATTTCCGAGTGATTTATCTAATTCTACCACTTGATTTTTCTCATATTCTTTAACAAATGCATTATAGAGTTCGTTACCATCTGTGTATCTGAATATAGGTTTCATAACAATTATAATAATTATTATTCCCGATATCAGTTTCAGATACCTTTTATAGTTGTCTCCCGGTATAATACAGGAAATTATATTAATAAATATGGTAAATACAGCGATTTCCCTTATGATATCCTTGATAAAAACACCCCCTTAATTTCTCATACAGACGATTGCAATGGTTATAACGAACATAAGACTGACTGAAAATACAATCCTTAGCATAAGTATTGCTCCCTCTGAAATTCCCTCCATACACTTTATTATTCTGTCATCTGATACCGGCTGTAGAAATGCATTTGTAAACTGGTATGAGAATACGAAAATCACGATTTTAACAATCGGTATAAGGACAATCAGCATTAGGACAATTAATCCTGCACCACCTATGGCACTTTTTAATATATTTCCCGTACCATATACAAGACTTGCTATATTTCCTGCCGAATTGCCCATTCCTGATACCATTCCAAGAACGTTTGTAACCGTTGTATTTCTAATACCGTCACTAACCGGAGAAAACATCTGTCTTATAACATTGATAGCCATAACGACACTTAACATTGCCTTTACCGAAAATGAAGTTATATTCTTAATCAAAGTACACGCCTTCGACAGATAATCTTCTGAATGTAGATTACTGACTATACTTAGAACCACATATATATCAATTATCGGCAGCAATAACTTAAGGCAGCATATATCAATTATCGTGATTACCACTAACGCCATCTGATAATATGAAGCAGCATAGACCTGTCCGTCACTAACTCCTACGCTTACCATATATACAGGAATCAATGCTTTCATAAATTCTGTCATTCTCTTAATTGTCGTATATGCAAGTGCCGACAATGCAGTAAATGAAGTTATTACAAGTGAAATGATAACCATATAACAGACTATAAAACCTGTATCTGATACCTGGCTATTCTTCAAAACTTTCGTAAAATTCGTAAGAATTGCCGCCAAAATCGAAATATACAAAATCTTCTTTAACACACCAAAATTATTTATTATTTCATCAAACAGAATTTCTTTAACATATGACCATATCTCTTTTAGTCCGCCATTTGCATCACCTGACAGAAAATCACTTACAATCTCCTTAAAATTAATATCTTCTAAGTCCTCATCATTATTAATAAACTCCTCAATATCATCAAAGTTAAATTCATTCATAACATCTATACTGTCAGCCAAAACATTTTGATTATTAATAATTAACATAAAAATTGTCAGTATGATAAATGCAAATGTTCTTCTTATCAATTTTTTCACACTCCCTCCATTCTGAGCAGCTTGTTGCGATGAGGCGATGAGAAATTCGCGCAGGCGATTTCTCATCTGCCATAAGTGCTATTTGCTTTCGTTCCGAAACAAATAGCTGTGTGAGAAATAATCGCATCAGCATTATTTTTCACACTAGCCCTCCAATCAAATCTATAAGATTAAGAAAGACCGGCAGGCTTACCACTAAAATCGATAATTTTCCAAACATCTGTATCTGGTTAGCAACCGCACCAAAGCCTGAATCTTTACATATATCCGATGAAAATTCACATATGAATGCTATCCCGACAATCTTTAATAAGACTTCAATGTATTGTGCCGATATTTTAAGCCTGTCTCTTATTATGTCAATCGTCTTAAATATCTGTCCTAATTTCGAAATGCCAAAAGAAAATACTAATATAGAGGCAATCAGCATTATGAAAACCGCATATTCTTTTTTGACTTCTTTAAACTGAAGTGCAATCAGCATACCGGTTATACCTACCATTGCCACCTGAATTGTACTCATTTATCACTCCACCTTTATTATGTCTTTGTTCTATCTTTCTTCTATAATTAACTTCTATAAAGAAAATAATGATTTAATCGTTTCAAATAGCTCATATATATATGGCACAATCCAATATAACACTAATATAAGTCCCGCAAGACTCGTTAGAAATGCGTGTTCCTCTCTTCCACTATGCTTTAATATCTGACTTATAACTGAAACCAATATGCCAACTGCCGCTATCTTAAATATAATATTTACATCCATATTACTCCCCATTCCGCAGACGTTCTCGTAGGAGGAATCGCAAGCTGAATCTGTCATTCAGCTCTGCGATAAATGCTAAATGTGACGTCTGCGACACATTTAGCTGTGTAAAAATAATTTTTTTATCAGCATTATTTTTACACTATCCCCATT
>OMVQ01000057.1 GCA_900314555.1 uncultured Eubacteriales bacterium | reverse complement strand
TCCTCAATAACTACCCGTAGACTCCTGGCTTTGCGTCCATACATTTCTGTATGTTTGCCCTTTATCTCTTTTTTACTTTTACAGTATAATTTATTAGCCTACTTTTTTCAACATTTTTTCATTCTTCACAATTTCTAATATATTAATTATCACAAATTTTATTAATAACCTTATATTTGCAACTTAACAAACATCTTTTAAAATATAAATGGGTAGTTATCATAACCACCCATTTAATATCATTTCAATTATTAATTCAAATCATTTGCAGCTTTAGAGTTAGATAACTCATTCTTGATATATGATATGTCATTATTCAAATCATCAAAGAGTAATGGCAAATATCTAAGTTGATAGTTAGCATTAATCATTAACCATCCCCCTTAGTTTCGCAAACACTTCTTCGTGTGTATATCTTTTACTTCCTTGTTCCTTTTGCCCCACGTTTTAGAGTCTTTAACTTTCTTAAAGCCACCTCTTTATCATTATAATTCACAATCATATTGTCGCCTGCATCTAGCACATATACATTTGACACGCTGTCACCTGCGTTAAGTTTTATTCCCTTAACACCGATAGCACCTTTCTTCTTCTCTGGTATCTCCTTTAATGAGAATCTCAAGAACATTCCATTTTCAGTCTGAAGCACTACCATTTCGTTAGTCAGTATTTCTTCTGAAGTCTCATTACCTGCGCTGCCGTTTTCACCTGTATTGCTATCAGGATTAGAATTGCCATTTACATCTGTTGTTTCTGATGCATTTACTTTTGATGAATTTGTATCTGATGAGTTCTGATTATCAAGATTATCCATGAAATTCATCTGTGTGAAATCGTCTCCATAACCTCCTGTGAAGTCATTTCCGAATCCACCACTGAAGTCATCTCCAAAACCATTATTAAATTCATCATTGAAGCCGCCGCCTAAATCATTATCTAAGCCGTTAAAATCTCCCATATCATCTGAACCACCAGATAATGCAACAGGATTATATGCATTTTCATAATCTGCCTGTGAGATTCCATCTTTAATGACTGCTGCCGTAACCGCATCAGTTATAGCGACATTTACAAGTAAATCTCCTACACCTAACTTAGTTGCCATTACTGTTTTCTTAGTAACATTGAATTCACTGCTGTCAACGAGCTTCATCATACCCGTCTTAGTAGTAAATAACAACTTTCGTCCCGCCATTTTCGAAGTATCCGTAATAAATATAATATTCTCATCTTTACTGTCATAATTACCCAGATTATCAATCGGTGTTCCCTTATCTCTGAATCTGACAAATGGTATATCTATTACTTTTATCTGATGAAGATTACCGTTATCTGTGAAAATACAGATTTTATCTGTATTCATGCATCTGAATACATACTTATTCTCTTTGTCGGCGGCTTCCTTATTTCTGTCATATGCTGTTGTGTCAATCGTTTTAGCATATCCGAATCTGTCCATAAGGAATACGACTTCCTGCTCCACGAACTTAACTTCTTCGACTACAGCTTCCTTGCCGTCCTCTACTACAGTCTTTCTTGGCACTGCATATTCTTTCTTGATTTCTAGAAGTTCTTTTCTGATTACCTTACTCATTGCCTTACGGTTATTAAGTATCTCTTCGTAATCAGCAATTCTATTTACTATATTTTCATAGTCTTTCTGTAATGCTAAGATTTCTAAACCAATCAGCTTATAGAGACGTAAATCAAGTATTGCCTGTGCCTGTTTCTCTGTGAAATTAAGATTGCCTGCATAGATTGCTGACTCTTTATTCTTGAATTTAATCTTGCTTGTATCACCATTAACCAGACAATTCTTAGCATCTTTAATGCTGTTACTTCCTCTTAGAATCTCAATTATAAGGTCAATGATGTCGCAGGCTCTTATGAGTCCCTCTTTAATCTCTTTCTGCTCTAATTCTTTAGCTAAAAGTGTAGTATATTTTCTGGTCTGAATCTCATATTGGAACTTAACGCTGTTCTCTATAATTCCTTTAAGTCCTAATACTTCAGGTCTGCCATCTACTATGGCTAACATATTTACACCGAAAGTATCTTCTAATCTTGTCTTTTTATATAAGAGATTCGTTAATTTCTCTACATCTGCATTTTTCTTTAATTCGAGGACAATTCTTATACCCTCTTTAGTTGATTCATTAGATATATCTACTATATCCTGTGTCTTTTTCGTTTCAATAAGGTCGCATACATCTGAAATAAATTTACCGATATTTGCACCAATCATTGTATATGGAATCTCGCTTATGACTAATTTATCCCTGTCTGATTTCTTCTCAGCCTTTTCGAATTCCACTTTACCACGAAGCTTAATCTTACCTGTTCCTGTTTCATATATTGCCGGAAGCTCGCTCTTATTAACAACCAATCCACCTGTTGGAAAATCAGGTCCCTGAACGTACTGCATTAATTCTTCTGTAGTAATATTATTGTTATCTAGATATGCCACAACAGCATCTACTACTTCTGCTAAATTATGTGTAGGAATACTTGTTGTCATACCTACAGCAATACCCTCTGCGCCATTTATAAGGACATTAGGAACCCTGACCGGAAGTACCTCAGGCTCTTTCTCTGTTTCATCGAAGTTTGGTACAAAATCAACTACATCTTTATCTAAATCTTTAAGATATACATCTTGTGTAAACTTCTTAAGCTTAGCTTCCGTATAACGCATTGCAGCGGCACCATCGCCCTCTATTGAGCCGAAGTTACCATGTCCGTCTACAAGTGCCATTCCTTTTTTGAAGTCCTGCTCTAATACAACTAATGCTTCATATATCGAACTGTCACCATGTGGGTGGTATTTACCCATGGTATCACCGACAATACGTGCTGATTTTCTATGTGGTTTGTCATAATTAAGACCTAACTGGTCCATTGCATATAATACACGCCTCTGAACCGGCTTAAGACCGTCACGAATGTCTGGTAATGCTCTCTGACATATAACGCTCATAGCATAATCTATATATGATTTCTGCATAAGGTCTGAATATTCTGTTTTCAAAATCTGTTCTGCCATTTGTCAATTTACCTCCATTCTTCTATACGTCTATTTCTGCATCATGAGCATGGTCATGTATGAATTTTCTTCTTGGTGGTACATCATTTCCCATAAGCATACTCGTAACCTCTGATGCCATAAAACCGTCTTCTATCTCTACCTGTTTAAGAATTCTTGTCTCAGGATTAAGAGTAGTCTCCCATAGCTGGTCAGCATCCATTTCACCAAGACCTTTATATCTCTGTAATGTGAAGCCTGTATGTGTCTTTCTGTATTTCTCAAGTGCTTTATCATCATACAGATATTCGCCCTCGCCCTTTTTAGGAACTACTTTATATAATGGCGGCATGGCAATGTATACATGTCCATGTGTTATTAATTCCGGCATAAATCTATAGAAAAATGTAAGCAATAATGTATCAATATGAGCGCCATCGACATCGGCATCGGTCATAATGATTATCTTATTATATCTTAATTTACTTATATCGAAATCATTTCCATAGCCTTCAGAGAAGCCACATCCAAATGCATTAATCATGGTTTTAATCTCAGCATTTGCAAGTACCTTATCCATACTGGCTTTCTCAACATTTAATATCTTACCACGTATAGGCATAATCGCCTGTGTCTTACGGTTTCTTGCCATTTTCGCTGAACCTCCGGCAGAATCACCCTCTACTATGAAGACCTCACATTCTTCAGGCTTTCTGCTCTCGCAGGTAGCTAATTTACCATTACTGTCTATTGAGAACTTCTGTTTAACTAACAGGTTAGTTTTAGCCTTTTCTTCAGCTTTTCTGATTTTCGCTGATTTCTCGGCACATGCTATTACCTGCTTAAGTGTCTCTAGGTTCTTATCGAAATATAATACTAATTCTTCTCCCGTAAGTTCGCCAGCTACTTTTCCTGCATCAGGATTATCTAACTTCGTCTTAGTCTGTCCCTCGAATCTTGGGTCCGGGTGCTTAATTGCTATTACTGCGGTCATTCCATTTCTTACATCTGAACCTGTGAAATTATTATCCTTGTCCTTAAGTATTCCTAACTCTCTTGCATACTGGTTTATTACAGTTGTGAATTTCGTCTTGAAACCTGTAAGATGTGTACCACCCTCCTGTGTATAGATATTATTACAGAAACCTAAGATATTTTCCTGAAATTCGTCTACGAACTGGAACGCAGTCTCTATCTCTATTCCGTCTCTTTCTCTCTTGAAATATATAACATCTGTAAGTGCATCTTTGCCATTATTAAGGTCCTTAACATATTCCTTAATTCCATCAGGCTCATGAAACTCTACTGTCTCTTCCTCTGAAAATCTCTTATTTATAAATATAATCTTAAGATTCGGATTGAGATATGCTGTTTCATGCAGTCGGCTCTTTATGGCATCTGCCTTGAAATATGTCTTTTCAAATATCTCTGCATCAGGTTTGAACTGTACTGTTGTTCCTGTATCATTCTTTCTGCAGGTTCCGACCTCTTTAAGAGGATACATTACTTTACCTCTCTCATATCGCTGGTTATATACCTTGCCATCAACTCTTATGTTAACCTCTAACCATTCTGATAATGCATTTACAACAGAAGCACCTACACCATGAAGTCCTCCCGATATCTTATATCCACCATCACCGAATTTACCTCCGGCATGAAGTATTGTAAATACTACTTCAACCGCAGGAATTCCCGCCTTCTCATTAATTCCGACAGGAATACCTCGTCCATTATCCTTAATTATGGCTGTACCGTCTTTCTCAAGTGTAACTGTTATCTCGTTACAATATCCTGCTAAATGCTCATCTACTGAGTTATCTACTATCTCGTATATTAAATGATTTAATCCCTTTGTTGAAACACTTCCGATATACATTCCCGGTCTTTTTCTTACAGCTTCAAGACCCTCTAATATGGAAATGCTGTTCGCATCATATTTTTTCGTTACTTCTGCTGACATATTCTTTTCACACTTCTCCGTTTCCGCAGGCATATTATGCCGGAGGAACCGCGGGCAAAATATCAGATTTTGCCCTGCGATAAATGCTAAATGTGCCGCCTGCGACACATTTAGCCGGTTGGAAGAATTGGCGCATCGGCACAATTCTTCCGCCCTTCTCCGTTTTTTTATAATTTATTTAAACGTTTCTCTTAGTAATTCCCTATGTCCATCTAAATGTGCATAGTCATTAATACGTTCCACGCTATAATTCTTAAGTTCGGTATTATAATTAATCTGTGTTATCGAGCAGTTCTCCATAGTCTTAGCTATCGTAAAACGCTTTCCAAATGACATACCTAACAACCCTGCAAGATAACATCTGATAGCACCACCATGGGTTACTACTGCCACATTACTATAATTATCAGAGATTGCTTCATTTATTATCTCTTCAATCTCTTTATTCATTCTCTTATACACTTCTTCGCCGTTTTCACCACCAGGTATTCTTAAATCTGAAACCGCATATTCACGTTGATTAAAATAATCCTTATACTTAACCTTAATGATTTCATCAGGCAATCCTGTAAGTTCTCCAAAATCAGTTTCTCTAAGTCCAATTCTTTCATATTCGCCATTATCATCTGACGGAAGTCCTAATTTCTCTCTGATTATAGCTGACGTCATCTTAGCTCTTATAAGATTACTTGAATATACTTTATCAATATTGTATGCCTTTAATCTTTCTCCGACTAATTCACTTTGAACTATTCCTGCCTCTGCAAGTGGAACATTCACATTACATAGCGGACTATTCTGTCTGGCATGTCTTATTAAATATATATGTATAATTTTACTCAAGCTGACAAACCTCCATTCTTAGTTATGTTTATCAGAAATATATTGTATCATTCCAGGTCCTAGACTATCTGTCGGACGGGCGATAAAATTGAATTTCTCATAGAATTTTTCTCTGCCTTTTGCACACATAAGACATAACATTATCTCTGTGTTTTCTAATTTAGTTTCTTTCACATACTGTATAAGTCGTTCAATTATCATTCTTCCGACTCCACTCTTCTGACAGTCCGGTCTTACTACTAAATCCTGTATATAATCTATTACCACGCCATCACCGACTATTCTTCCCATTCCAATCGGTCTGCCGCCATCGAATGCCACAACTGTAAACAGGCTATGTTCTAATGCCCTTTTCGCCTGTTCATAACTAAGTACTTTCCAGTTTACTGATTCTCTTAAGGCTAAATATGTATCAATATCGAGTTTATTTTCTTTTAGTTCTACCATTTTATTCGCTACCTTTCACGACAACATTTATTGTCTTAGTTGCACTACGTCTGATTAAATCATTAACCGAATATGTTATTTCATAGATGCCCTCTGTCGATGTATCCACATTACCACTTACAACAATTCTGTCTGTAATATCATTGCCACATGTGTCTGTCGCTTTTACATTTGCAAGTGCATCAAATTGCTCTCCTATATTTATACATATATCTTCTGCTTCTATCACAGGTGTAATTCCATTCCATGGATTAGCAGGGTCAACATCTGTAGGATCCCATACTGTGTCCTCAGGGACTTTAATCATCTCCGGTTTACCAAGTGGACCCGGATTCTCATCTTCGTATATCTCAACTATTGTACCCTCTTTGCAATAGTCATATATCCATTTGGCATCCTCTGTAGTTAACCTTATACACCCATGGGATACAGGAAGTCCTAATTTATTAAATTCTTCCGCTATCAGTGTATCTTTATAACCATTAGCATATGATACCGAATGAAATAAAATCTGTCCCTCTATTCTTGTGGCATACTGACCATATACATCAAATAAAAGTTTTCTGAATATGTATTTCTGCTTTGTTCCATATATGCCTAAAGGTGTTTCCTCACCTCCGGTTGAACATATCATGGTTTTAATTGGAACGGTATATTCTCCATTATCATCTGTAGTATAGATGGTAACGCAATTCATAAGTCTGTTTACCTTTATGTAAAATGACATATTTAAAAGCTCTTCTTCAGTATAATACTTTACTTCTGACTGATTAGATTTACCATAAATATCATATATTGCAGGTGCTTCACTATATGTATCAGTATTGACATTTCCATATGCTTTCTCATCATCTAATTTCATATAGCTGTGCGGTAACACAAAAAGACCTAAGATGATTCCCATTGTTACCGACAGTAATACTTTCTTCATATCTGGTCTGAACAGACATCTAAGTTTCTTAAGTCCATCTGATATACTATTAAATATGTACATCATAATTAGCGAAACTGTCATTATAACTATTATCAATCTCTTAGGCAGCTTTCGGTTTCTGCACCATATTGCTATCCTCTTTAGCGTATCAATTCTTTTATTCATAAGCATTTATCCCCGCATATAAATGTCCGGCATCTTTTAATGCACGCCTCTTATATTTAATAAATATAGTAAATTTCTTGCCAGTCTTATCGGATTACTCCGTATTTGCTGTATTTTCGCACTTTTATCATTTTATCATTTAACTAAAAATAAAGCAATACATATTACATACGCAATATGTACCGCCTTATTTAATGTGCTTTTGCTATGATTATTTCATATAAAATCTTATTTTTAACTATCTTGTATTAACTGTTGCTATATCAATTAATGTTAAGTTATCTTTAACGTTGCTCTCTAAGCTTGTTAATAATGCATTAACTGTATCAAGTGATGTAAAGCAGTTAACACCTGTTTCAATAGATATACGTCTGATTAAGAAACCATCTCTTGTCTTATCACGTCCCTGTGTTGGTGTATCTACAACGATATCGATTTTATGCTCTAATAATAAGTCGATTACAGTTGGTGATTCCTGTGATAATTTATTAACTTTTATGGCATTTACACCATTCTGCTGAAGTACCTTAGCTGTACTACGTGTTGCATATACTTCATAACCTAATTTCTCGAATCTCTGTCCAATTGAAATTGCATCATGTTTATCAGCATCATTTACAGTGATGATAACTTTCTTATGTTTTGGAAGATTAACACCTGCACCTAAGAATGCTTTATATAATGCTTCATCAAATGTCTTAGCTATACCAAGGCACTCACCTGTTGATTTCATCTCTGGTCCAAGGCTTATTTCAGCACCTCTGATTTTCTCGAATGAGAATACAGGCATCTTGATTGCGATATAATCTGCTTTCTTCTGTAAACCAGGTTCATAACCAAGTTCCTTGATTGTCTTACCAATTATTGCTTTTGTAGCAAGTTTAACAATTGGAATACCTGTAACCTTGCTTATATATGGAACTGTTCTACTTGAACGTGGGTTAACTTCGATTACATATACATCATTATGATATACGATGAACTGAATGTTAATCATACCATGAACATGAAGTGCTCTTGCAAGTCTCTTTGTATATTCTTCGATTCTGTCAATAATCTCATCTGATAATGACTGTGCAGGATATACGGAAATACTATCACCTGAATGTACTCCGGCTCTTTCAATATGTTCCATTATACCAGGAATTAAAATATCCTGTCCGTCACATACTGCATCTACTTCTATCTCTTTACCCATAAGGTATTTATCTACAAGGATTGGGTGATCCTGTGCAATTCTGTTTATGATTGCCATAAATTCTTCGATTTCCTCATCGCATGTGGCAATCTGCATACCCTGTCCACCAAGAACGTATGATGGTCTTACAAGTACAGGATATCCTAATCTGTTAGCTACTTCTTTAGCTTCTTCTGCTGTATAGACTGTACCACCTGCTGCTCTTGGAATCTCACACTGCTGAAGAATCTGGTCAAATAACTCTCTGTCTTCTGCTGCATCTACGTCCTCAGCTTTTGTACCAAGGATAGGTACGCCCATTTCCATAAGGCTCTCTGTTAACTTAATAGCTGTCTGTCCACCGAACTGTACTACTGCACCGTCAGGCTGCTCTAAATCAACAATATTTCTTACATCTTCCGGTGTAAGTGGCTCAAAATAAAGCTTATCTGCGATATCAAAGTCTGTACTAACTGTCTCAGGGTTATTATTTACGATAATTGTCTCGTAGCCCTCTTCTTTAAATGCCCATGTACTATGAACTGAACAGAAGTCGAATTCGATACCCTGTCCGATTCTTATAGGACCTGAACCAAGAACTAATATCTTCTTATCAGGTTTAGTCTCTATTACTTCATTCTCACTGCCAAAGCATGAATAATAATATGGTGTAGTTGCCTCAAATTCGGCTGCACAAGTATCAACCATCTTAAATGCTGCAACAATATTATATTTCATTCTTAAATCGTGTATCTCTTTTTCAGTCTTGCCTGTAAGTTTAGCAATTAATTTATCAGGGAATTCAATTCTCTTAGCTTCTCTTAATAAATCTTCTGTAAGTTCTTCTGTCTTAAGTGCTTTCTCCATCTCAACGATGATTGCGATTTTATCTATAAACCACATATCAATCTTAGTTGCATCATGGATTATGTCATAATCGAAGCCTCTTCTTAATGCTTCTGCTATTACCCAGATTCTTCTGTCATCTACAACATTTAACTGGTCTCTTAACTCATCATCACTTAAGCCTGTAAAGTCGTAGTCGAGAAGGCTTTCTACGTGCTGTTCGAGTGAACGGATAGCTTTCATAAGCGCTCCCTCGAAGTTAGTACAGATACTCATTACTTCACCTGTTGCTTTCATCTGTGTTGTAAGAGTACGTTTAGCTGTAATGAATTTATCAAATGGAAGTCTTGGAATCTTAACTACACAATAGTCAAGTGTTGGCTCAAAACTTGCATATGTCTTACCTGTAATTGCATTCTTAATTTCATCAAGTGTATAACCAAGAGCTATCTTTGCAGCAACTTTCGCAATTGGATAACCTGTTGCCTTAGATGCTAACGCTGATGAACGGCTAACTCTAGGGTTAACCTCGATTACGCAATATTCAAAACTTGTTGGGTGTAATGCGTACTGAACGTTACAACCACCTGTTATATTTAATTCACTTATGATGTTAAGTGCTGATGAACGAAGCATCTGGTACTCTTTATCACCTAATGTCTGTGATGGAGCTACAACGATACTGTCACCTGTATGAACTCCGACAGGATCGATATTTTCCATATTACATACTGTAATACAGTTACCTGCACTGTCTCGCATTACTTCGTATTCGATTTCTTTCCAGCCTGCGATACATCTCTCTACAAGAACCTGTCCTACTCGGCTAAGTCTTAAACCGTTAGAAAGAATATCTACTAATTCCTGATAGTTATGAGCGATACCGCCGCCGCTTCCTCCTAATGTATATGCTGGACGTAAAACTACCGGATAACCAATCTTATTAGTAAATGCCACACCGTCTTCTACGTTCTCTACTACTAATGATGGTGCGCAAGGCTCATTGATTTTCTCCATTGTCTCTTTGAATTCAAGACGATCTTCTGCTTTCTTGATTGTCTCAGGAGTTGTACCAATGAGTTTACAATTATGTGTATCTAAGAACCCTGTTTCAGCAAGCTCCATTGCAAGGTTAAGTGCCGCCTGGCCACCAAGTGTAGGAAGAATACTGTCTGGTTTTTCTATCTCAATAAGTTTCTCAACAACTTTAACTGTTAATGGCTCGATATATACTTTATCTGCAATATCTTTATCTGTCATAATTGTAGCAGGGTTAGAGTTAAGAAGTACAACTTCGATACCCTCTTCTTTAAGAGAACGGCATGCCTGTGTACCTGCATAGTCAAATTCTGCCGCCTGACCTATTACTATAGGACCTGAACCAATAACTAATACTTTTTTAATATTCGGATTCTTAGGCATTCTTTTTTCCTCCCATCATCTCTATAAATTCATCAAACAATAAGTTTGAATCCTGTGGTCCGGGACAAGCTTCCGGATGGAACTGAACTGTGAAAATGTTCTTATTCTTATATCTTAAACCTTCTACAGTTTTATCATTAACATTTATAAATCCTACTTCTGCAATTTCAGGATTAATTGTCTCGCTGTCAACAACATAACCATGGTTCTGTGAAGAGATATATACCTTGCCTGATTTTAAATCTTTAACAGGGTGGTTTCCTCCTCTGTGTCCGTATTTCATCTTATGTGTATCTGCACCTGTTGCAAGTGCCATAAGCTGATGTCCGAGACAAATTGCAAATATAGGAATATCTGAATTATATAATTTCTTAAGTTCTTCTATAATGCTTACACATTCCTTTGGATCTCCCGGTCCGTTTGATAACATAATTCCGTCAGGATTAGAAGCAATTATTTCTTCTGCTGTTGTAAATGCAGGATAAATTGTCACATCACAACCTCTTTCGTTAAGTGAACGTGCAATGTTGTTCTTTGCACCGAAGTCCATTAACGCAACCTTATATCCGTCGCCTTTAAGCTCTGATTTCTCAGCACATGTAACTTTCTTAACAACGCCTGTTGGTGTGTATTCTTTAAGTTTAGGAAGTACTTCATCGAGATTATAATTCTCGTTTGTAGTAATCATTCCGTTCATTGTACCTTTTTCTCTAAGTATCTTTGTAAGTGCTCTTGTATCAATTCCTGCAATTCCCGGAATATCATTTTCCTCAAGGAAATGCTGGATAGAATCTTCACTTCTGAAGTTACTTGGTAATCTTGATAATTCACGAACAATATATCCGTCAGGCCATGGTTTTAATGATTCCATATCTGCATGACAGATTCCATAATTACCTATTAATGGATATGTCATAACTACTGCCTGTCCTGCGTATGATGGATCTGTAAGAACCTCTAAATAACCAGTCATAGATGTGTTAAAAACTATCTCACTGATAATTTCCTTAGTAGAACCAATAGAAGTGCCGGTAAAAACTGTACCGTCTTCGAGTATTAGAAAAGCTTTCATGAATGTAACCCGTCCTTTCTTGTGTAGGTGGTGTCTGATTTTTTCTCAAATTGTAAAGATTATACAATAATATGACTATATTTTCAACTACTTTTTCTGCCAAATTTCGCAATCTTTTATGGAGATTTTTAGAAGATTTTATAATTTCTTAATTTAATACGTCTAAATGCTATAGTTTATAAACTATTAAGAATATAGTTCTTCAAGTTCAATCAGTTGAATATCATCTCTTTTTTCACAATGAAATCCACTTCGTGAAAAAAATACATACTTATAGCAGTCTAATCCTGTAGCCTTTACCTGCCTGATTTCCTCATTAATCATTTCATCAGATACCTGTTTCTTTCTAAACTTAACTTCATAAAATGCATATCCAAGTTCATCTTCTGTTACAATATCAAATTCACCATTACTTCGCTCTGCCGGATTATCATAATAATATTTTCCAATCTTTTCTATAACCGGTTCAATTTCTCCTGCTCTGTTCTTACGAATCAGATATTGTCTGCATACATTTTCAAACAGATGAGGTACATAATATTCCTCAAAATCTTTTTCAATATATTTCTTATAAAATACTTCACTATCCATAATCTTCATCTGTGATGAATATTTAAAGATATATCTATAATAAAACAAAGACAGATTATCGCAAATATAATATGCTATTTTCTTTCTATTTCCACTATCATTAATTGGTGCAGTCTTAACCACCACTTCCATACGTATCAATTTATCAAGCACATCTACAAGGGTAGGTCCACTTGAAACATGCGATTGGGATAAAATATCACTATATCTTGAAAAGCCCCTTGATAATGCCTCAAACACTTCATTTGCATTTACAATTTTAGAAAGTTCTGCATTCAGGTACATTGATACCTCATTTTCTAACCTGGCTCCCGGCGAAGCAATCAACTCAATAATATTCTCCTTAACACTCTTTGAATCATCAATCAAACGGTTATAATATGGTATTCCTCCAAATACTGAATAGATTCTTACCTTATCCTCTGCTGAATAATTTGGATAGAACAAAGATGACTCATAATAATCCATCTGTTTCAAATCAATGGTTAAATCAACTCTTCCATACAGTGGATTAGCATGTTCAAGAAGCGAACGCATTACCTCTACATAGGAACCCAGAATTATAAGTGTAAGCTTCGCAGTCTTTCTGTATTTATCAACAAGCGATTGCAGAATACTGTCCATTCCATTTACTGATTCCCTTAAATACGGATACTCATCCAGTACTAAAACCAGTTTTTCTCTTGTAGAAAGTTCAAATATATAATTAAGCAATGATTCAACATCTGAAAAACCAAGTTTTGGAAGTCCCATTGTCTCAGATAAAATCTCACCCAGTCCACTAACATTGCTTTCCTGTGCAACCTGTTTACATTCATAATACAGACTTTTAACATTACACTTTGATAATGCCTGATTAACCAGTTCACTTTTTCCTACTCTTCTTCGTCCATATATTAATGTAAAAGTCATTTCATCAGTATGAATTACCTTATCTAGTTTTTTTAATTCTTCTTTTCGTCCAATAAACTTCACTTTACTCGGCTCCTTTCGACTCGGTTTGTTCCGAGTTAATTATAACATTTTTATTTTTACCTGTAAATATTTAATTCGGTTCAATTCAAGTCGGTTACTTCCGAATTATATTTATAACTTTATTATATACAATTCTTTACTTTACATTCAAAATCAAAAAGCTTTTCACCTTATATGTTCATATAAACTCTAGAGTTATAGAACAAACTTTATATCAATATGTAGTAATTTTCTATAAAATAAAAAGAGTCAATGCATAAATTTTCATCTTTATACATTAACTCTTCAATCACATACTCTGTTTACAATCAGATGCATCATTCTTACATTTAATACCTCTGATTTATTCTAATATTCATTTTTATTTCTAATATTTCATTATAATTAATACTATTTAATTTAATATTTTATTTTAATATGTATCTGAACCTTTTATATAATAATTAGTTCTCTACAACTCTTTTATTAGCTACATCATCAAATTCCTGTAACATTTCCTCTGATGGTGCTTTTGTTAATAAACTTACCACGATAATAAGTACAAGACTTATGGCAAACCCAAGTACAAGCGAATATAATCCTGTATATTTATATAATGTCTGTCCATTTATAAGAGGAATATAATCCCATATGATAACTGTAAGACCACCGGAAATCATTCCCGCTATAGCGCCCTGCATATTTGTACGTCTCCAATAAAGTGAAAGTAAAATTATTGGTCCGAATGCTGAACCTAAACCTGCCCATGCATCTGATACAAGTCCCATAATACTGCTATCAGGGTTCCATGCAATGATAAATGCCAATGCTGCTACCACTACAACTGTGATTCTACTTATAAGTAAAACTTTCTTAGAATCTGCCTTTGGATTAATTACACCCTTGTAAATGTCTTCTGAAACCGAAGATGCTGTTACTAATAACTGCGAATCTGCTGTTGACATTATGGCTGCTAAGATTCCGCATAAGAATAATCCGCCGATAAATGGAATAGTAACATCTGATGTAAATACCTGTTTAATCATTTCAATAAATACATTTTCTACTGAAACTGCTCCTTTTTCACCAAGTATTGTTGGGAATAAATAAGCTCGTCCGATAACACCGATAAAGCATGCAAACACAAGCGATAATGCTACCCATACGATTGCTATTACTTTTGATTTCTTTAATTCCTTCTCGTCTTTTACTGCCATAAATCTTACTAAGATATGTGGCATACCAAAATATCCAAGTCCCCATGCAAGCTGTGAGATTATTTCAACAAAGCTTAAATTCTTATCACCATTTTTCATTGGATTGAGGAAGCTTGAGACACTTACGCCTGTTCCCTTTAAAGTATCAGCTAAGGTATCTGATAATGCCCCCGGCTTAACAATGAATAATGCAATAATTGGAACTGTAAGAAGTCCTACAAGCATTAACATACCCTGTACAAAGTCTGTAGTACATACTGCTAAGAATCCGCCCATAAATGTATATACAAGAATAACTGCAACACCAATTGCCAACGCAATATGATAATCAAGTCCGAATACTGAATTGAAAAGTTTACCGCCTGCTGCCAATGCTGAAGCTGTATATACAAGGAAGAATACAACAACCACAACTGAAGATACAACTAACATTCTCTTCTTGTCATCATGGAATCTGTTCTCTAAATACGCTGGAAATGTAAGTGCATTGTTTGCTCTTATCGTATATCTTCTAAGTCTTGATGATACAAATAACCAGTTAGCAACTGTACCAATGAATAATCCGACTGCTATCCATATCTGGTTCGTTCCAAACGCATATATGTTACCCGGAAGTCCCATTAATAACCAGCCACTCATATCTGATGCCTGTGCTGATAATGCTGCTACCCAGCCTCCTATCTTTCTTCCTCCTAGGAAATAATCTTCAGAGTTTTTGTTCTTCTTCATAAAAGCGGCACCTATTAACACCATACCTATAAGATAACAGGCAAATGCTATAAATACCCATACCAAATTTGATCCTTTCATTTTCTTACCTTACATCAGACTAATCTGATGTGCAAACATAATATGTGAAAGTTGTCTGCATTCTGTTCCTTTCCTATTTTTTTTCTTTCACATTGTATATTATTAAGCCAGTTTTATACTAAGCCAAATCATATTTCATTACTTTTCCTCATACCTAACAAAAACTTTTATTTAGCATAAAATTTTTAACATAAAATATTTATTAAATAAGCATTTACATTTAATAGAAAACATGGTCTCCTATTACTTCTCCCTGCCTTGAACCATCATTCATTCTGAAGAATAACCATGAGCCGACTATATTACCCTGTTCTAAGACTTCTCTTGCTGCTTTATAGCAAGTCTCATTAGCGCCTCTTGCAAGTACAAGTGCAAATCTTCCACTTACCGTAACCGGTGTAAACTGATATGGCTGATATAATACTTCATACAATGTATTAGGGAAGCTTGAACTGTTTATTCTGTTCATAACTACTGCGCCAACGCATAACATACCATAATATGACTGGTCTCCTGCCTCACACTCAATAAGTGCTGCAAGCATATCTAAATCATTTCCCTCTGGTGTGTAAATCGGTGTATCATTATCCTGTTTAGATGTAGTCTCTGATTCATCAACATTTCCCTGGGCATTCTTGATTGATTCATCTCTGCTTGCCTGTTCCCTGCTGGCCTGTTCTTTGCTTGCTCTTTCACGACTTACCTGTTCAAGTATCTTTGACTCTTCGATTCTTCGTGACTCATCATCTATAGCCTGTCTGTTAGCTTCAACTTTTTTCTCATATTCTAATGCTGCTGCCTCAGTCTTAGCTATATCGTCTGAATACGCCTGTATTGATTTATTCGTATCACTAATCTTTTGTGCGATAAGGTCCTGCTGTTCCTTAACCTGATTCTTAAGTTCTACTAAATCCTGTTGTTCTTTTGTATAATTCTGTTCTTTGTCTGCTATAAGCTTCTTAGTCTCTTTATATTTCTCCATCATTTTTCGGTCATAAGAGACTATTTCTTTAACATATTCTGCTTTATTAATGCTGTCTGCAATTGATTCCCCCGAAAATAAAATCTCAAAATATGACTGGTTCCCCATCTCATACATAAATCTTATTCTCAATTTCATATCATCATACTGTTTCTGTTCCATTACTTTAGCTTCATCTAATTCTGCCTTAGTATCTTCAATTTCTTTATTCTTCTCTTCTATCTGCTTCTCAATATCACTAATCTTTTCATTTATTACTGATAACTCCGAATTCAAAGACGATACAAGATTCTCTAAAGAACTTTTCGATTCTTCAAGTCCTGATGCCTGCTCTGCATAAGATGATTGCTGTTCTTCATTCTGTTGTTTCTCGCTTTCTAAATCATCTATATTATTGGTAGCTTTTCCCACCATCGTATAAAAGATTACAAAAGCGATAACCACTAATGAAAACAGTATGATACTTACATATTTTGTACCATTATTGCTATTTTCCATACAATCATTCTCTTTCTTATCTGCAAATGTGAAATATTTAATATTTTACAACTCAAGGTATCATTTTATCAATTAAATTAATATATTGCAAGTAGATACGTTATTTTCTATTTATCACCATAATGATATCTGCAAGCCAATATATAAATATTATCCTTATCAATTTTATATATCAGACGTTCTTTATCATTTATTCGTCTGCTCCAAAAGCCTGATAAGTTCCCCACTAAAGGTTCAGGCTTACCAATTCCTTCATTTCCATTTCGTGAAATATCTTCAAGTAATGAATTTATTTTTTTTAATATTTTTCTATCTTCTGTTTGCCAATATATATAATCTTTCCAGCCATTTTCAGTAAATACTTTATTCATTATCATCTACCTCGATAGTATTTCTCATAGAAGCCAGTCCATTTTCTAATTGTTCTTTTGATTCCATTAACCAATCATAATTATCCTTATTTCCGATTACATATATATTTTCCATCATATTATTATAAGATTCTTCCGATAACATAACGATATTTTTGTTGTCCTTTCGCGTAACAATCATCGTTTCATAATCATTGCTGACCTTATCCATATATTTCTTCATATTATCACGTAAATTTGTATAATTAACTGCTAACATAATACCTCTCCATTCCGCAGGCACAAAGTGCCAGAGGAATCGCGAGCCAAATGTCAGATTTGGCTCTGCGATAGATGCTATTTGTGGTGCCTGCGACACAAATAGCTGTGTGAAAAATCAGATATCAATTTGTATTTTTCACACTACCTCTCCTTTCAAATAATGAAATTTAAAAACGTACAGTTTTCTGTACTTATATTATAAAGTACGGAAAACCATACGTCAATCCTTTATATTATTTTCCCTATATTTACGGATTTAATTCTGCAATTCTCGTTATACCCACATATATCTGTGATATTTTATACCATGTTCTAAAATCGATTATTCCTGTCTGTGGCAAATCAAATGTTCTCTGAAATTCCCTTACTGCTGCCTTTGTAGCCTCTCCATATATGCCATCAGCCTGTATTCTCGGAATATTTGAATATACCTGTGCTATCCGGTCTAATTCCTCCTGTATCTGCTGAACCTTGCTGCCCGATGCACCTATATCTAATTCATATCCCGGATACGAAATCGGAACACCTGATATCTGTTCTGCCGTATTAATGTATATTGAACTTCCATAGAAATTCCTGAGTATCTGAATTGCGGAATATCCGCTTTCACCGAGGCTCTTGCTTCCCCATTGTGTCATCCAGCCCGGACAACTCACTCTGTTACCATCACAATATTGTGTAAGTATAGGCTGTTTTACATTGGGTCTTGATAAATACTGGTCAAATATTTCATCAACCACCAGAGAAATTGTATCGAAAATATTTCGGTTATTTATCCATTTGTGGTCAAATGCAGTAGATGAAGTTATAGTAAAATCGTAGCCTTTGTTCCTGTACCATTCCGTATATACCCTGTTAAGTGTAAATGACATTATCGCCAGTACGTTTGCTTTAATCGTCTCCTCCGGCCATGTTGCATAAATCTCGCTTGATGCAACATTTTTAATGTAATCCTTATAAAGAACATAATAATCACTTGCCGTACTGTCTGATGGTGCGCCATCATGTACTATGATATATTCAGGAATTACAACTCTGCTTAAAACTATCTCACCCGGAAGATTTACAGGTTTAACCTCTGATTCTGCAATCTTAGTCGGATATTCACCATAAAGTGTATGTGCAGGGATAACGAAATCTTCACCATTTTCTCCCTCTAATAAAGGTCTTAACTTTATATCCTGTATCGACATTCTTCCTGATAATATCTCAACACCTGAAATATTAACCGGCTCATAACCATCAGCTTCCATTAATAATGAATATTCAGCATACGGCTGTATAATGTTATCCACATCTAAGCTTAATTCTACCGGCGGAGTCGGCAAATCAATTTCTTCACTCTGTCCGGATGCATCCGTTGTTATTTCTTCTATCTTGTTAGTAGGTTGCCCCTCCTCATAAATAGAAATATTAACATTTTCTATTGGAATGTTATTAATCGTAGTAACATTTACCTGTAACTGACCTCTGTCAATCATATCATTTTGCATTGCGCGCATAATTTTTGTTCCTGTCAAACAACTTTATTCTAATATATGCAGCTTCAGGTAAATAATTTCTTATTTTTAATTCAAACTTTGCACATACATCTGTAATTTACATTCATATGTTAAAGTAAATTTGACATATATAAATATCGAAACACCTTGTAAGGATTGCGTAAATTTGTAAGATATCTTTTTTCGGCTCAAATTTTGTGTACATTCAACAGACATACACTTAAGACGAAATGTCCGTCTATGACACACACTTTCATAATTCCTTTATCTAGTGCAAGTAAATGCCGTCATCTGCAAAGTCTATTACGGTGCAGCT
>OMVQ01000028.1 GCA_900314555.1 uncultured Eubacteriales bacterium | reverse complement strand
TTGATAAGTTTAAAAGCAAGATGGCTTTAATTGAACCGGAGTATGCAAAAGATACGGAGTGTCCGGAGGAAACCGAGGGTGGCTGGTCAAATATTTATTTTGCTAATGGCACCGATGTTTTGTATGAATTATACATTCTAAGATATGGAGATGGGGATTATATTACGTTCAATGGTAAAGCTTGTACTAATAGAGAGTTTATAGAGTTAGCAGAAGAAATAGACAGGGTAAAAGGCGAGAAGAAACAATTCGGAGGAATAATTGTTGGAGAGAGTACAACGATTGGGAGCAGATAGAGATTTTAATAGCAGTTTTGATTAAATTTGATAATTGGAATTTAGCTAAAGTGATAAAAAGTTAGTATATAGTATTAAATTAATTACATAATAAAAGGGGAATCTTGAGATTAAAAAATGTTTCTCAAAATTCCCCAGATTACCAAAAGTACAACCAGTAGAATCAAAATTACTGTTTGTGCTTTTGTCGTTTTAGCATCGTTAAAACGAATATATCTGTAAATTTGTTGTGCAATTATAAAAACAATTACAGGTGATATTATAAACAATAGTTTGTTATAATGATAGGCTGCCACGAAATCAAACCGCATAAGTGCAAGACACATACGTGTTACGCCACAACCTGGGCATTGAAAGCCTGTAATTCGATAAAAAATACACGGTATAGCAAAACCAGTCTTTCTTACGAGGATTCCATAAGAAAGACCGATTAATAATAAACTCAATATGTATTTGCAAATTTTAAAAGCTCTGTTTTTCATATCCATTACAAATATCTATAAGTTACTTTGCAATTCATTTTATAAATGGTTAAGTTCATTCTGAATTAAGCAATATGAAACAATTGAAAGACCTAAGATACCTAAGATAAGGTATAAAACACCTGAGTTATCTGACATCTGACCTCTTGCACATTTAACAGCGTCAATTTTTTTACCTGTCTGGTATAACCAGTACCAAAGGTAAATACTACAAGTAATAATTGAAAGAACAAGTACCATAGCACCTGATGTAGAATTATCACCTGTTATTTCATTGACATCATTTGCCATTGCATAAAGCCAATATAAACCGTAGATTCCACAAGTAACAATTGACAGAATAATGCATACCGCAATATTTCTTTCTCTCATAATTCAAATCCTCCTTAAATTTTAGATTAAAAAATAATAAATTTCCTAAACATTATATAAAATGTAAAGGGCTTTGTCTATACAATAAAAGTAAGTTTTTGTGGTTTAATGTATCGGAAAATGCACGTTAGAATAATCATTAATTAATAATTGTATCAAAAGGTGTATTTATGTTATTATATGTATTAGGAATTAACGTGAAGTATGAATGAGTATTATTCAAAGTATGGTAAATAACTACTGATAAGCAGTTACAGGTAAAAGTTATATTAGTTTTATGTATATGTAAATGAAAATTATATAAGAAAAATACTGAAATATATTTGCAGGGAAAGGTAAGGCTTATGGCAAAAACGAAGAAATATTTAATGGCATTAGACCAGGGTACTACAAGCTCGAGATGTATTATTTTCAATAAACGGGGAGAAATTGTGTCATCAGCACAAAAGGAATTTACACAGTATTTTCCGGAAAGTGGCTGGGTGGAGCAGGATCCTAATGAAATATGGTCATCAGAATTAGGTGTAATGGTTGAAGCTATGGCAAGAAACGGAATCGAGAGTGACGAGATTGCGGCAATAGGAATAACTAATCAGAGGGAGACCACCATATGTTGGGACAGAATAACAGGCGAACCGGTTTATAATGCAATAGTATGGCAATGCAGAAGAACTGCACCGATGGTCGACAGACTTAAAGAAGAAGGATACGAAGAGATAATCAAGTCTAAAACAGGGCTTATCTTAGACCCATATTTTTCGGCAACCAAGATAGCATGGATATTGGAAAATGTTGAGGGTGCAAGAGATAAGGCAGACAGAGGCGAGCTTATGTTCGGTACAGTTGATACATGGCTTATTTATAAGCTTACCAAAGGAAAAGTGTATGCGACAGATTACACGAATGCAGCGAGAACAATGTTATTCAATATACACACACTTGAATGGGATAAAGAGTTATTAGAATTATTCAATATACCTGAGACAATGTTGCCGGAAGTAAAGAATTCATCAGAATTATATGGAATGACAGATGAGACCGTATTTGGTGGTGTTGTGGCAATTGCAGGTGTAGCGGGAGACCAGCAGGCAGCACTATTCGGACAATGTTGTTTTAATGAGGGTGAGGGCAAGAATACATACGGAACAGGCTGTTTTCTTCTTATGAATACAGGTAAGAAGGCTGTTGTATCAAGAAATGGACTGCTTACTACAATTGCAATAGGACTTAATGGAGATGTTCAGTATGCCTTAGAAGGTAGTGTGTTTGTAGCAGGGGCGGCCATAAAATGGTTAAGAGATGAATTAAAACTTATAGATACAGCCGAAGAAACATATGATTTGGCAACGTCTGTAGAAGATAGTAACGGAGTCTATGTAGTTCCTGCATTTACGGGGCTGGGTGCACCATATTGGGATGCTTATGCCAGAGGTGCAGTATTCGGATTATCAAGAGGAAGTAATAAAGCACATTTTGTAAGAGCAACATTAGAATCATTGGCGTACCAGACATTAGATGTATTAAAGGCAATGGAAGAGGATTCGGGAATTGAGTTGTCATCACTCAGAGTCGATGGTGGTGCAAGTGCTAATGATTTTCTGTTACAGTTTCAATCAGATATTGTCGGAACAGAGATTATCAGACCGAAAGTTATAGAGACAACAGCATTAGGTGCAGCATATTTAGCAGGACTGGCTGTTGGATATTATAAAAATATAGAAGAGATTAAAGAGAACTGGCAGCTTAGAGACACATTTTCTCCTAAGGCAGATAAGGTAAAGAGAGATAAGTTGGTTGCAGGTTGGCGGGATTGTATAAGAAGAATCAGAACAGAGTAAAACTAAGTTGTTCAGAAAAGAGGTCAGTGTGAAAAATACAGATTGATATCTGATTTTTCACACAGCTAAATGTGTCGCGGGCACCACAAATAGCATCTATCGCAGAGCCAAATCTGAAATTTGGCTCGCGATTCCTCCGGCACGTTGTGCCTGCGGAATGGAGATTATTATGTGTGAAATCAGAGTAAAAGAATTCAGTTTTTTATCAAGTAACAAGTATACGGAGATACATGGAAAGATGTGGATACCGGACAGAGATGTAGAAGCGGTATTACAGATATCCCATGGTATGGCAGAACATATTGACAGATATGATGAATTTGCAAGATATTTGGCTGCAAGAGGAATATTAGTCGTAGGCAATAATCATATGGGACATGGTAACTCTATTGTGAATAAAGATGATCTTGGATATTTTGCCATCCCGATAAAGGGAATGAGTAAAAGAAAAGCTGAGAATTACAGTTCAAGTGCAGATCTGGTAAAAGATTTAGTGCATATAACTAAGACGGTTAAGAAACATTATCCGGGAGTTCCATATATTCTTCTGGGACATAGTATGGGTTCATTTATTGCCAGAAGATATCTTATGGAATATGGCAATGAATTAGACGGTATAATTATAATGGGAACAGGAAACCAGCCGGAGGCTGTTGTTAATGCAGGACTTGCCATAACGAAAATGCTTATTATGGCTAAAGGTGACAGATTTAGAAGTGAGCTTATCTATAAGATGATGTTTGGAGCATATAATAGAAAGATAGACAATCCTGTATCGGGTGATGACTGGATATGTACAAATGAAGAAACACTTAAGAAATATGAAGAAGATGAATTATGTGGCTTCAAATTCACGCTAAATGGTTATGAAGCGCTATTGTCAACAATAAAATACGTTATTAATAAAGAAAATATTAAAAAGATTCCTAAAGACGTTAAAATGCTTATAAATGCCGGCAAGGAGGATCCGGTAGGTGATTATGGGGAATCTGTTAAGCAGGTATATGAGACATATACGGCACAGGGGGTTAAGGATATAACACTTACTTTGTATGATGGTTGCAGACATGAGATTCTAAATGAAACGAACAAAGATAAAGTGTATAACGATATTTATATGTGGATAAATGACCATGTAATTCATAAGATTGTGGAATAGATTTATGGAAATATGAATATAATATAGATGGAGAAAGTAAATAATTAAGAAGTTAATGGAGGGAGAAAATAGTGAGAGTGTTGATTCTGGATAGCAGCCCCATATTTCGTATGGGGCTTAAACAGATTATGACTCAAATGGGGAAAAACAATGGTGATATGATAGAGGTGTACGAAGGAGACAACATCTCTGACGGTGTAAATATTGCAAAATGCTATAATCCGGATATCATATTGATTGATGAGGATATTGGTAGCTCTGACATAGATAGTAGTATAACAACTAATATGGAGGATATAATTACTTTATTTAATAAGGAGAAAATAATTTGTAATTCTACGGAACCAGAGATGAAGTCAGGAAAAACTAAAAGTACTGAGGTCATTTTTTTGTGCAATAAAATGCAATGCGGTGGATTTGAAGATATAAAAATTCCGGAAATATCAGGATTGATAATGAAAAATGCTAATGAAGAAGATGTAATATATGCATTAAATGTAATTATGCGTGGTGGACGATATTATTCGCCTGAATGTATTAAGATGAAGCCATCAGTATCTGTTCAGGATAATCTGACTAAAAGGGAATCTGAGGTGTTAAGCCTGTTAAAAGAGGGAAAGAGCAATAATGAAATAGGAAAGGAATTATTTATATCGGAAGCAACTGCCAAGAAACATGTTAGTAATATATTAGGTAAACTGGGGATGAAAAACCGTATGGAGGTAGTTATTGCGGTAAATAATGCAAGGTTATGGAGGTAAATAATGATTAAGAAAAGAATATTCGCATTGACAGTTATGGTATGTATAATTGCAGTGGGAGTTGTATATGGAAAATGGACTAAACGATTAAATGTCGGACTGGAGACAAAGAGTGGCGTACTTAAATATGAGGTAGGAGATATTTCTGATTGTAAAGTAAGTATAGTAAATAATGATTTAAGATATGATGTCCCTGAAGAACAGATAGAGTTTGCTGAGGGAAGTAAAGAATTGATAATAAAAGTATCAGCTTCAAAATTAAAGGAAATATCAGGTGATTCAGGTAAAATAACAGGAATAAATATTAATTATGCTGCCAAACCATCGGATAAGAATACAATTTATAGCATAGATGTGAATAAAGAACCACAGACGCATATTGCAGAGGTATTTAGTGAAATCAATGGTTCACAGGATAATAATGAGAATATAAATAAATATATGGATACTGCATCAAATGGTGAAGCAAAAAACAACTTAGAAGATGCGGTGCCAGGTGATGAAGTAAAAAATATGCAGAAGGATGCAGTGTCAGGGCACGAATCAAAAAATGAACAGGAAGATGCGGTGTCAGGTGAAAAGTTGTCAGAGTTAATTAGCAATAAAATAGAGTGTATTACTGAAACATCTTCAGAATACAAAGTGGATAATGAAGAAAAGTATCTTGAAATCAGTCATAATACAAAATTAGAAGATTATGAATATAGGGTCGGAGACATTATTACCATAGAATATGATGATGTAATAGAACAACAGAATAAAGAAACTTTTATGAATAAAACAAACATATCTGTGACAAATTGTCTATGGAGCCAGAAATTAAAGATGCAATGCAGGATTCTAATTACAGAGTAAAGGCGAGTTAATAGAAGATGAAATTAATAATGTTAGGGTTATATCTTTTAGTGGCATTAGTGCCACAGGGATATACAAAGGGAATTGATTATGCAGGGATAAGTTCATACAGAATGAACTATGTGATATTGCCCACGATATGTATAATTTTGTTATTAATATTTGCAAAATGGTTCATGGAAGTTGAACCAATGAGCAGAAATAATGACAGAAAGCTTGCAATATTGTGGGCGTTTTATTTTGCGGCAATTATAATTGTCGCTAAAATGGTAGTGGGAATATTTATGGGAAGTCTTAGTAAGAACCCATATGACAGAAGCTTTAGAGGCATTATAAGTAATTTGTATTATGCGTTACCACTTATAATATTTCGTGAAAATGTCAGAAGCTACATAATTAATAAATGCACACATTACAAAATCTGGTTTGTAAGCCTGTTATTCTGGCTGTCATTTGCGGGGCTGAATTTTATGGAAATAGAGTTACTAAGTGGCATGGAAGATACGGTTATATATATGGCTAAAAATGTGCTGCCACTTGTTATTGAGGGAATATTTTTAAATATGATGGCTACATATGGTGGTGCAGGTGCATCGATTATATACCTTATTATGCAGGAATTAATGGAATGGTTGTTTCCGGTTGTACCTACATTGAATTGGCTGACAGAATTCGTTATAAGTATAGGAGTCGGTGGAATTATTATTCTGATGTTAGGCGATCAGATAAGTGAATGTCAGGAAAAGCATAAGCGTAATTCGAAGAAAACACGTAGGAAACAGGAGAAAATGTTCGGGCAGATATGCGTAATGGTTATATGTGTGGTTATGATATGGTTCTTTGTCGGCGTATTCAGAATATATCCATCTGTCGTTCTGACCGGAAGTATGGAGCCTGACATTAAACCGGGCGATATGATTCTGATAGATAAGATAACAAATGAAAAGGGACTTAATGAGCTAAAAGTCGGAGACATTATTACATTTCACAGGGACGATATTGTAATTACGCATCGAATAAAAGAGATTGTAACAGATGAAAATGGCAACATTACATTTAGGACAAAGGGCGATAATAACAGTGTGGAGGATACGAGGTTAGTAGAGCCTAATGAAGTTATGGGAAGATATATAGGGGTTATTCCAAAGATTGGATTACCGGTATTATGGATAAAAAGTGGGGAGGCGGTGCCTGATGGTGTGGAAAATTAAGAAAATATCAGTGGAAAAATGGATAAAATATGTCATAATGTGTGGAATATTTATTGGAATTGTCATTGCAATATTTCTAATGAACAAGGATATGAAGAAAAGTACAAGCAAAACAGTTACAAAACCGGTGTATGAATATACATATAGTCCGACTATGTCATACAGTGTTAAACTTAAAGAAAATAAATATTATGATGAGGCGGTCAGAAATGAGGGCGAGAAGTACATAAGAAATCTTGTAGATTCCGTAAATGTGACATTTGGTGGAGATTTTCAGGGAAATACTAAAGAAAATATTACAGCCGAATATCAGGTAAAAGCTAAATTAGAGGGTTATCAGGTAGCTTCAGGAAATAAAGAGATAATCTGGGAAAAGGAAATGCCAATCGGAGATGCGCATATGGAAAATGTCAATGACTACAGCCTTAAATATAATTTATCTGAAGAAATAGATTTAGATAAGTTCGAGGCAATGGTTACTAACATAAAGGGCGAGTTAGGAATTACATTATCAGTAAATCTTACGTTCTATATAGAGGGCAGGGTAACTATACAGCGTGACAAAAATAATATAGAGATTCCAATAGCTTCAAGTCTTGAGATACCACTGAACAGTACATTATTTTCGATAAATAAAGAGACAGGCAATCCTGTAAGTAAACAGGAATTTATAAAAGAACAGGTAAATATTAAGAAAAATTATAGTTTAATAATTATCTGTGTGATTTTCATAATAGTGGCAGTTATTAGTGAAATTCTCATATTTATTATGATAGGAATAAAAGAGGAAATGCCTGAAGAATTAAAGAAAGAAAAGAGACTTCTTAGGAAATACCGCAGCAGAATGATAGCACTTAGCAGTATACCAAAACTTGACATAGAAGAAATATACTTATTAGAAGAAGTCGGTGATTTATTCCGGTTAGCTGATGAAATGGGGAGACCGGTAGTATACCTGCATGGAAAAGATAGGGAGATTGATGGAGGTAAGATATTCGTAATTGATGGCAGGGATAAATACATCTACTATTTGTCAAAGTAGCCAAAAGTAGTATAAATAAGTAGACTTTAGTAGGTAGAAAGAAAGTACCAATGTGCATATAATACAACTATGGGCTGAGGAAACAACAGCCTGAGAAAATAATTATTTAAGGAGATTGAAAATGAAAAAAAGATTTATTGCAGGTGCATTGGCGCTTAGTATGGTATTAGCAGGAACAGGATATGCGTATTGGACAGATTCGCTGAATATGACAACTAAAGCCACAACAGGAAATATGGGAGTTAAATTCCTTGACTTAGGTTTATATGCACAGTATGCAGATGAGGGTAAAGGCTGGTCAATTATTGATGGTGTAGGAGATGATGGTTACATTGATTCAAATTATTTCCTCAGGGGTACATCAAATTATAATATAATCGCAAAAGAGGGTTCAGTAGAGGGATATTATGATGCAGCAGATGGCTATAATGATGTAAGCTTTGGTGCAAAACTTGTTACACCTACAAAGATGAATGTTACAGTAGGACCATATAAGGCATTAGCTGTTGATGTAAGTGATAACATCGATATTTCCGTTGAAAATATTTATCCTGGTTATGCACAGGCATTCAGAACAGATATTGCAAATGTAGGAAATATTGCTGCTAAATTAAGTAAAATCAATATTACATCTGAGGGTCAGAATGTTGGAAATATCAAAGATATGATTGGTATTGCAATGTATGTCCAGAGAGAATATTGCGAAGAGACTGCAAGCACTCTTGATAATGTAGTAGGTCTTGCAGAAAACTTCGATGAAGATGACATCTTCACAATGGGTGGTGTTGATTTCGTAAGATTATCAGCTCTTGAAGAGAAAGGCTTCACACCTGAAATCGAAAATGAGAAGTTATTAACAGTCAGCAGTGAAAACAGAATGGACGTATTCTTTGGTGTAGCAATGGATCCTGATGCAGAGGGTGTATATACAACAGGTTCTACAGACGTTATGAATGACAATGATGACACAATTTCTATGGATAAAGCAGTAGAAATCAGCATTGACTTCTTATGGGATCAGTTTAACGAGGGCGTTGGCAATGATGCACCTGCAAATATTTTAGAGAACCAGAACAGATAGGAATAATATATTTGCAAAAATGCTGTGTAAAAATATTGTGTAAAATACAATTGCAAAAATGTGTGTAAAATATATTTGCCAAAGAGAATATTGTGCAAATATGTCTTAAATAACGCAGTAAATTGTGGATAACAAATGGAAAATATAAACAATATTGTATAAATATAATTAAATTTGTCTAGACTTGATAGTGCTTGTACTTTATATGTAAATGATTCATTAAACAAGATGAATCACATATACATAGAGTATAAGCACTATTTTTGATTGGAGGTCTGAACAATAAAAAAATTATTATTTAAAACAATAGGTATACTAATGAGTGGTCTGATAATTCTGTGCTTATGTCAGACAGTTAACGGAAATGAGGAATATGAATATGTTCTCAAATCGCAGGGGTTGAATGGGTATAATGAATTGGGAATTACTCCGGTAATAATGGAATTGTATAATAGAGAGGGTAAAAAGTTAGAGGTCTATTGTGCGGATATGAATACCCCGGTGGTAAGTGGTTGTGAGTACAACTGTAAACCGATAGATAAATGCAATAAATTTGACAGGAATATATGTAAGCATCTTGAAAATATTCTGAAAAATGCGTATCCATATATAAGCATAGAAGAAATGCAGCTAAGAAGCGGCATTAAATACATCAAGAAGAAAGAGGCAATTACAGCAGTTCAGTATGCAATATGGCATTACACTAACAATGCAGATATAGAGTCGGAGTATAGTGTTGTTAATGAGCTGTGTAAATGGCTGATTAATTTAGATATCAATGATAGTTCTAATGATGATGGAGAAAACAATGGTGGTAAGACTAAGAGCATATTTCTGGCTATTAATAATAATGTAGCCACCCAGATATTAATCGGAATTGGAGAGTTTACTGAATCGGAAAGTGATACTTCTAAAGAAAGCGAGAGTAGTACACCGGAAGAAAATAATACAACAAGCGGAGAGGAGAATAACACGACAGGAGAAAATAATACAACAAGTGGAGAGGAGAATAACACTACAGGGGAGGACAACACAACAGGAAAGAATATAAAAAGTTCATCAGAGGGGGATACGACAGATAAACTTGGAAATATTATCAAGGGAGGTAATATTTCAAAAGATACAAAACAGGAGGATATTATTAAGGCAAATGTACAGTATGATAAAAGTCCAAAGACAGGTGACAACTTTGTTAGTATAGTGGTTATTATGGGTGTGGCACTTAGTATGGTAACAATATTCATTGTGTTGAGGGGTAAGAGAAATTAAGGGTTGGAGAAATTTAGCCTATATAATTAGAAAAATAAATATGGTATAAAAGAATCTATTTATATTTAATTCGGGTGTTTTGACACCCGGATTAATATTATAAATATTAGCCAATTGTAAAATATTGACATATTATATGTAATATGATAAACTTCTCGACAAATATTAATTTAATAAAGTAGGAGAGACAAATGAATTTAAAAAGAGTAGTAATAAGTGGTACATCTTTAGCGGCAGTAGGAATGGTTTTAGTGGGATGTTCGAAGAAAAGTGTTAAAGATGGGACTGAATATATACATACATATACTGATGTTGAAGAGGAATATTGCTTTGGTTCTAATAATATAGGAACGTCTACAAGGATAATGGGAAAGACGGGAAAAATAAAAATATATACTTCAGGTATGAAGGCTAGAATAGAGAAATTGTGTTATGGTAGCTATTTGTATCCTAATGGAGAAGCGAAAGTTGAAGAATGTGGTGATAATAAGATAAAATTAAAATTTAATTTAAAAGCAAATGAAAGAACTATAGCATCATCTGTAACAACAGAGTTACCTAAAACAGATAAATATATTAGTATTCCTATAGATTTAGAACAGGAAGTTTATGTTAATTTTAATAAAAATACAAAATAATTTATAAGAGGTATATTATGAGAAGAATAAAAAGAATAATAAGTGTTCTTTTAGTAATGTTATTTATGTTGACAGCATGTAATAAGCAAGATGTAAAAATGGTAATTGAAGATGGTAAGTATGTATCAGTTGATAAAAGTAGTTATATTGTTGTAAGTGATTATAAAAATGGTAAGTCAGATGAATATGAAGAAATAATAGGATATTGTAATATACAATTTTTTAATGTAGATTTATCGGCATTTGAAGAATATTATCTTGCAAATAATACTGCAAATTACATAGCTGTGAATACAGAAGGTAATGTATCTGATGAAAGATTAAAAGAAATTCAAGATATGTTAATGGATAATGTTGATTTTAGAAAACAGTTTATAGATAATAAGGCAGAATTTTTTTATTTTAAAGATAGTTATGGAGATTATGGGTTAGCTGGAAAGGTTGATGGTAGTGGATTTGGACAAGGCTATGAAACATATGTAAGTATAGGATATCTGCCTAAAGAAAAAACTATAATTGTAGATGATGTAAAATACATTTTAGAAGAATAGGAAATAGGGATTAAGATGAGAGATATAATTATAAAATTGGAAAATGTTGTAAAGAAATATGTAAATAAAGGAAACGTCTTTTATGCGATTAAAGGCGTTTCTTTTGATATTGAAAAAGGTTGTTTCTTTTCTTTAATAGGTAAATCGGGAAGTGGCAAATCAACTCTATTACATTTAATGGCAGCTTTAGATTCACCTACAGAAGGTAAAATAATTGTTAATGGAAATGATTTAGAAGAATTTTCAGAAAAAGAACGATGTGAATTTAGAAATAAAAAGATAGGTTTTGTTTTTCAATCATATTATTTGGAAGAGAGTTATAGTGTATATAAGAATGTTGAAATGCCACTGATAATAATGGGAATGAAGAAAAAAGATAGAAAAAGATTGGTAATGGAAGCCATAGAAAAAGTTGGCTTGGCTGATAAAGTTAATAGAAAGGCTAATAAACTGTCTGGTGGTGAAAAACAAAGGGTTGCAATAGCGAGGGCTATTGTAAATAAACCGGAAATAATATTTGCAGATGAACCATGTGGCAATTTAGATACAGAAAACGGAAATATAATAATGGATTTTTTTCGTGACTTTACAAATACTGGGGTGACAGTTGTGCTTGTTACGCATAATATTGAGGATGCAAAAAAAACAGATAGAATAATTAGGATAAATGACGGAGAGGTAGTAGAAGACACTTATGTTAATACAAATAATTGATGAAATAAAATATTCAAAAAAAATACTATTGTTGGGTATAGGAACTTGCATAGCAATAATGAGTATAGTTGTAATTTTTTCTAATTTAACAATATATCTTATGCCGAAAATTTATAATAATTATAATAGACAATTTAAAGATGGAATTACAGTCGATATATATGGTATGCAGCTGGATAGAGTTGATTTTGTCAAATCACTTGGAATAACGAAACTAAATATATCAATAGCAGGCAGTAGTCATTTTGATTCTGCAAGTATTATTGATGAAAGTAATGATGTAGAGATAAAAAATAAGGAATTAGTCTGGCTTACAGAAGAAAATTGTTCAGAATATTATATTTCCCAAAATATAAATATTGAAGAATTTAATGAGTCAAATAATGCAATTGTATATTGTTCTTATAAAGATATGAATAACTATGAAATAGGAGATGTATTATCACTAGAATTAAAAAATGGTAAAGTTATTAATAATTATATAATATCACAAGTTATTGAATGTGCAGATATGAAAGAAATAAAAGTTATTATACCCGCTAAGACTACAATAGCTGCATTGGATGAAGCGGGTTATATTATGAATTATGATGTACAAGCTGTATATCCCAAAACAGAGGGATATATTAGTCTTAAAAAGGAATTGGCAAAAAAAAATATTATTTGTAAATCGGATATTGATAATGTGATGACAATTGTGGCTTCATTAGAACTGGTGTTTAAAATTATGGTAGTTGTTTTTACTGTGATATCTGTAATGGTAATGGTTGTGTTATCGATTATTAATATTAATACAAGGGAAAAATTTTTGATATTACAGAAAGTCCTGGGTGCCAGAAACTATAGAATAATATGTATATATTTAGCAATATTAGAATTACAAATAATTGTTTCTGACATAGTAGGAAGTGTAATAGGATATATATATACAAATTATCTTACGGACGTTTTAAAAGAATTATACAGTGTAGCAATTGGATGTAGTAATGTTAATTTGGTATGGATAATATTAAGAGGAATAATTATTTCTAATATAGCAATGATTCCATTTGCTTTCATAATAAAAAAAATAATAAGTAAAAAGGACATAATAGCGACAATTAATAATAAGGATTAAATATGAAAATAATAGATATAATAAAATTAGCAATACTTAATTTAAAATCAAATTTAAAAATGACAATTTCAATATTAACAGGATTAGTAATTATAATACAAATAATAATGATAAGTTTTGGATATGGTTATAGCATGAATAAATATATAATAGATGTAGTTGATAAGAATGCTTCGCTTAAATATTGTACAATTTCATCAGGTGATTTGCCAGATATGCAGAATCTGAATTACGAAAATAATATTGAGGGGATTCAGAAAGTATATAAGTTTAATATATATAAATTTTGTGAGGATAATGGATTAAAAATAAATAATATTTTATCGGAAAATAATGATATATCTTTAGATGTTGCAATATTAGAAATTGATAATAAAAAGTATAAAGGAATAAATGATTATTCATATGATTTCAATGTAGATGATAATGTATTATCAGGAAGTAAAAATAAAAGTGTAAAATATGATATAGGTGTAATGGAATATTATGACAATTTGCAAATATCAAAAAATGAAATAGAAGAATTAAGAAGCAAATACAAAAAGAAAAAAGTTTTTATACAAGGGGGATATCTGGATGGCGAAAATCAAATTATTTTAACGGATTATATGTTACAAAAATTTGGATATGACAACATTAAAGAATGTATAGGCAAGAAAGTTAACTTGTATATTATGACTGATAAGGGAGAGGTTTGTATTGTAAATAATTACAAAATTCAGGGAATAATAGATAGTGATCTATATAGAATAAATTCTAGAAAATCAATACCTCAGATAATTATATCAAACGCAGATAAAAAGTATTGTGATAGCTTAAAGAATAAAGTTTTTTTAACAAGTTTTCAACAAGTAGTTAACCTTAGTGAAAATGAAGAGGAATTAATATTAATTCCGACAGTAGAGGCATTTGAGTATTCAGAAGTAGAGACATTATATATTTTTTATAATAAAATTTTGTTAGGAATAAGTATTGTAGTAGTTATTTCTATTTTAATATTTGTTTATATGGTCATATATTTCTATTTTAAAAAAAGAAAAAGATACATATGTATTCAAAGGGCACTTGGAATAAGAAATATAGAAATGTATAGTCTAATGTTTTATGAACTTATAATAATAGGCATTATATCGATTAGTATATCAATTCCTATGTATTATAAAATTATAAAATATATAAACAAGTTTATTAGTAGTTTAATATATAATAGCTATTATTTAAATACAAAAGATGCCAGATATTCTATAGTGGTTGGAATCGTGGTTGAAATGGTGATATTAACCATAATATCAATTGTAGAATATAAAAAATCAAAAAAGTATAATATTACAAATAAGGAGATATAATAATGTCAGAAATAGATAAGAGTATATTAAAAAAACAAATAATTGAGATTATTAAAGATGTAACAAATAATACAGAAATAAGTAATGATATAAATTCATTAATTAGTGATGCAAAGTTGGATTCGTTAAATATTATAAATGTGCTTATTGCAATAGAAGAAAAATATAATATTGATTTTAATATTAACGATGATATTAACTTATTAATGAATGATATAAATTTACTTGTTGATTACATATATAAAAGGATAAAAAATTATGAATAAGAAATTAGAAAAAATAGTAAAAGCAGCATATGAAAATACAGTATTTTATAGAAGTATTTATAAAACTATACTTGAAAATAATAAAACCGAGGAACTAGACTTTGAGTCATTACCAATTATAACAAAGGAAGATATTTATGATAATCAGTTGAGAATTTTATCACAGAAAGTACATAAAGATTATGTAAATAGTTTATTGATAAAGCATACAACATCGGGGTCAACAGGGGTATGTATGGATATATATTGGTCTGAAAAAAATAATAATAACTCATTATTATCTTTGTGGTATCTTAGAAAAAAGTATTATAATATAAATACAGATGATTTGGTTTGTATGTTCTATGCAAATAGAACTATAAAAAATTATGAGCCAAAACAAATGAAAATTGGTAATTGTTTAAGTTTTAGTAAAAGTAATTTAGATAAAAAAAGAATTTTTGAAATATATTTGAAAATATGTGAATTTAAACCAGCATATATGATTATTGAGCCTAGTATTGCAATATTATTATGCGATTATATAGATAATCATCACTTGGAAAAAATAAAGAGTATTAAATATATAGAACTTACTGGTGAATTTTTATTGCCAAATGTAAGAAAGAGAATAGAAAGGACATTTGATTGTATAACAGCAAATCAATATGGAGCATATGAAGTCAATTCTATTGCATATGAGTGCCCGGAGGGAAATATGCATATAATGAATAATAATGTTTTTGTGGAAATAATTGATAAAAATAATAATGTTGTTAGAGATGGTAAAGAGGGAGAGGTGTGTGTTACTTCATTAACTAATTATACAATGCCATTTATAAGATATAAAATAGGTGATTATGGGAAAATATGTGTAGATAAAAAATGTAAATGTGGAAATAATGCACCAATTTTAGAAATTGTGAATGGTAGAAGTAACGATTATATTTTGTGCAAGAATGGTGAGAGAATACATAGCAGTGTATTTACGAAAGTAATTGAAAAAATTAATATTAAATTAGGAAATATAATTGTACAATATCAAATTCATCAGTTGGACTATTATGATTTTTTATTTAAATTGGTTTTGTTAGAAGATATAGAAATACAGGATTTAATTGAAGCATTTGTAGAAAGCTTTGATGAAAAAAGATTATTTGAAATTAATGTATCATTTGAATTTTATGATGAAATATTTCCTGATGATAATACGGGAAAATTATATTATTTTATTAATGACATGAAAAAGGAAAATTAAATTGAAAAACATTATACAAGTAAGAATTATGGAAGCATTAAGAAAGTTTTCCAAGGAAATTGCAATTCAGAAATCTGATTTGTTAATTAGATATAATGAGCTTGAAAGAAAGATAAATGCATTAACAAATTATTTATATAGCTTAAATATACCTGAAAAAACATATATTGCCGTTTGGTCAGAAGATATAATAGATTATATTATAGTAATTATTGCAATAATGAATATTAGATGTGTTTTTGTTCCTATTGATGAAAAACTTCCAGAGGAAAGAATTAAAATGATATTAGGATGTTGTGATATAAAATATATAATATGTGATAATAGTATTTATGTTGGAAAATTTTTTAAGGAAAATATAATAATATATAATTGGAAAAAGCAAAATAAAATGCAAGAATATGATGTTAAAATGGAAGATAAATTATATAAAGAAAATGATGAAATATATATTTATTTTACATCGGGTTCAACAGGAATACCTAAAGGGGTTATTGGGAAAAATGAAAGTTTGGTGCACTTTTTGAATTGGGAAATTAGTAAATATTCATTGCAAAAAGGATATAAATATGCACAAATGACTTCGCCATCATTTGATCCATTTCTTAGAGATATATTTGTTCCATTATTATCTGGAGGAGTAATATGTTTGCTTGGAGATGATAGGATAAAACAATTGTTTTTTTTACCTATATTGTTAAATAAATACAAGATAAGTGTTATACATTGCGTACCTAGTATATTTCATATATTAATTTCAAGTTTAGAAATTAAAAATATGAATTTAGAAAGTATTAAATATATATTTCTTGCTGGAGAAGAACCAAATATAAAAGATTTAAAAAAGTGGTTTAAAATTAATGCGAATAGTAATATAGAAATAATAAATTTTTATGGACCAACTGAAACAACATTAGTAAAAATGTATCATAAAATCGTAGAGGAAGATATAATAAATGAAATTATACCAATAGGAAAACCTATTCCGGATACAAAAGTGTATATATTAGATAATTTAGGACGAGAAAGTGAAATGGGCGAAATTTGTATAGAAACAAAATATTGTTCATTAGGTTATGTAAATAATGTGGATAATTTAGAAAAATTTGTAATAAGTTCATATAATAAAAATAAGTATATTTATAAGACAGGTGATGTGGGAAAGAGATTAAAAAATGGTGAAGTTATATTTTGTGGTCGTCAGGATAGACAAATAAAAATCTCAGGTATTAGTGTTAATCTACAGAATATAGAAAAAATTATTCTTTCTAATAATGAGATTAATGAATGTTGTGTAATATTTGATAAACCCAGATTAATTTGTTATTATGAAGCAAAAAATGAAATAAATGTTTTAGAGATTAAAAACCAATTAAAAAAATATTTTCAAGAGGTATTAATACCTCAAAAGTATATAAAAGTTAATAATTTAAGAAAAACTTATAATGGCAAAATAGACAGAAAATATTATGAAAATTATTCTGAAAATAGGTATTAAATTAAGTAAAAATAAAGTTTAAGCATGATATAATTAATAGATTCAACATATAAGACATTATTGAATGAAACAAATAGGAGAAACATATGGATAAAACCAGTGAACTTAGGTACAAGATAGAACAAATTAAATATGACATAGGGACAAAGGAAATGGAGTTGGCAGGACTAAAGAAAATGTTAAGAGATTACAAGGAACATATCGTTATAAATATTGGTATTTTACTTGTGATTCTCTTGTTCTACAGCATTACTATATGGGGCAATTATGATAATGTGGTATCAAAGGCTTTTATAATGGTATTAAAGCCACTTTACTATGCATTTGCAATTGTATATATTGTTAAATTCATCATAAAGCCAGTATATGAAATGTATATAAATAGCAATTTAGAAACAGCAAGAAGGACGGCTATGAAGAAAGGCGTAGATTCTGTAAGTATTAAAAAGGAAATATGCGAAAAAGAACTTTTGATATTGAAAATTCGACTTCGGGAAGCTGAGGAAGAACTGGCAGAAGAAGTTAAGTTATAGAGAAGCAAGGAACTTGAAAGTTATATCACAATCAAGTTCCCTACTTGTTTTATTTTTATACAATATATAAACTTTAATAAAATATCAATAAAGATTTTAGTCGAGTTTAAGTTTGCCCTCTGCCTCTAATTGCTTACGAATATTTTGCATTTTCATATCAGTTTCGTAGATAACATTTGCACAATTTGTAAGTTGAGAGACCACATCTTCTACGTCTTCCTGACTTTTCTTGTAATGAATCTGGTGTTCAAGGCTTGCCCAGAAATTCATAGCAATTGTTCGAATCTGAACCTCAACCTTCATCATCTGCTTGCCGGTTGATAAGAAAATTGGAACTTCGACCACAAGATGTAGACTGCGATAGCCATTTGGTTTAGGATTCTTGATGTAATCCTTTCGCTGGATTAAAGTAATATCGTCCTGTGCAATAAGCATATCTGCCACCGTATAAATGTCATCTATAAATGGGCAGATTACTCGGATACCTGCTACATCATGAAGATTATACAGAATACTGTCTAGCGTTACAGGAAAGCCTCTTCGTATTAATTTCTCATAAATGCTCATTGGTTTTTTAATTCTTGATTTAATATTGTCAATAGGATTACGTTCAGTTGTATTCTGAAATTCATCATTTAACACTTCAAGTTTTGTGCGTACCTCACGAATTGCACAACCATACCAGCACATTATTTCTTTGAATTTTTCAGCCTGCTTAATAGCTAATTCTCCTTTTTTGCTGTTAAGCATTTCTGCGAAAAATTCTTCATCTAAATTTTCCTCCATAGTAAAAACCGTACCTTTCATTATATTAATAGGATTCAGGTTGAAACGCCTGAATTGATATTAAACAGATTGCTTTGTATTACACCCTTATACAATCTGCTAAATTAGTTGCAAAATATAGTTATAAATATATTACAAATACTTTTCTAGAATCTTTGCTCTCTGCCTCCAAGTATGAAAATTACTTGTTATATTGTAGGCATTCTGTGACATCGAAATCATTTTATCAGGATTAGACAATAACATATGTGTAATTTCCGGTAAATCATCAATCTTTGATAAATCATAGAAAGCAATAGCATTTTTATTGTCAAAAATTTCGTGCAGATATTTACTGCCATCACTAAGATTAACAGCGCCATTCATTGCGGCATTGAAAATGCGGTCATGCGCTCCATCTTTAAACCATGGCATCACATTTAGCGAAATTTTTGAAGTCGCAAGCTTCTTAAGGCACGTAAGCGAATTAACACCGCCATGCATTATCAGATTCTCAGGATGCTTATACGTCTGCATATCCAGACCATTACCAAAGACATCTACCTTAAAACCATTATCAACTAATGTTTTGACGACTTTGCCACGCATATAGAAACGAATATATAAATCTATAAATATCATATTTGCCATACAGGTATTAAGGTCACTATCTGAAATATCTTCAATTTCTGCTACAAGATGTTGTTCAAAAGCTTCGGCAATATCAAGATAAGGGTGAGCTATCAAATCATCAATAATATTTTTGTAGAATACGGAATAATCCTCTCCGAGTCTGTTGATTTGTGGTTCAAAATCAGACGGAGGAGTATAATTTCCCGTAAAAATAATATCTATATTGCGTTTACTTAGAAAATTACCATAATCAATAGATTTATTAAACGTAATATCAATATTGGCATTAATATCGGCATAAGAAGTTCCGGCAAGTGGAAGAAATGGACCTAATTCAATATTACTATAAAATCTTTTCATATATTGCAGATGCTTTTTATCAATACAAAACTGCATATAATTCTTAGGTAATCTGCAATAATTTTTATAATAATAGAAAGGGTGGTCCACAACTATATTCAAACAATGAATTTTATAATCATCAAAAAATAAATGATTTTCAGAATAAAATATTGTTTCGCCACTCAGACCAATAAAGTTAAAAGTAATTATTGTCGCTTCGCCTTTATGACAGAAGTTAATAAGTTTATTAAAACTGTTAAATTGGTCTTCCATATCAAATATAAATGTCTGATATCCCATTTCTTCAAATGCATTGGCTAACTGGATAGAGAAAAAACCTAAGGTTTCAACTCCACCCTTGAATAAAATGATTTTCTTCTTCATAGTAATCTCCATTCTGCATATATTAAATCCGCAGAATTGCGAGTAAGATTTAAGAGCTTGATTTCAAATAAAAATTATTCAAATTTAATATTTTTCTCAGCCCATATTTTTAATGCATTAGCATTATTTGAAATCTTTTCTAATGATTCAAGAATGTTTTTGAATTCTTCTATTTCTGAACTGTCAATTGTTCCGTCCTCTGAAATTGCAATAAGAGAAACTCTTATACTGTCAATATCTTTTATAGAACCTAATACTTTTAATGATAATCGGTCAAAATCATCAATTGTTACTTTTGAAATTGTATGCTGACCGATTGGACATTGCTCAGCACAATGCGAATTGCAAAGTTCAGGTGCATTATATTGTTTTGACATAGCTAAAACTTCTTCAGGATAAGGAACAATATTTCCTAATTCAATGTTTGCAAGTCTTGTTCTGTCGATGTTAAGTATTTCAGAAGCTTTTTCGCGACTGGAAAATGCTTCGTTCTGTTCAGCAGCCTCATATCTTGCAATACAATACATATTGTCGGCCGCTTTAGTTGCTTTCTTTCCCATTTATTCCTCCATATTAACGAATTACTTCTATGATTCGCATAAATATGATTATCTTATAATTTATGCTTATCTATAGTCATAGAATTCATATTTTAATTCTCAGTATTCTTCATTATGTATTCTTCATAACGTCTCTGTGATGCAAGCATTTCCTCGGACATATTGGAATTAAGAATACGTTCGGTTTTTTCCTCATCTATTGAATTAAATGTAGCTAATGCATCAGCTAAATCGTCTAAATTAAAAAGATTTTCCATAAGATACCTCCATTCTACAGACAAAAGCACATAACTATAAAATGTGTGATGTCTGCTACACACATTTTATAGTTTATTCACAAATAATTCTATTTATATTATACTTCATTTTGTGGGATAAGTAAAAGAGAAAATAATATACTTTTAAAGTTTTCAAAGAACTTTAAAAATATATTATTTTCTCTTCTGGATGCGGGTTAAGATATGGGGGTTAATTATCTTCTTTATTAAGAACTCCGCGTGGAATTATTCTGGCGAGATATACAATAGGAGTATCTGCAAGACTTGTTACGATAAATATTACATAGCTTGATATAACAATATTTATTAATGTTTTGAAAGAATGTACTCCAAGGAATGCACCAAATGTAAATAACAGGTTATTTAAAAATTGTGAAACGAGTGTCGAACCATTATTTCTTACCCAGAGATATCTTTTTTTATCTCCGCATTTCTTAGTAGTAAAATTCCACCATTTATGATAGGCCCATACATCGAATTTCTGGACAATTGCATATACTAAAAGACTTACGAACATAAGTCGGGGTGTATTTGAAAATATGGTTTTAATAGATGGGTATGCCCAGTCTGAAGCAGCAGGTTTGTACCACATCCACGAATATGTAAGGAAAATCATTGTAAGTGAAGTTATAATACCTATATTAACAGCTCTTTTTGAAGTTTCTTTACCATATAATTCGCTAAGAATATCAGTTACTAAAAATGTTGCGGCAAATAGGATATTTCCGAGAGTCATTTCCATGCCGAAAGCTTTTACCATAACCAGAACTTCAATATTAGCTGTTATTGTGGCAAATGTTGTGAAAGCCATAAGACCCTGTTTTCCAAAAAGATAGAGCCATAATAATACGGAACCATAGATTCCGATTATACTTAAGATTAATAATAATTCGTTAGTCATTTTTATAGTTATCCTTTCAAAGTTAATTTCAACCAACACCAAAATCAGTGTTATTAAGTAAAATATCTACACGATTGTTGTTGATATAGAGTGGATAAACATTTTCTATAAAATTTTTGATGACACGTGGATCAGGTCGTATAGGCATACCATTGTCCACCATAATATTTACGCATACTCTTTCAAAATATTTAAGTCCTGTTTCAATATCGTTAATCATACTTTCGGAGGTCTGACCTGGAATACCTTGCAACAGACATACTTCATCAAAGTATTTTGCGATTTCTACAGGAGAATCTGTATCAATTCCCTTAACCAGATAGGCCTCTCTGAATAAGGAATCAAAAGTTTCGACACCGATTTTAATTTTTACATCGATACCGTTGCCGGCAAAAAGTTTGCGTAAATCTGCAACCTTATCCTTATGCATATAATGACATTCAAAATGTATTTCGGAAATATTTTTTTCGACACATTTTGTGATAATATAATTCATAGTCTTTGCATCTAAATCTACAAAACTACCAGAGTTAATAACTTCAAGTTTTGCATAGATGCCGGATACTTTGTCAAGAACCTCTTTATTGAGGATAAAATTTTGTTCTTCATCAAGGCAGCGGTCTAGATGATAATTACAGAATCGGCATTTTAGCCATTTACATCCATTACCACGAAGCAGAGTGATTTCGCGGGGATTTTTCTCTGTGATTATCGAATAACGCTCTAATGAAGAGTTATCTGTATTCGCCATTGTTTTTACCTTTCAAATTAAAAATACTCCTACAAAACTGTAGGAGTATATAGTCAAAATTTACATACAAAAATAAAAGTATAATAGTCCCTAGTTTTGTTTATAGACAGGATGGTTACGAACTGTCTTATTAAATTGTAAAAAGTTATCCATATTGTAAATATACATTATATATTTCTAAAGTACATAGGACATATACAAGTAAATAATTAATTATATTCTAAAGTATAATTAAATACCGGAATGTAAGCATATTTACAACGAGAGATATTGTAGTCTATGATTTTTAAGTTGTCAAGCAGTAGTTTTCTGTTTTGAAAGCCAGATGTCAAATCTGTCTTTAATAATTTCAAATTGTGCAGGACCTATATCAAGAATAAATTTATGAAAGGCTTTTGCATTAAACTGGTCGCCTAACTCTGACTCTGCAGTTTCTTTCATATCAGTAAATTCAAGATAACCAATATAGTATGCGAGATATACAGCCGGATCTTCGACAAGTGTTTCGAAAATATCATCGCCAACAGACTCATCATATCCGATTGAGGTTATGAAATCTTTAGTCTCCTGTCTGCTCCAGCCATCATAATGAATACCTATATCTGCAAGACAGTAAACATCATATGACAGACATTGCATAGCTTTATTGAACTTGATAGTATCCTTATCCTGACCAGAATAATCAAAACTGTATAACTCAGCATAAAGTCCCCAGCCTTCGATATAACCTGTGTATCTTAACAGATTTCTGATAAGATCAGGATTAGTATTCTGGAAATATGTTGTCTGATACATATGTCCAGGGAACCCTTCATGTGCAAGTACAGGATATAAATCCATATCTTTATAAGTTTCATTTCTGTTAATATAGATATTATTCTTAGATGTATTATCTATATGTGGAATATAGTAATAAGCAGGATTCTCGTATTTCTCAATATCCTTTGGTACATCAGATACAGTGTAATTTGTGTCATATCCCTCCGGAAAATCAGCAGTAATTTCACCAAGTAAGTGTTTTAAAATTGTATCCGGATCAGATGTATCAAAAGAGTATTTATCCATCTTATCATATAAATCGGCATCTTTATAAGAAAGTACCATAATTGAATTAAGGTCTTTCTTGAGTTTCTTATTAAGCATATCTTTAATTTCTGAAACTGTCTTATCGGAAGATGTGAGGTCTCTTACAAGAAGCTCATAATATTTTTTACCGTTTTCATAATTGCACAAACCACCCTCGTTTTTACATTTGCCCTTTAATGAAGATAAAGAAGAAATCATCTTCTGATAGGCTGGTAATATTGAATTTTTAACTATATCAGTATTCTCTTTAATATAGTTATCCTTTTCAGATGAATCAATGTCAGATAATTTGTTTATCTTATCATTAAAAGTTGTAATAAGAAAATGATTATCAGTATTACTGATAAATTCGTTGCAGGAATCAATAAGAGAATCAATCCAGAAATCAGGAATTCCCATACCTTTTTCAGCCTTTTCCGTCTCATAAGTCATAACACTGTCATAATAATCAGGTATAAGTTTAATTAACTCAATATAATCCTTAACATCAGACTTGGCATTAAACTCAAATTCTCCAAGGAATGATGGAAGAGAAGTCTGTATACCCGACATTGGGGAAAGATAATCTTCATAAAGGTAAAAATCACTGAAATTAAGGGAATCTTCTAAATCAGTTTTTAAAATATCATATGTAAGTTTCTGGTTATCAGTTAAATAGTCATAATTAAAGTCAGTAAGTTCATCAAGATATTTTTGAGCTTTATCATTATCCTCATCAAATGATTCCTTAGATGCATCACCAAGAGTATATGGACAGTTCTTAAAGCCATAATCTTCAGGATATGAGAAGTATGAATGAACAGATAGCGAGCTTTCAGACACTATTTCCTTAAATAAATCTGAAGTAAATGTGTCAAATTTCTTCTGTTCAGCCGTTGCTTCTTCAGGATCATTTGTGTTAGCCTCATTATCTTTATCTGAAGTAGTAATCTCTGAATCCTTAGAATCAGGTTTGTTGTTGATGGTAACGCTTCTACAAGATGTACATACTAATACAATAAGTAAAAGCACTGATAGAAATTTTTGATTAAATTTTTTCATAAACCCTCCATTTAATAAATGTAATATCATAATTAATAGTTGTATTAGATTATAAAACGGCTTAATAAAAAAAGCAAATAATTAAATATAATAAAGCTGACATAAAGCTAATCTTGTAAAAAGCCATAAATCAAATTACTAATACAGTTTAATATGGTAAATCTGATTTTAGAAAATAATTATGTTGACATTTGGAAAAAGATGATATATTATTTATAACACACAAATTAAAATGTTGCAACATAAAAATAAAATATTACAAATAATTATTACAGTGACTAAAGAGTCAGGCTAAGGAGTGTGAGATATGGTAAGGATAAATAAAACAGGAAAATTAAAGGTAAAAAAGCAAAAGGAAGATAATCAAAGTACAAATATACCAGAGGTGAAAAATAAAGGAACAAAAAATAAGATAGCAAATTTGAAAAATACTATTAGTATATTCGGAGTAGTAATTATTCTGTTAGCTGCGTTAGTGTTGAGCGAGGATAAAACATATGGATATTCAGATGCTAATTTATATAAGGAGACATTAGAATTTGATTCAAATGGTAATCTTAGAATGACAACGCACGATAAGAAAGCTACGTCTGCCATAATATACAGGACGATAGGCTGGGTTATAAAGAGGTATGATATGCCTATTAATGCAAGAGGGCAGCAGTATGCAATAATTCCTGTTAGTAATAATGTGGAATATAGAGATGATCCTAATAATTCGGCATATATGTATTGTTATTATACAGGGACTAAGGATACTATTGAAAAAGTTATAGATGGTGTTTCGTCAGAGTGGAAGAATCAATTATTCAAATATGGAGACTATGTGTATATTGATGAGATTATGACGGTCGTAGAAAGGGGAAATGTTCTTGGAGGCTTTAATGCTGATGGGAAGAGTTTCTGGGGTGAAGTATATTTTGATTATAATGGAATTTCGCAGGCGAGACCATGGGCATCGAAAGAGAGCTTAAAGACACATTATGATAAAAAGGTATATTTCCCTTCACAGGTAAAGGAGAAGTATTTCAGAAAAATAGAGATGAAAATAGGTGAGATTACAAACAAGAAAGAAACAGAATGTAAAATGGATATTGGTGAGGGTAGTAAGTTTGCAAGCACGTATGATATAGAGAAAGCGGTGCCAACTGGCGAATCACTTTATGTTGATGGTAAAGCAGACAGCTATTTTTATAATATGGTTTTTTCAAAAAATATGATTTCATTTTCTATTCCACTTAAATTTGTAATTACCTATACATTAAAATGGAAAGACTATAGCGGAACACTTAGAAGTGAGAAAAAAGAGGTTATACAATGGTATTATGTTAACAAGAGTGCATCATACTATATGATAGAGGATTGCAGAGTAAACTATCTTTCGAGTGCGCATTTAACAGGATATGCATTTGAAAGGGGAGAGATTGATGTGCCGGTTAATGGATTAACTCCTAAGATGGTTCAGGTACATATGAATGATTATGATTATCATATAGAATTTCCAAAATATAATGATGTGTATTATCTTGACGGAGGAACAATAAGCCAGTTAGAGATAAATGGTGTAAAGCCGTCAATTCCTGATACAAACCGACAGGCACTTGCTAATTCTAAGATAGGAAATATAAAGGTAAGAAATGATTATTTAGAGATTAATAAAATATGTTTCCTGGATAATAAATGGTCAAATAATAATGCAGCACAACCTTATATGGGAAAACTAGAGGATAAGACAGAGGTGTATGAGGCAGGTTATTTAATTCCACATGAGAAGCAGAACAGACCGAGTCAGCCGACTTCGGGCTACTTTGTATATAAAGAATTTGGAACAACTAATAATACAAGAGTTGCCGTAAAAGGTATAAAAAGTGTAAGCATACATACACCTGTATATATAGATGGAAGAATATTGAATAATATTAACAATGATGATAAAGATAATAGCTTATTGCCAGATAAAAATAATAAAGACAATAAAACTAATAATACTAATAATACATTAGAAATTAACAATGAAACAGGTGATGAAGATGATACACAGGAAAATATAATAATAAAAGGTAAAGAGTTTGAAGTTATACCTGTAACAACAGGTGAACACCTGAATTATCAGGGATATGGAAATCAGGATTACAATAGGTATATAGACAAAATAGAGATAATGTTTGATGAAGATATTGAGATAAAAGAGGCAGAGAGTGAAGAAACGAGATTAATATCCGAAGGTGAATGGATTGAATGGAAAGAGGAAAATAAGTATATGACTAATACAGATAAGAATGAAATTAATATGGAGATAAGAGCATATGCAAAGAATCATATAAGTATTGGTAATGCTTTGAATTATCTGGAAGAAAGAGCAAATAAAAACAGACAGAATTATGTAGTATATAATTCTGTTAAATGCAAAATTAAAGATAGAGAAGAGAGTGAAGATAAAGAACCAACTGTTGAACATAGGGTTGTGGGAACACATTAGGAAAAGGATATTGACAATATGGTATATATGCGAATACAAAACCTTGCAAAATTCGTGATTTAAAGGTATTATTAGAGATAGTGATTTTATTTAAAAAGATGCGGGTACTAAGATACCCGGCTTAAGATTAGAAATATGAATGTTATAAAAGGAGACATATTATGTGTAAAGATTGTAAGAATAAACCTTATTATTTAACAACTGCCATAGCATATACATCAGGTAAGCCACATATTGGAAATACTTATGAAATTGTACTTGCTGACAGTATTGCAAGATTCAAAAGAGAAGAAGGATACGATGTAAGATTCCAGACAGGAACAGATGAACATGGTCAGAAAGTCGAGCTTAAGGCTGAAGAAATGGGAGTTACTCCTAAGGAATTTGTAGATGGCGTATCTACTGAGATTAAGAGAATCTGGGACTTAATGAATACATCATATGATAAATTCATCAGAACTACAGATGAATACCATGAGAAACAGGTTCAGAAAATATTTAAGAAATTATATGACCAGGGAGATATTTATAAAGGTTTCTACGAGGGAATGTATTGTACACCTTGTGAATCATTCTTTACTGCATCACAGTTAGTAGATGGAAAATGTCCTGATTGCGGAAGAGAGTGTCAGCCGGCTAAGGAAGAGGCATATTTCCTTAAATTATCAAAATATACAGACAGATTAATTGAACATATAAATAATCATCCTGAATTTATTCAGCCACCATCAAGAAAAAATGAGATGATGAATAACTTTATCCTTGCAGGTTTACAGGACCTTTGCGTATCAAGAACTTCATTCAAATGGGGAATTCCTGTATCATTTGATGATAAGCACGTTGTATATGTATGGCTTGATGCATTATCAAACTATATCACAGGACTTGGTTATGATGTAGATGGTAATAATGATGAGAAATTTAATAAATATTGGCCTGCAGATTTACACCTTATCGGTAAAGATATTTTAAGATTCCATACAATTTATTGGCCTATTATGTTAATGGCATTAGATCTTCCGCTTCCAAAACAGATTTTTGGACATCCTTGGTTATTACAGAATGATGGTAAGATGAGTAAGTCAAAGGGAAATGTTATCTATGCAGATGACCTTGTAGATTTATTTGGTGTTGATGCTGTAAGATATTTTGTTCTTCATGAGATGCCATTTGAAAGTGATGGTGTTATTTCATGGGAATTAGTAGTAGAACGTCTTAATTCAGAATTAGCTAATACACTTGGTAACCTTGTTAACAGAACAATTTCTATGTCTAATAAATATTTTGGTGGTGTTGTTACTGATAAAGGTGTCAACACAGAAGAATGTGATGCTGACCTTAAGAGAGTAGTGCTTGAGACACCTGGTAAAGTTATTGCTAAAATGGACGAGTTAAGAGTTGCAGATGCAATTACGGAAATATTTACATTATTCAAGAGATGTAACAAGTATATTGATGAAACAATGCCATGGGCACTTGCTAAAGACGAGAGTCAGTCAGACAGACTTTCAACTGTATTATATAATCTTGTTGAGAGTATCTCTATTGGTGCAAGCTTACTTGAATCATTTATGCCTGAGACATCTGAAAAGGTACTTAAGCAGTTAAATGCTACAAAACGTACACTTGATGATATGAATGAATTTGGTAAATATACATCAGGTAATAAAGTAACAGATACACCTGAGATTTTATTTGCAAGACTTGATATAAATGAAGTATTAGAAAAAGTTGAGGCTTTAAAAGCAGCACAGCAGGGACCAAAATATCCTGAAGTCGAACCTAAGGAAGAGATTACTGTTGATGATTTCGATAAGATTCAGATCAGAGTTGGTGAAGTCCTTAAATGTGAAAAAGTTAAAAAGGCAAAGAAACTATTAGTTTCCCAGATTAGAGTTGGAAATGAAGTAAGACAGATTGTTTCAGGAATTTCATTACATTACACACCTGAAGAAATGGTAGGAAAGAAAGTTGCAGTTATAACTAATTTAAAGCCTGCTAAGTTATGTGGATTAATGTCAGAGGGTATGATTCTGGCAGCAAGTGATGATGATGGAAACCTTTCTGTATTAACAGTAGATAAAGACATAATTAGTGGATCGGAGATTTGCTAAAATGATATTTGATACACATGCACATTATGATGATGAAGCATTTGATGCTGATAGAGAAGAATTGCTCGCAGCTATGAATGAGAACGGCATATGCAATATCGTAAACGTAGGTGCATCTATGGACTCGACAAAAGCATCTGTAGAGTTATCGAAGAAATATGATTTTATGTATACATCTGTAGGAGTTCACCCAAATGAAACGGGTGAACTCACAGAAAATGATATGGACATACTAAGAAAATTATCTGAGGATAAAAAAGTAGTTGCCATAGGTGAAATAGGATTAGATTATCATTTCTTAGAACCAGACAAAGATATTCAAAAGAAGTGGTTTAGAAAGCAGTTAGATGTTGCAGCAGAAACAGGACTTCCGGTTATAATCCATAGTCGTGATGCAGCAAATGATACAATGTCGATACTGAAAGAATATCAGGGAAAATTATCCGGTGGTGTAATTCATTGCTATTCGTATAGTCTTGAAATGGCGAAAGAATATATAAAAATGGGATATTACATCGGCATTGGCGGTGTAGTAACATTTAAGAATGCGAAAAAACTTATCGAGGTAGCAGAAAACATATCATTAGATAAGATTGTATTAGAAACTGACTGTCCATATTTATCGCCTGAACCAAACAGAGGCAAGAGAAATGATTCAACTAATTTACATTATGTCGTAAAGAAAATATCTGAATTAAAAGGTATTTCAGAAGAAGAGATAATAAAGCAGACATATAAAAATGCAATTGATTTGTATAAATTAAATTAGTTAAAGCAGAAACAGATAAATTGCATTGAAACGGAGGACTATATGGCTACATTAGGCATACCTAAGAATACGATTGAAATATTGCAGAAGTACAATTTCACATTTCAGAAGAAATTCGGACAAAACTTTCTGATTGATACAAGAGTTCTTGAGAGAATCATAGAACAGGCTGAGATTACGAAAGATGATATGGTATTAGAGATTGGTCCGGGAATTGGAACAATGACACAGTATTTATGTGAGAATGCAAGGGAAGTCGTAGCTGTTGAAATAGATAATTCGCTTATTCCTATCTTAGAGGATACATTAAGTGAATATAATAATGTGACAGTTATTAATGATGACATTTTAAAGGTGGATATTAATAAACTGGTAGAAGAGCATAATGCCGGAAAGCCTATAAAGGTCGTTGCAAATCTTCCGTATTACATTACAACTCCGATAATAATGGGACTTTTTGAGAAAAAAGTAAATGTAGACAGTATAACAGTAATGGTTCAAAAAGAGGTTGCAGACAGAATGAAATCAGGTCCCGGAAGTAAGGATTATGGTGCATTGTCATTGGCAGTCCAGTATTATTCAAAGCCTGAAATAGTTGCGAATGTACCACCTAACTGTTTTATGCCAAGACCTAATGTAAGTTCAGCAGTCATAAGACTTAAACTGTATGACGAAATGGCAGTTAAAGTAGAGAATGAAAATCTGTTATTCCGACTTATAAGAGCATCGTTTAATCAGAGAAGAAAAACGCTGGTAAATGGAATTAAGAATTCGGGAGAACTTAATTATACAAAAGAGCAGGTTGTCGAAGCACTTGCTAAAATGGGACTTAATGAGAATATAAGAGGTGAAGCATTAACATTAGAACAATTTGGTGAATTATCCGACATTCTAAACAAAATGTAATCTGAGTGGCAATTATAATATAAGATTGATATGTAAAAAAGTCCTTGCGGGGACTAATTACCATAAATAATTGTCATATTTCTTATTTGCTCTGCATACATTAAGTAAGAAAGCAAATAAAAGAAAAGGAATACACAGTACACAATTTTTAACGTGTGCATAAGGGTAAAAGCTTTAGAATGGAGGAAAAATGGGAGATTATAAAAGGCTGATTTCATATATATATTCATATGAAAGAGGAACAAAAAGTAAAAATGCGGGGTTTGCGAAAATTGAATCCAGAAATGGAATATGCAAAGTCAATATATCTCTAAGAATTGCCGATGAACTTATGAATGAAGCGGAAGACAATATGTTAGAGGTATTTTTCTTTTATAGAGATAATGGTGAAGTTAGGAAAGTGTTCTTAGAACGAATCAGAATTGTTAATGGCTGCAGTATGATAAAGATGCGAATGAATTCTGATAATATCGGAAATGTTGGAATATCAATAGACAGAATTACAGGTATTTTCATCTGTACAAGAGCATTTTTAAAGGGTGCACATAATTTAAACATTGTGTATGCATCAGAGTGGGACGATATTCCGATAGAAGTGAATGAATTCAAAGAAAAAAATAACACTGATATTAATATACAGAATAATGCAGAGGCAGATTTGAAAATTGCAGAGGGACCATTAGATGGTGATACATATGATATTAAAGGTGAGGCGTTAGAGAATTTAGTATTAGATGAGTATTTTAGAGACAGAATCAATTATGATGGTAATCATATTGCAAACACAGAGGAAACTGACATAAAATCGTTCCGGAATTCAAACCAGGTATCAGAAAGTAACATAGATTCAAACCAAAATGTAGCAGGGAAAATTAATGCAGAGTCACAGTTAGAATCTGTATTGAGTGGTAATTCAGGAACTGAGATAGAAAATGAAGTAAAAAGTGAAATAAAAAGTGAAATGGAAGTTAATGCGGGGCCGGAGCCTAAGTTAGAAAATGATACAAAAAGTGAAATAGAAGTTAATGCAGAAAATATAACAAAAGATAATAATACAGAGTCTAAGATAGAACCTGAAACAGATTTTGCAGATGACAGAAAAAAATGTAATAATAAATTAGCAGATATGCTAAAGGAAGAGCAGAAAAATGACGAAATAGATGATACAGGTAATGCTGATTCGGTTGCAGGTGACTATTTTAGAATGTTATGTAACTGTTATCCTAAGATAAGAGTTAATGAGATAAATGGTGAGTGTATAAAGATTACACCACACGATATATCATATCTTCCGAAGAAATATTGGCATTTATGTAATAATAGCTTTCTACTCCATGGTTTTTATAATTACAAATATTTATTGCTATGTGAAAAGAAGATGGATTCAGGGAAGAAATATCTTGTTGGAGTTCCGGGAATGTTTCATCAAAAGGAACAGGTAATAGCGAGAATGTTTGGATTTACGGAATTCGAATGTAATAATGCGACGAACCGATATGGAAATAAGGCTATGAAATTTGGATACTGGTGTATGTATTTATAAATTGTTACAGTAAAAAGAATAAAGAGGAAAGGACGCCTAAGACATTCTTTATTGTGTCAGTGGCTATATTGTCTGATGACAATATACGGGATAAGAGTATGAAGTTTATAGTTATGGATAAACTTAAAAAAGGAATGAGACTGGCAAGACCGGTATATAACAGAGATGGAGTGCTATTATATGACATTAACACTAAGTTAGATAAGCAGGGTGTTAACAGTATAAAGAATTTCGGATTATTAGGCGTGTACATATTAGAGCCTACAGAACCAGAGCAGGAAATGTCTGCGGAGGACAGAGAATTCGAGAAATTCCAGACAGTTGCACAGTTCTCATTGAAGAAACAGCTAGATATGATAGTGGAACAGAAGAATGAGAAAGACATTCAGAAATTAGCAGATTCCATTATAAGACAATTTGGAAAAGTAGGTCATAAAATCAATTTCAATAAAACGCTTAGAAGTCCGGAGGACTATGTATATAAACATTCCATAAGCGTTGCCATACTTTGTGCATTAATGTCGTCTCAGCTTAATATGTCATATATGGAGCAGATAAATATTGTGACAGCAGCACTTATTCATCAGTTAGGAAGAGCCATGGTGCCTGTAAATATTTTGAGAAAAGGCAGTAATCTTAATGAAGAAGATATATATACAATAAATAAATGTGAGATAGATGGAAATGAATTAATACAGAAGGATTATGAGATTCCATCACTTACAAGAATTATTGTTTTACAGAATCTAAAAGAGATAAAGGGAACAAACAGTCCAGATGCCAAATTATTAGAGGGTACTAAAATGTTAAGAGTGGCTGATGCATTTGATGAAATGACAAGTATGAACATTAATGCAGAACCAAGTTCAGACATTATGGCGGTCAGAGAATTAATTAATAATAAGAAAATGTTTGACGAGAAACATGTTGGTGCATTGCTTAAAAGCATTAATATACTTGTACCGGGTGTATGTGTTGAATTGTCAAATAAAGAAAAAGGCCTTGTTATTAAGGAGAATGAAGAAAACATTTTAAGACCTGTAGTGTTAGGTTTTAATAATAATGAAGTCTATGATTTAGGTGATGATTTTACATTTATGAGAGTAAGAATCTTTGATGTATTAAAATCAATGGATAACCGAGTGCCGATAGATAAAGCCACAATAGATAAATATATTAAAGAATATTCAGAAAAACAGACAGGGAGCAATAATAAATAGATGTTATGAAATAGCAGAATAAGATAATCCAAAATCTCCGACGGATGGGTAATGAGTGTAAACTAACCATCTGTCGGAGACTTATATATCAATATTAATATAGCAGTTTATTGGATTATGAAACAAAGCTATAGAAACAAAAAACAGAGTTATGGAACAAAACATATTGCTGACTAATCCCGGTCATCAAATGTTTTGCCCTATAACTCTTATTTTATTTATAAGGATTAATCAGTGCGTATTGTGAATGGTCTTTATATTCACCACAAATGCGAATTGAACTTTTAGCAATTCCTTCATATTCAAATCCTACATTTTCTAAGACCTTTATGGAAGAAAGATTGTCAGGCATAACATACGCTTCAATTCTATGAAATCCTCCATCTTTAAAAATAGCTGTGGCAGCGCAGATTATTGCCTCGGTAGCATATCCATTTCCCCATACAGATTTACTGAATTTATAACCTATACATGTAGAAAAGAATGGGAATTTATGCATATTTCCAAAGGAAACAGTTCCTATAATTCTATCAGGTTCAGCCTTGGTAAATACATAAAATCTGGCATAAGAGCTTTTAATGAAAGCATTGTATTCAAGGCGCAGAGAAACACTCTGATATTTCAGGGTATAGTAATTAGGTGGTTTTTCAGCTTCATATGGCTCGAAGAAATCACTGTTTTCTGATAGAAAATCTAACACCATAGGAGCAGAATTTTTATCCAGAACTCTTAGGATTAAGCGTTCTGATTCATATGTAAAATTCATATTAACCTCATTTCAATAAATATTTTAAGCATATCACATTTTTGTGACTTTGACATTGAAGTCTGTCAGCCTATTAATAAGTATATTACAAATAGTGCTTAACTTAAACCCTAATCTCTAATATAAATTTATAAATCAATTTGGTAATACACTCCAATTTACAATAAAATTCTTGCAAAATGATATTGGTATGTTATAATCTGTAATTGTATGACTATTTGGTGGTATTTTTGCGTCTAAATGTAAAAATATGTTAAAAAAATAAAAAAATAGTGATATTTAGCAGAGAGACAAGTGAAATTTAAAGAATAATATAATAAAATGGAGGAAAGAAAGATTAGCGGATACATAGATATTCATTGTCACATAATTCCTCACGTGGATGATGGGGCGAGAAGTTCTACACAGGCATTAAGAATGATAGATATAGCATACAACAATGGGATTCGTGGAATGATTGCAACACCCCATTATGAAGTGGGAAAATACGATGATAATAAAGAAGAAATAGAAAAGAATTTTGAAAAATTAAAGAATTTAGTTGCTAAGAAATATCCAGATTTTGAACTATATCTTGGCAATGAGATATTTTACAGTTATGGTGTGGTAGATAATCTTGAAGAAAGTAAGATATTTACACTTGCAGGTTCAGATTATGTGCTGGTTGAGTTTTCACCAAATGACAAGTATAAGTATATAAGCGAAAGCCTATACGAACTTGTTAATAACGGATATACGCCGGTTCTTGCACATTGCGAGAGATACGAAGAAGTTATGGCGGATATTGAAAATGTGGAACGGCTTGTGGACGCAGGTGTATATATTCAGATAAATGCACACACGATAGCAGGTAGATATGGTAGAAGTATTCGAAAAAAAGTGCTTAAGATGATTAAAAATGATTTAGTGCATTTCATTGGTACGGATACACATAGTGACGGCCATCGTTCGCCTGACTTAGAAGAATGTATAAAATATCTTAGAAAGAAAACTGACGAGGAGACAGTGGAAAAACTTCTAAGTGTTAATCCACGTAAGATCCTTGCAAAAGACTACATATAACATATAATAAAGGAGAGTTCAAAGTAATGGAAACAGAAAACAGAAATGACGAAGTGGAAATCGATCTTAGAGAGATATTTGCCATATTATTAGATAAACTGGCGGTTATTGTATTAGCAGCTGTGCTTGGTGCAGCAGTTGCATTTACATTTACGAAATTTTTAATAAGTCCCGTATATCAGGCAAGCACACAGGTATATGTAACAAATAACAAGCTTACAACAACCGACCAGATAAATGTAAGTGATTTGCAGTCAAGTAATTATTTGACTAAGGACTACATGATATTAGTAAAGAGTAATCCGGTACTTGATAAAGTAATTGCAGATTTGAATCTTAAGATGTCAACATCAGAATTAGCAGGCAAAATTTCGGTAAGTACCCCAACTGATACGAGAATACTTACAATTGCTGTTAATGACAAGGATCCAATGATGGCTAAGAAGATAGCAGATGCCGTAAGAGAGGCATCTAAGGCACAGATTCAGTCCGTTATGGGTATTGAGACAGTTAATACTGTGGAAGATGCAAAGTTACCTGAAAGTCCAATTAGTCCTAATACTAAGATGAATATATTAATTGGTTTTGCACTAGGTTTTATAATCGCAGTAGCAGTTATTATTATAAGATTTATGTTAGATGATACTATCAAGGCACAGGAAGATGTTGAAAAATATCTTGGATTAAGTGTACTTGGTTTAATTCCTGAATTAGAAACAACTGATAACAAGAAGAAAAAGAAAAAGAAGAAAAATAAGTAGGTTACAGATAAGTGCAGATTAGTGCAAAAGCACAGAAATGAGGAAATGTATGTTAAACATAAATATTGATAAATTAAAGAAATTAGATAATAGTACCAATGAAGCATATAAGAGATTAAGAACAAACGTACAGTTTTGTGGTAGTGATGTAAAAGTTATTGCACTTACAAGTACAATTCCTAATGAGGGAAAATCAAGTGTATCTTTTAATCTTGCGGCTTCAATTGCAGAGTCAGGCAAGAAAGTAATATTTATAGATGCTGACCTTAGAAAATCAGTTTTAGTTGGACGTTACAAGATTAACAAAGCAGTTAAAGGTTTCACACATTATTTATCAGGCGTTAATTCGTTTGATGAAGTTGTATATTCTACAAATGTAGAGAATTTACATGTAGTATTCTCAGGTCCTGTTCCACCAAACCCAGCAGAATTACTTGGTAATAAATATTTTAAGACATTAATTAAACAGCTAAGACAGACATATGATTATGTTATTATAGATACTCCACCTATAGGAAGTGTTATCGATGCCGCTATCGTGGCACAGGAATGTGATGGCGTAGTTATGGTAGTAGCAGCAGGTGAGATAAGCTATAAACTTGTCCAGAAGACAAAAGCACAGTTAGAGAAAGCTGACTGTAAGATATTAGGAGTAGTTCTTAATAAGGTTCCTACCGGTAAAGGTGGATATTATGGTAAATATTATGGACATTATGGACACTATGGTGAATATGGTAATTATGGTAACTATGGACAAAGTGCAAAGAAATAGATATTTAATATCTGTTTCAGGATGGAGTAATGTATGAACAATAAAAAGATTTTAGGAATCGTCGGCTCAGTTATAGCAGTGGTAATCGGAATAGGTGTGATTAAATTCGCAACTTCTGATAGAAAAGGGCCTGTTATTACATATCCGGATGAGGAGTTAACTTATACGGAGGGCGAGTCCAATGATGTATTGCTGGAAGACGTTACTGCTATAGATGCTAAAGACGGTGATGTAAGCGATACATTAATGGTGGCAAATAAGATAGTAATAGGTAATGGCGAATATATGGAGGTAGTATACGCTGCAAAAGATTCAAAGAATAACATTACTACCACTAAGAATAATAAGCGTCGTGTTAAATATATATCGACAGGAGCAAATGCCAGTCAGAATACAGATGCAAATGATGCGAACCAGTCATCAGAGCAGACCGATGTAAGTAATGACACAAGCACAAATGAAAGTACAAGCGAGAATCCGACAACAAATATTACAGTAGCAGATAGTGGTCCGACAGGAGAAATAGATAAGGCAGCAGCAGATGCAACCGGTATACCGGTCATCAAACTAAAGGCCGCTGAGACAACTATTAAAGCTGGACAAAGTTTTGATGAGATAAGCTTTGTAAGAGAAACATATGATAATTCAGGCGATGTATCAAGAAGAATAAGAATTACAGGTGATTATAACTTAAGTGTTCCAGGAGACTATCAGATTAATTATCTGGTATCAGACACAGAAGGTAATGTATCAGCACCGGCACCATTTACTTTACATGTTATACCGGCAGATACAGTAGCAGCAACAGATAATATACCGGATAATGTAGCAGATAACACTGTGAATAATGCTATAGTACCCGAAAACGACGATGTAAATAATGCGCAGCCTGAACAGAATGCACAGCAAGGGATAACAGCAGAACAGACAGCACAGTAAATGTACTGTCTGTTTTGCAGATACAAAAATATGTTGAAATATACGAAACTACATATTAACGTGTAGAAAATAATATTTAATAGATAAACAATTAGGACTAAAATGGAAGTCAGTATGACGTAAACGTCTGGGAAATGGAGGTTGACCATGAAAGAAAAAGACATATTTAAACTAGTAAGATATGGATTTGCGATTATTCAAAGTATAATAACACTATTGTTCTTATATTTTCTTGCAAAACTTGATGTATTGTCGCAGAAATACTTCTTCCTTGCTGTAGGAATACTTGTTATATTATGTGTACTGAATGTGGTTTTACAGTTTAAAAAGATACCGGGAATTATAATGATGATAATTGGAATCATCATCAGCATAGGACTTGGAATAGCCTGTGCATACATTGCGAAGACTACAGATGTGATGGATAAAGTAACAGGTTCTGATGAACAGATAGATAAGATGGTAGTATATGTGCTTGCAGATGATGAGGCTAAAAGCTTGGGTGATGCTGCAGATTATACATATGGTATTCTTTCATCAAGAGGTAGAGAAGCAACAGATAAAACGATAGAAGAAATAAGTAAAACTATAAATAAAGAGATTGCTACAAAGGAATATGATGATTTCTTTTCTATGATAGATGGTTTATATAGTGGAGACGTTAAGGCGATTATTCTGAATGAAGCTTATATAGATGTAATCATAGAGACTGAAGGTTATGAGGACTTTAAAGACAAGGTAAAAGAACTGCTTATGACAGAGGTTAAGTCAAAAGTAGAATGGTATGATAAAGATGATACAGGAATAAAATTAAACAGTGATGTGTTTACATTGTACATAAGTGGTATAGATACATATGGTTCAGTTGCTACGACAAGTCGAAGTGATGTAAATATCATTGCGGTTGTGAATACTAAGACTAAGCAGATACTTTTAGTATCTACACCTAGAGATTACTATGTTCCATTATCAATTTCTAATGGTGTTAAGGATAAGCTTACGCATGCTGGAATATATGGCATTAATTGTTCAAAAGATACATTATCAATGATTTACGACTTAGAAATACAGTATTACTTCCGACTTAACTTTGATGGCTTTATAAAGATAATAGATGAGCTTGGTGGAGTGACAGTACATTCTGATTATGCATTTACGACAAGACATTATAATGTAGATATCAAGGTTGGTGACAACAGGCTTAATGGAGAACAGGCGCTTGGCTTTGCGAGAGAAAGATATGCATTATCTGATGGTGACAGACAGCGAGGCAGAGATCAGATGGAAGTAATTAAAGCAGTTATTAACGAAATGGCAAGCTCTAAGATGTTATATAATTACACAGATATCATGGATGCCATTTCAGATTGTTTCCAGACAAGTATGCCTAAAGATATGATACAGAGCCTTGTTAAAATGCAGATTAATGATATGAAGAAGTGGAATGTTGTATCATATAGTGTAGATGGAACAGGTACAAGAGCTTCGACATTTTCTATACCTGGAAGAAATAACCTATGGGTAATGATTCCGGATGAAAATACAATTAATCATGCTAAGGAATTAATTCAACAGGTTATTGATGGTAAAGTAATAAGTGAGTAAAATAGAGAAAAAAGGTTACTGGGACGATGAAAAATAAGACAGAAGAAAATCAGGTTGTAAATAAAAATTATAGAAAGGATTATTAGGCTATGTATAGAAGAAAAACATCAGGAATATTCAGGCATATAGACTTTATTGTGTTGGATATTATAAGTATAGAAGTTGCTTTTGCCATAGCCTATATAATCAGGCATGGCTGGAGAGGCAATAAAGTTGTACTTCCTAAATTATATTCAAATATCGTCATTGTGTATATGATGATATGTATTATTGTAGCATTAATGGCAGCACCTTATAAGAAGATAGTTACCAGAGGGCATTATAAGGAATTCTTATGTACAATAAGATATGTAACCATAGTTACGATGTTGCAGGTAGTATATCTGTATATGTCTCAACAGGGGCAGGAATACTCCAGAATAGTATTTATGCTCACATGGGCAATTGGAATAATAATTACTTATATTGTCAGGGAAATCTGGAAGTGGGTAGTCTCAAAATCACCTATCAGAGATAATTCGAAGACACAGTCTATGGTATTAATTACGACATGTGATGAAGCAGAGGAATTAATTGATAATCTGTCAAATTATGGAAAAGGTAAATATCATATTACAGGTGTATGCATAGTCGACAAGAATATGACTGGCGAAACAATTGATGGTATAAAGGTATTAGCATCAGGAGATGAAATATCTGTGTATCTATGTAAATCGTGGGTAGACGAGGTGTTTGTATGTTTTAACGATGAACATAATAAAATAGAGAAAAAACTGGTCGAAGACTGTCTGCTTATGGGAATTACTGTACACCAGAACCTTGCTAAGATAGTAAGTGAACCGGGAAAGGTTCAGATTGTGGAAAGGATGAACGAGTATACAGTACTTACAAGTGCTATTAATACAGCATCAATAGTTGAAAGCTTTATCAAGAGACTAATGGACATAGTTGGAAGTATTATAGGACTTATGTTTACAGGAATATTATTCGTATTCGTTGCACCAGCTATATATAAGAAATCACCAGGACCTATATTTTTTAAACAAATGAGAGTTGGAAAAAACGGTAAAAAATTCTACATATATAAATTCAGAAGTATGTACTTAGATGCTGAAGAACGTAAAGCGGAACTTATGGCGCAGAACAAGGTTAAAGACGGCATGATGTTCAAGATGGAGAATGATCCACGTATAATTGGTGGTGAAAATGGAAAGGGCATTGGAAACTTTATACGAAAAACTTCTATAGACGAATTTCCACAGTTCTTAAATGTTCTTAAAGGTGATATGAGTCTTGTCGGCACACGTCCACCAACGCTTGATGAATGGGAGAAATACGAACTTCATCATAGAGCGAGACTTGCCATTAAGCCTGGTCTTACCGGAATGTGGCAGGTAAGCGGAAGAAGTGATATTACTGATTTCGAAGAAGTAGTTAAGTTAGATACTGAATACATAATGAATTGGAATATTGGAAAGGACATACAAATACTTTTAAAGACAGTACTTGCTGTGTTTAAAAGGGAAGGATCAATGTAGCAAGAAGCCTTTAGAATAAAGGATATTCGCTGAACTTTACAAAAAAGTTTTGTTATGATATAGTATAAATGCTTAAAGTATAATGGTATCATAATTTAAGACACTTCCTGAGACAAATCTTAATGAATTTGATATACTCTTATTATCATGTAGAAAGAAGGATAAAATTATGTCTCGTACAAGAAGAAATTTTACAGCACAGTTCAAAGCTAAACTCGTATTGGAAGTACTTAAAGGTGAAAAAGATATAAACACAATAGCTACTGAAAACAATATTCAGCCAAACTTACTCCGTAACTGGAAGAAAGAATTCCTG